>JBMSNF010000144.1:0-4589 GCA_049421545.1 Arenimonas sp.
GGCCGGCAAGGGTTTCTCGTGGTAATGCGCCGCTGTTGCTTCCTGCATCAATGCTTGCAGGTGCGTGCCCGCGAAGGCCGGCATGTCCACCGGCACTGCCCACAGCGAGGCGCCGGGAAAACGCAGCGCCGCCGCCTGCAATCCGCCCAGCGGGCCCAGATCCGGCTGTACATCGGCAAGGCTGTCGAATTCCGGATAATCGCCACTGACCACCACGCGCTGGCAGTATGGCGTCAGCCGCGCGACCTGCCAGGCCAGCAGCGTGCCGTCGGCCAAGGCCAGCCGCGCTTTGTCTTCCCCCATGCGGCGCGAACGGCCGCCGGCCAGAATCAGGCCGATGTCGGCGCGCATGGCCATTCCGGAAACGGCTGCAGCGGGTAGCAATCGAGCAAGGTGCCGGCCGCAAGTTCAGCCTCGGATTCCGGCAGCACGGCCCAGGCGTTGGCCTGGGCAAACGGATGGATCCGGAACGACTCCTGGCCATCAAGAACCTGCACCTGCAGCTGCGCCTCCATTGTGGCCGCCAGCCAGGCTTTCTGGATCAGCGTCCAGCCCGGTTTTTTACGCAGCGGCGCCTGCAACACGGCGCGCAATGGCGGTTCCGGTGGCAGCCCCTGCATATGGCGAAGTGCGGCCTGCACGAAAAAGCGCGCGCCCACCGCGCACGACATCGGGTTGCCCGGCAAACCGAACAGCAGCGCGCCCGAAGGCAACACCGCGAACAGGTTCGGTTTGCCCGGCCGCATCTGCATTTTATGGAACACCGTTTCAGCGCCAAGCACGCGCAGGGCTTCCGGTACGAAATCATGCACGCCCATCGACACCGCGCCGGTACTGATAATGATCCGGCAGCCGGCGCGTTCGGCCTCGCGCACGGCATCGACATAAGCGGCCGCGGAATCGGGAACGCTGCGGTACAGCGCAATGGCTGCGCCCATCGCCGGCAATGCCGCGCACAGATACGGACCGTTGCTGTTGCGGATGTGGCCATCGACCAGTGGCGCAGCGGCGTCCACCAGTTCGGCGCCGGTGCACAGCACGGCCACAGTCACCGACGCATGCACGCTCACCTGCGAAATGCCAAGCGCGGCGAACAGCATCCGGTGTTGCGGCAGCAGGCGCGTGCCCGCGGAAAGTACGCAGCTTCCGGCGCGGACATCTTCACCGGCACGGCGGATATGCATGCCCTCGCCCGCCGGCGTGTTCAACACCAAGCTCTGCGTGCCGTCGGGTGATTGGTGAACGCTGGCATCTTCCACCGGCACCACGGTCGCCGTGCCGTCCGGTACGCGCGCGCCGGTCATGATCCGGCAGGCGGCAGCGCCCAGCGTCGACCGGCCATCGCCGGCAGCCTGCACGCCCTGCAGCGGAATCGATGTGCCCGGCGGCAGTGCCAGATGCGCGGCGCTCAGCGCAAAGCCATCCATCGCGGCATTGTCGAAGCCCGGCAGCGATTCGGGGGCGATAATCGCCTCGGCCACTACATGGCCAAGCGCCGCATCCACCGCCATCGGCAGCGCGGGCTGCAGGCGGGCGCGTTGGCGGACGGCATCAAGGGCCTGCTCGAAGGAAATCACGGGGCTCCGGCGTTTACGGGCATCAGGGGCTTTAATGCTATGCTATCGGCGGTCATTTGAGCAGTCCGCCGCATGGAAATCTACAAGAAATTCCACATCGAAGCCGCCCACCGTCTGCCGAACGTGCCGGACGGGCACAAGTGCGCGCGCCTGCACGGCCATTCTTTTCTGGTGGAACTGTTCGTGGCCGGTACGCCCGGCGAGCACACCGGCTGGATCATGGATTTCACCGACATCAAGTCGGCGTTCCAGCCGATTTACGCACGGCTCGACCATCACTACCTGAACGATGTGCCCGGCCTGGAAAACCCGACCAGCGAAAATCTGGCGCGTTGGATCTGGAACGAACTGAAACCGGCGCTGCCGGCATTGAGCGAAGTGTGGGTGCACGAAACCTGCACATCCGGTTGCCGTTACCGCGGCAATTGAATCACGCCGCCGCCGGCCGATGATCGCGCGCCAGCAGTAAATACACCACCGGCACCACCAGCAGCGTGAACACGGTGCCGATGCTCAATCCGCCGACGATGACCCAGCCAATCTGGTGACGCGCTTCCGCGCCGGCACCGGAGGCCAGCGCCAGCGGCACCGCACCCAGCACCATGGCACCGGTGGTCATCAGAATCGGGCGCAGACGCAGGGTGGCGGAGTCCAACACCGCCTCCAACTTGCTCTTGCCCTGTTCCTGCAATTGGTTGGCGAATTCCACGATCATGATGCCGTGCTTGGAAATCAGACCGATCAAGGTGACTACACCGATCTGCGTGTAGATGTTCCAGGATCCGGTGGCGTTCCACAGGCCCAGACCGGCGCCGGCATTGAGCAGCACCAGACACAGGAACGCGCCGAACACCGCCAAGGGCACCGACATCAGAATCACCAACGGATCGATGAAGCTTTCGAATTGCGCGGCCAGTACCAGATAGATGAACACCAGCGCCAGCAGCAGCAGGGCTGCGGTGCTGGATCCCGATTCGCGGAACTCGCGGGATTGTCCGTTCAGATCATATTGGGAGCCCGGCGCCACCTGCTGCAGGGCGTTCTCCATCCAGACCAACGCATCGCCCTGGGAATAGCCGGGCGCCAGACCGGCGCTGATCACCGCCGAACGCATTTTGTTGAAGTGGTTCAGCTCCTTGGCCGCCACCGTTTCCGACACCGTGGCCAGATTGCTCATCTGCACCAGACCGTCGTTGCCGCGCACGTAGATATTGGCCAGCGACTCCGGAGTGCGGCGCAGGCCGTCATCGACCTGCACGATCACGTCGTACTGTTCGGAACCCTTCTTGAAGCGGGTGACGTTGCGGCCGCCGAGCATGGTTTCCAGGGTGCGGCCGACCGTACCGACATCGGTGCCGACCGACGCGATCTTGTCGCGGTTCATCAGCACGCGCAGCTCGGGCTTGTTCAATTTCAGATCGGAATCCGGATTGGTCAGCTGCGGATTTTCCTGCATCTTGGTCAATAGTTTTTTGACCGTGCCGTCCAGTTCTTCCCAGGTGCCGGTGGTCTGCACCACGAAACTGACCGGCTGGCCGAAATCATTCTGGCCGAGCGGCGGCGGCGTGACCGGAAACGCCATCAGACCGGTAATGCCCATGAACTGCGGGAACAGGCCGCCGGCGATCTGCTGCGCGGTACGCGCGCGTTCGTCCCAATCCTTGAGGCCGACGAAGCCGATGGCGGAAGTGACTTCACCGAAACCGACGATGACGAACGAGCGGTCGCGTTCGACCACGTTCTCGAACACTTTTTCCATCTGCTTGGCGTAGCCGTCGGTGTAATCGATGGTGGCACCTTCGGGCGCATTGGCGAAACCGATGATCAGGCCCTGGTCTTCCTGCGGCGCCAGTTCCTTCGGCAGCAGAGTGAACAGCAGCGCGGCACCGGCGAACACCGCCGCGGCACCGATCACCACCAGTTTGCGTACCGACAGCACGCGTGCCAGCACGCGCCGGTAAGCGCCATCAAGCGACGCCAACATGCGCTCGCCCCACAGGTAGAAACGGCCGTGCTCGGTTTCATGGCGCAGCAGTTTCGAACACATCATCGGCGATAGCGTCAACGCGGTGAAGCCCGACACCAGCACGGCGCCGGCCAGGGTCAGGGTGAATTCGATGAACAGCTTGCCGGTGCGTCCGGTCGAGAACGCGAACGGCAGATACACCGCGGCCAGGGTCAGGGTCATCGCGATGATGGCGAAGCCGATTTCCCTGCTGCCCTTGAACGCCGCCTGCAGCGGCGGCATGCCTTCTTCGATGTGGCGGTAGATGTTCTCGAGCATGACGATGGCATCGTCCACCACCAGGCCGATGGCCAACACCATCGCCAGCAGGCTGAGGATGTTGATGGAGAAACCGAGCATGTACATGATGGCGAACGCGCCGATCAGCGACACCGGAATGGTCACGATCGGAATCAGTACCGCGCGCCAGTTGCGCAGGAACAGGAAAATGACCAGTACCACCAGCAGCATGGCCTCGAACACGGTCACATATACTTCGCTGATGGATTTCTCGATGAAGATGGTGGAATCGTAGGCGACCTCGACCTTCATGCCGGCCGGCAACGCGCGCGTGATCTGCGGCAGCATGGTCTTGATGGCTTTGGATATTTCCAGCGGATTGGCGACCGCCTGCTTGACGATGCCGAGCGGGATGGCGTTCTTGCCGTTGAAGCGGGCGCGGAAACGCGCCGAGTCGGCGCCCAGCTCGACCCGGGCGACATCGCCCAGCCGCACCAGATAGCCGTTGCTGTTGCCGAGGATGATCTGCGCGAACTGCTCCGGTGTTTTCAGATCGGTTTCCGAGAGTACGGTGAATTCGCGCTGCAGGCCTTCCACGCGGCCGGCCGGAATTTCCACGTTCTGCGCGCGCAATGCGGCCTCGACATCGGACGGGGCCATGCCGTAACCGGCCAGTCGTTCGGGGTTCAACCACACGCGCATGGCATAGCGGCTGCCGTACACCTGCGCTTGGGCCACGCCGGGATTGGTCTGCCCCCGGTCTTTGC
>JBMSNF010000145.1:0-4565 GCA_049421545.1 Arenimonas sp.
CCATGCGGAACACGTTGCGTCGTTTCAACTCGGCGATCAGCCCCATGCCGCGGTTCCCCTGTCCCTGGCTGATGGTATCGGTTCATTTTAAGTCAGGTGCAGACCGCGAACAAGCGCGCCTGACCTTGAATGCTCAGGGTTTCACATACCCGTCCAAAATGGCCTGCTTGTCCTGCCACAGGCCGTTCATCCATTGCTGGAATTGCGCCCGGAAGGCGCGGTCGTTTTCGTAGTCACCGGCCCGCAGGGCCTCCGGAATCGGGCGCAGACGGACATCGACCTGTACGTGTTTGATGCGGTCGGCGATCAGATCGGCCATGCCCGGAATGCCGTTCGGGTAATGCAGGGTGACGTCCAGAATCGCATGCAGGCCCCGACCCATGGCATCCAGCGCATAGGCCATGCCGCCGGATTTGGGTTTCAGCAGTGCCGGCAAGGGCGATTGCTGCTGGGCGTGCTTGGCCGGCGTGAACCGAGTGCCTTCGGGAAAGATCATGATCGACACCGGCTTGCCGAGGAATTTCTCGCAGGCCTTGCGGGTGGCGGCGATATCCTGCCCGGCCAGCTCCGGGCGTTTCTGCAGCTGCGATTTGGTGTGGCGCTGCATGAACGGAAAATCCAGCGCCCACCAGGCCAGGCCGAGCATGGGCACCCAGAACAGCTCTTTCTTCAGAAAAAAGCGCATGAACGGTATGCGTTTGTTGAACACTTTCTGCAGCACCAGGATGTCAACCCAGCTCTGATGGTTGGACAGCACCAGATAGTGGCCTTGGGAATCCAGCGCGGCATCCTCACGGTAATGCACCTGCAGGGTGGTCATATGGTCCATCATCCAGCTGTTGAAGCCGATCCAGGCCTCGGCCAGCCCGATAATCCAGCGATCCAGCACGCGTTGCAGCGGCTTGACGGGCAAAATCGCCTTGAACAAGGCACACAGCAACAAGACACTGACCCGGATGACGGTATTGGCGGCAATCAGCAGGTAAATCAGCGGGACGCGCAAGGGCAACGGAATTCGGGCAAGCATGGCAAACCTGATTGGGATGAACTGGAACGAAATGGCTATACTGGCATTCTTTTCATCGAATCATTTTATCATGAGCAAAGCCGCCCTACTCCTGGCATTACTGGCCACAACTTCGTCCGTTACGGCGACCGATCTCAGCACCCACGCTGAACGCACGGCATATGCCGAAACCGGGCGCTATGCCGAAGTCACCCAGCTTTGTCAGGATTTCGCCGGCACATTTCCCAAGCAGGTGCGCTGTTTCGAATTCGGCAAGAGCCCCGAAGGCCGCAGCATGTGGGCATTGGCCGTCAACAGCCAAGGCATTCTGGACGCGGAAGCGGCCAAGGCGGTAAACCTGCCGGTCACCCTGATTCAAGGCGGCATTCACGCCGGTGAAATCGATGGCAAGGATGCCGGATTTCTGGTGCTGCGGGAGTTGTTGCAGCAGCCCGGCACCGGCAACCCGCTGAACCGGCAGGTCCTGCTGTTCGTACCGGTTTTCAACGTCGATGGCCACGAACGCTTCGCGGCCTGGAACCGGCCCAACCAGCGCGGACCCAAGGAAATGGGCTGGCGCACCACGGCACAGAACTTCAATCTGAACCGCGATTACATGAAAGCCGACAGCCCGGAAATGCAGGCCATGCTGGCCATGGTCAACGCATGGGACCCCCTGTTTTATGTGGACCTGCACGTGACCAACGGCGCCAAATTCCAACATGACATTTCGGTTCAGATCGAGCCGGTTTATTCCGGCGATGAGCGCCTGCGCAGCATCGGCAGAACCTACCAAAAAGCCGTGCTAAGTCAGTTGAATGAAAACGGTTCGATGGCCCTGCCGTTCTATCCGTCCTTCATCGAGGATGACAATCCGGCATCGGGTTTCGCCGATGCCGTTTCACTTCCGCGCTTTTCCACCGGCTATTTCCAGTTGCGCAACCGCTTTGGTGTTCTGGTCGAAACGCATTCCTGGAAGACCTATCCGGTGCGCGTCAAAGCCACCGCGGAGACCATCCGTGCAACCTTGTCACAGGTCGCTCGGAACGGCCAGTCCTGGCTCGCGACCGCCAAAGAGGTCGACCGGCAGAGCGCACTCTCGGCAGGCAAGGAATTCGCGCTGAGCTATCAAACCGGGAAGAACGCAACGCTGATCGATTTCAAAGGCTACCAATACACGCGCACGCTTTCCGAAGTATCCGGGGCGCTGATGACCCGCTATGACGAAAGCAAGCCGCAGACCTGGCGGATTCCGCTGTTCAACACCAACAGCCCGTTGCTGTCGGTGAAAGCCCCGGTCGCCGGTTATGTGGTGGCTCCGGCGTTCGCCGATATGGTGGAAGCCAAACTGCGCATCCATGGCATCGAGTCCCGCCGGCTGATCGGCGATCGTTACGATGTCGCGGTCGAGCGCTTTGAAGTGACCGAAAGCAAACTCAGCCTGCAATCCTTCGAAAGCCATCAGGGCCTGACGGTGAAAGGCCAATGGCGGCCGGCGGTGTCCGGCATCGCGCCGAACAGCCTGTTCGTGCCGATCATGAGCCCGAAAATCCGCCTGATCATGGGCCTGCTTGAACCGCAGGCGCCGGATTCCTTGCTGGCCTGGGGCTTTTTCAACGGCCGTTTCGAGCGCAAGGAATACATGGAGGACTATGTGGCCGAAGAAGTGGCCCGTGACATGCTGAAAGATCCGGCGGTCAAGGCCGAATTCGAAGCCAAACTGGCCGCCGATGCCGACTTTGCCAAATCCGCACAGCGCCGTCTGGAATTCTTCGCCCGCAGGCATCCGTCATGGGATGAAAACTACCAAAGCTATCCGGTGCTGCGTACGGCAATCAACTTCAGCCCTTACTGATCGACCTCGGCCAAGGCCGGCCAGGGCTCGGTGCGCAGGATCTGGTGATAGGCATGCCAGGCCGAGAACGCCAGCCACGGCATGATGACGATGAAACCGACATAGCCGGTGGCGAAACCCAGTCCGGTCAGGGCCACGATGCAGGCCGCCCACACCGCCATCGCCGGTTTGTTGCGCAGCACCGCATGCACGCTCGACAGACAGGCAGTGACCATGTCGGCGTCCTTGTCGACGATCATCGGCAACGACAGCGCGGCGGAGGCGAAAATCAATGCGGCGAAACCGGTACCGATCACCGAACCGACCGCGAGGAATTCCAACAGCACGGTGCGGTTGCCCTCTTCCACCGGAAAAAACGCGTACAGCATCATGCCTGAACGCGACCAGATGAACAGCACCACCAGCAGGATCAGCGCGTATACGGCGCCCTGCCCGAGCACGCGGGCCATGTGTTTGGACGAGCGCCGGAAACTGACCCGACGCCCGCTTTCCAGATCCTTGCTGACCGAATGCAGACCGATGGCGAGCATCGGCGCGATGTAGATGAAGCCGGACAGCAGTGCCGCCAGCAGTGCGAAGCGGCCCAGCCACCACGCGAACAGCGACACCCCCCAACTGACTGCAAAAATAATCAACCCGTAAGTCAAGGCCAGCCGCGGTGTGCGTTTCAGATCCCGCCAACCAGCCGCCAGCCAAGCAAACGGCGCGTTCCAGGGCACCTCGTTGCATTCGGCGACAAACGGCAGTTCGCTATTCTCTTCAGCCATCACTCACCCGATGAATAGGACACTGCAACAGGTTACCGCACCCTCGGCTTTCTGTAACTCGGACACATCCACGGTGCTGACCGCAAAACCGGCCGCCTGAACCAGAGCAAGGGTTTCCGGAAAACACGATGGCATGAGGATGGCCGCGCCGATGCGCACGACATTGGCGGCATGCGCTTCGCTGTCGGCCACGCGGATCTGCCGGTACTCGGTGAAATAGGCGGCATCCACCCAATCCGGATTAATCAGTACGGTGTCGTCCGACAAGGCGGTGACCGCCGATTTCAGATGCAGGCATTCCTGCATCGGTACAGCGGTAACAGAATAGCCGAACGGCTTCAAGATGCTGGCAAGCTGATCAATAGCGGCTTGATTGCTGCGCTGCGACAGACCGACGAATACGCGCTTGCCGATCCGCAGCACATCGCCGCCGTCAATCGTACCCGGTGCGCTGATGCGTTCCACCTGGGTGCGCACGGCCTGCACCGCCGGCGCGATGGCGTCCACTTCCGCGCGTCGGCTTTCCGCCCCGGGCCGCGTGAGTACTGCCAATTCATCAAACAGCAATACGGTATCTTCCACGAATACCGAATCCGGCAAGCCGGGTTCGGCCGGCAGTTCAATGACCGAGACGCCCAATTTTTTCAGGCATTCCACATATTCCCCATGCTGCAGGTGCGCCAGCGCCACATTGATCGGCTCACGGCCGATGAAACTCAATTCGCAATCGGCGATGGCGGGGCTGACGGCGCGGCAAAGGGCGTGCATTTCAGGCCTGCAGGGCGTAATCGATTGCCGCGCACACCGCCGCCACTTGCGCGGCGTTGCAGATTTCCGGCGTGGCCCGCGGGCTGTCCGGGTACACTTCGGTGGTGGTGGTGAAACGCGCATCGGTCATGCCGGCGCACAGGCTTAGGGCTTTGTAGTCATACAGAAT
>JBMSNF010000146.1:0-4528 GCA_049421545.1 Arenimonas sp.
TTTCAAGCTCCAGAATGGGGTGCTAAGCTTTTGTTTTATATAGCTATTTAACCAAAATAGCCACCACTCCAATTATACATCAAATCGCCACGCCCGCCTATAGTTATTGAGTGTCCGCAATATGGCCGTGTTCCACGTGGAACCGCTGGATCACACTGAAGTTTTCGGTATAGGCCGGCTGGTCTTCCGTGCCGCTGATCCAAATCTGGGCTTGGCTCCCGGAGAGCCAGCGCAAAACGCGCCGGAAGTGCCCGGAATCGAGCTCGGAGGCCAGATCATCAAAACAGAGAAGGGGCCAAAAGCCCTTTTCGGCCACGAATTTCTGGGCCTGGGCCAAGAGTGCCGATAAAGCCAGGAGTTTGGCCTGCCCGCGTGAGAAGTGCTCCTGCTGCAATTGCCCGTTCAGTGTGGCTTGCCAGTCGGCGCGGTGCGGACCGACATTGCAGAAGCCGGTCTGCAGGTCGCGGTCGCGATTCAGGCGCAATGCGTCCAACAGGCTCATTTGGGGTTGGCGCCAGCCGGCAGCATAAGCCAGCGTGGCGGCGCCGCCCTCCGGGAGGAAATCCCGGCAAATGTCCTGGAATACGGGGTTCAGGGCGTCCAGATACCGTTGCCGGTAATAATGGATGGCCTCACCGGATTCGGCGAATTCATGGTCCCAGGCCGCCAGGGATTCCGCGCTGGGCTGTGCTTTCAACAAGGCATTACGCTGTTTGAGGGCGCGATTGAAGCGGCGCCACTGGCTAAAGAACTCCGGTTCCACGTGAAACAAGGCCCAGTCCAGAAAGCGTCGGCGGTTATCGGCAGGCCCTGAAATGAGGGCATGGCTGCCGGGCTCGAAACTGAGTACGGGGAAGTGGCTGCAGAATTGACCGAGATTATCGACATCGGCGCCGTCTTGACGCGCCTGCCACTCATTGCCGCTGTGTTGCAGGCCGGCTTGATGGCTCCCGCCATGGCCATCCTGCCATCGGGTGGTGATTTGCAGGGCGGCGGCGCCTTGCTTGATCAGGCCATCACGGATGCGGCCACGGAAGCTGCGACCGTAACCCAGGATGTGGATGGCTTCGATGATGGTGGTTTTTCCGGCCCCGTTTTCACCCAGCAAAAGATTAACGCCCGGAACGGGCGTTAAGGAGAACTCGGCAAAGCATCGCAGGTTGGCGCCCTGCAGTTCGGTCAGATGCATCACAGACGCAAGGGCATGACCACATGGCGGCTGCGCTCGTGGCTGGCCTCGCGCACCAGAGCCGAGGAGTTGCCATCACGCAACTTGATCAGTACGGTGTCTTCGCGCAGGGCCGACAGGGCCTCCAGCAGGTAGTTCACATTGAAACCGATACTGATGCCCTGGATGGCTGAATCGATGCCGATTTCCTCCTGGGCTTCTTCCTGCTCGGGATTGTGGGCAACGATGTTGAGGACGCCCGGGTTGATATCGAGCTTGACGCCTTTGAACTTTTCGTTCGACAGAATTGCCGCACGTTGCAGGGCGTTGCGCAGCAGGTCGCGGTCTACCCGCATTTCCTTGTCGGCGCCGATCGGAATGACCGCTTCGTAGTCTGGGAATTTGCCTTCGATCAGCTTGGTGCTGAAAGTGACATCGCTGCGGCTGATGCGCAGGTGGTTGTTGCCGACTTCCAGCTCGATGTCATCGCTGCCGTCTTCCAGCAGACGCTGCAGTTCCAGCACGCCTTTGCGCGGCATGATGATCTGCTTGCGGTTCTCCACGCTTTCGCTCAACTCGGTTTCGCACAGGGCCAAACGGTGGCCATCGGTGGAGACGCAACGCAAGGTGGTGCCTTTCAGATCGAACAGCAGACCGTTGAGGTAATAACGCACATCCTGCTGCGCCATGGCGAAGGCGGTACGTTCGATCAGTTCCTTCAATGCGGCTTCCGGCACACGGATACGCTCGATGATGGCGAGTTGATCGTTTTCCGGGAAATCCCGGGCAGGCAGGGTGGCCAAGGTGTATCGGCTTTTTCCGGCCTGGATGGTGGCCTTGTCGCCGGAATGGCTGAGTACGATTTTGCTGCCATCGGGCAGGGCGCGCACGATGTCGAAAAGTTTGCGGGCAGGAATGGTGACTTCACCGTCCTGGCCATCATCGATGCTGCAACGTGCCGCCAGCTCCACTTCGAGATCCGTGCCTTTCAGACTCAGTTGCCCGTTTTCCACCTGCACCAGCAGATTGCTCAGCACAGGAAGGGTTTGTCTGCGTTCAACCACATTAACGACCTGTTGCAGGGGTTTCAGAAAGGCTTCACGGGAGAGGCTAAAACGCATAGTGGGATTCCAATGACTAAGGTTAATTATTCAAACTGGTGGTGGTGGTAGTGTCCGGAAAACAACGGGATAACTCAATAAGTTTTTGATTTTAAACAAATAAAACACTTTGAAAGGGTGGTGAAAATGCGTCGTAAGGCGTGTGGGTGGTTTGTGGATAAGTTTATCGTCCGATTTCCAATCACAGATTATCCACAACTTCCTACGCGTTTTATTCCGTCAACTTCCGCACCAATTTATCCCAATCTTCTCTGATTTTTCCATCCGATTCACGCAAGCCTGAAACCACCCGGCAGCCATGCAGCACGGTAGTGTGATCACGCCCGCCGAACGCCTCGCCGATTTCCGGCAAACTGTGTTCGGTCAGCTCCTTGGCCAAGGCCATCGCCACCTGCCGCGGCCTTGCCAGGGAACGCGTGCGGCGCGCCGACAGCAGATCGGACAGCTTCAATTGATAGTAGTCTGCCACGGTTTTCTGAATATTGCTCAAAGAAATCACGGTGGCTTGCGCGCGCATCAGATCACGCAGGGTTTCCTGGGCGAATTCGAGCGTAATCGGTTTGCCGGTGAAGTTGGCGCGGGCCGCCAAAGTGTTCAGCGCGCCTTCCAGATCGCGCACGCTGGAGTGCAGGCGCTTGGCGATCTGCCAGGCTACATCCGCCGGCAGATCGATGCCCCGGCGCTGCGCCTTGTCCATCAGGATGGTGGCCCGGGTTTCGTCATCCGGCGGCTCCAACACCACCGACAGACCCCAGCCCAGCCGTGATTTCAGGCGTGGCTCGAGATTCTCGACCTCGCGCGGGTAGCGGTCGCAGGTCAGGATGATCTGCTGCTTGCCGTCGACCAGCGAGTTGAAGGTGTGGAAGAACTCTTCCTGTGTGGTGTTCTTGCCGGCGAAGAATTGGATGTCATCGATCAGCAACGCATCGACCTGCTGGAACTGCTTTTTGAACTGCGCCATGGTCTTGTCGGCCAAGGCTTTCATCATCGCGTTGAAGAACTGTTCGGAGCGCAGGTACAGCACACGCATGCCCGGGTTGTGGGCGCGCATGAAATTGCCGGCGGCGTACATCAGATGGGTTTTGCCCAGGCCGGTGCTTCCGTAAAGCAGCAGCGGGTTATAGGCCTTGCCCGGATTCTTGGCGACCTGCAGGGCCATGGCGTGACCCATCTGGTTGCATTTGCCGACCACGAAGTTGTCGAAGGTGTAATGACCGTCGACATTGCCCTGGAAATCGGCCTCGACCGTCTTTTTGGTGGGTGCTTTGGCCGCCGCCGCCGCTTTCGAACTGGAACCGACCTGGATGCGTACGGCCAGATCCGCGCCGGAATAGTGTTTGGCCAGTTCCTGGATGCGGGGCAGGTAGTGTTCGCGCACCTGATCGACCACGAAGGCGTTCGGAGCCAGCAACTGCAGCTCGTCGCTGTTCCGGCTGGCCTGCAGGGGCTTCAGCCAAGTATGGACATCTTCCGCCGGATATTCCTGCTCCAGGCGCTGCAAACATTGCGACCAAACGTTCATGCGGGGTTAAATCTTCTGTGGATAACTCACTCGGTTGACCAGTCTAGCGTGTTGCCTCGGGTTCTGCCAAGCGCTATGTGACTTGACGGCAAGCCCGTGAAGCCGTTATAATTTCCAGTTCACTACACCCCCTTTTGAACGAGGTGCCGTCATGGCCACCAAACGCACGTACCAACCCAGCAATCTCAAACGCAAGCGCGACCACGGTTTCCGTGCCCGCATGAAAACCGCCGATGGCCGCAAGGTTCTGGCCCGCCGCCGCGCCAAGGGCCGCGCCCGCCTCTGCGTCTAACGCTCCGGCAGCCCTTGGGCTGCCTCTGGCCATGGCCGATCCGTCGCCACAGCCGTTTCCGAAATCCGCACGTCTGCGTGCCGCGCCTGAGTTCCAAGCCGTATTCAAAACGGGCTTGAAGCACTCGGGCGTATTTTTTCGTCTGTATTTCCTGCCCCATGCCGCCCCGGCCCGTCTGGGTTTGGCGGTGCCGAAGAAAGCGGTACCGCTTTCAGTCACCCGCAACCGGCTCAAACGCCTGTGCCGCGAAGCCTTCCGGGGCACCGCCAAAATTCCGGGCGATTACGTGCTGGTGGCCCAGACCCGCGCCCGCGAAGCCGCCAATCCCGCGGTCCGCAACGAGCTGGAACGCTTGTTTTCGGCGATTACACCGACCGACACCTTGTAAAACAGGCGCGCGGCACCCAAACACAGTAAAATTGGCG
>JBMSNF010000147.1:0-4485 GCA_049421545.1 Arenimonas sp.
CAACTCGTCCTTGTGGATACTCCCGGCATCCACGCCAAGCAGTCCCGAGCCATGAACCGGCACATGAACCGCGCGGCACGCGGCGCGGTCAGCGATGTGCATGCCTCCGTTCTGGTCATCGAAGCCGGCCGTTGGCACAGCGACGATGCGCTGGCCTACCAGGCGCTGAAGGATTCCGACGTGCCGGTGCTGTTGGTCATCAACAAGATCGACAAGCTCAAGGACAAGGATGCATTGCTGCCATTCATCAAGGAAGTGACCGAAAACCGGGAATTCACCTCCGTCCACCTGATTTCGGCACTCAAAAGCAAAGGCACGGCCGATTTGGTCAGAAGCCTACTGCAGCTGATGCCGGAATCCGAGCCGCTCTATGGCGAGGATGAAATCACCGACAAAAGCCAGCGCTTTCTGGCAGGCGAATTGGTGCGTGAGCAATTGATGCAGCGTCTTGGCGATGAACTTCCGTATTCAGCAACCGTTGAAATCGAGAAATTCGAAGAGGACGGCGGATTGCTGCGCATCGGCGCGGTGATCTGGCTCGAGCGGGAGGGTCAGAAAGCCATCGTCATCGGCAAGGGCGGCCAGCAGTTGAAAGCCATCAGCACTTCGGCACGGCTCGGCATGGAAAAGCTGTTCGGTTCGAAGGTGTTCCTTGAAACCTGGTGCCGGGTCCGAGATGGCTGGTCCGACGACGAGGCCGCGCTGCGCCGGTTCGGCTACAACGACTGATGCGCGTCGAATGGCAGCCTGCGTTGGTCCTGCATAAGCGGGCGTACCGCGAGACCAGTCTGCAGCTGGAATTGCTGACCCGTGACCACGGCATCATCGGTCTGGTCGCCAAAGGCGTGACCGGTGCCAAGAACCATGTACTGCGTGCGCAACTGCAGCCGATGCAGCACATCAAAGTCAGTTTCCTGCTCAAAGGCGAGCTCGGCACGCTGACCCAGTCCGAACCATTGCCGCCGGTGCTTGCCATCGCCGGCGAACGGCTGATGGCCGGTCTTTATCTCAACGAACTGGTGTTGAAACTCTGTCCACGCCAGGATGCCGATAATGAACTTTACCAGCGGCTTCTGGCGGCGCGTACCGAGCTCGCCGGCAATATGCCGCTGGCCTGGTTGGTTCGCCGCTTCGAACGTGATCTGATCCAGCAATTGGGTTACATGGCTCCTTGGTCGTCCACCGCCAATGGCAGTGACATCGAGCCGGATCGCCATTACCGGGCGCATCCCGAACTCGGTCTGATGCCGGCGAAGGCCGAAGAACCGGGCGCTCTGTCGGGTGCCGACCTTCTCGCCTTCAATGCCGACAAAATGCCGGCATCGGCAGCCTTGGGCGTGCTGAGACAGTTGTTGCACGGCGTCATCGCCCTGCATCTCGGAAAATCCCTGCCGCGTTCCTGGCAGATGATCGGAGAGCTCAGTCGTCCGATGCGCGGATGACCGCCAAGGTTTCGGTCACGCTGCTTTGGAAAGCGGCCAGTGTTTGCAGGCATGGATCCTGATCCAGAAGGCGGCATGCGGCGAGCAGGTGATCCGCCCCCAGAAAACCGCAACTGGCTTTGAGTTTATGCAGGGTATCGTGTACGGCGGTCCGATTTCCGCAATCGTATTCCTTCTGAATGCTCATGGCGGCCGAAGGCAGTTCCGCCAGGAACATCGCACGCATGCTGCGAAGTGCCGCACTGCTGCCACCCAGGGCTTTCAGCGCTTTCGATCGGTCCCAGAATTCCGGAACGGCTCCATGCAACCTGTGAATGGCCTCATGCAGCTCGGCCAGGGGCATCGGTTTGGCCAGAGCCTCGCGGATACCGATTGTGGCCAAGCGTTCACGGACCGCCGGGCTAAGTTCAGCACTGATCGCCAGGACGGGAATGCCGGCCGGAAACGCCGTGGCATGCGCATAGAGGTCACCGTCGGGCAGATTCAGGTCGGAAATGATGAGAGAGGGCGGATTTACCACCATGGCCGCATGGGCCGAGGCGAAGTCCGCGCAGGCGCTCAAATCGACCTCAAGCATGGCGATGGCCTCGGCGAGGTAGCTGCGGCTGATGTCATCGTCTTCGATAAGCAGTATGGATGGTTTCATCGGCGGTTTTTGCGGCAGGTTATGCCAAAGCACGGGGATATCTGCGAAAATACGGCTTTATCACGGAATTCCATTGTGGCACGAAGCGGACCCAAACCGAAGCGCGAATTCGAGCTCGACATCGACAACCTCAGCCATGAAGGGCGTGGTGTCGGCCGGCTCGACGGCAAAACCGTGTTCGTCGCCGGAGCGCTGGTCGGTGAGCGCGTGAGGGCCCAGCAGACGGCACGCAACCGTCATTTCGACGAAGCCAGAACGCTCGAAGTCCTGACCGTATCCCCCGATCGTGTCGAACCCCCGTGTCCGCATTTCGGGGTGTGCTCGGGTTGCGTGCTGCAGCATCTGGCCAGCGATCGCCAGATCGAGGCCAAGCAGCGGACATTGACGGACAATCTGCTTCGCATCGGCCATGTCGCTCCGGAAACCCTGTTGCCGGCCCTGACCGCCGATGCCTGGGCTTACCGCCGTAAAGGACGCTTCTCGGTACGGTATGTCGAGAAGAAGGGCGGGGTGCTGGTCGGCTTCCGCGAGACCGATCCGCGCTTCGTGGCCCAGCTGCATGAATGCCATACCGTGGTGCCGGCCGTTTCGGCCTTGATCGTTCCGCTGACCGAACTGATCGGAGGCATGCAGGCCAAGCGTGAAATCGCGCAGGTGGAATTCATCCAGGGCGATGGTCCGGTGGCCCTGGTGTTCCGCAATCTCGTCACGCTGTGTGCCGATGATATGAAACTTCTTGCGGACTTCGGCGAAGCGCACAATGCGCAGATTTTTCTGCAGCCCGGCGGCGTACAGTCGGTTTTCGCCATTCGCGAGGATTATCCGGCACTTGGTTTCGATCTTGCCGAATACGGCATCCGGTTCGAGTTCAAACCGCTGGATTTCATCCAAGTCAATGCCTCGCTCAATGCCGCCATGATCGCCCGGGCCATTGCGCTGCTGGAGCCGAGCTCCGAGGACGTCGTGTTGGATCTTTTTTGCGGTCTTGGCAATTTCACCCTGCCGCTGGCCAAATCGGCAGGCGAGGTCGTCGGTGTTGAAGGAGACCTGGGATTGGTCGCGCGCGCCCAGGACAATGCCCGCCGGAACGGCATCGCCAACGCCCAATTCTTCGCCGCCGATCTGACCCAGGACATCTCATCACAGCTTTGGAAAACCCAGCGTTTCACCAAACTGCTGCTGGATCCGCCACGGGCCGGTGCCATCGATGTGCTCCGTCAGATGAATCTGGACGGTATCCGCCGCATCGTTTACGTGTCCTGCCACCCGGCCTCGCTGGCGCGTGATGCCGCATATCTGGTTCAAGAGCGCGGCTACCGGCTGGTCCAGGCCGGGGCCATGGATATGTTTCCGCAGACCGCGCATGTGGAAGCCATTGCCGTGTTCGAGGCCGCCTGATGGCCATCGAGACCGAACGCAAATTCCGGGTCATCGGCGATGCCTGGCGTGATCTGGCCCATCAGCGGCTGCGCATCGCCCAGGCCTATCTGAATGACAGCGCCGCCGTGTCATCGGGGCGCGAGCAATGCTCGGTCCGGGTCCGGATCAGCGGGGAATCCGCCAACCTCAATATCAAATCGCGGCAAGCCGGTGCCCGCCGCCTCGAATTCGAGTACCCGATTCCCTTGTCCGATGCCGAACAGCTGATGGGCCTTGCCTGCGAAGGACGCATTGAAAAAGTCCGGCATCTGGTGCGCATCGGCCCCCATCTTTGGGAAATCGATGAATTCGCCGGTGACAACGCCGGACTGGTCGTTGCCGAAATCGAGCTTGAGGATGAAAACGAACACTTCGAGCGTCCCGATTGGCTGGGCGTCGAAGTCACCCACAGTCTGCGCTACTACAATATGGCGCTGGCTACCCGACCATTTCTGCATTGGACGACCGAGGAAAAATCATGCTGATCATCGGAGTAGAAGGGCACGCATTGACCGCAGCCGAACGTGATCATCTTCAGCATCCGGCAGTGGCCGGTGTGATCCTGTTTTCACGGAACTTCGCCTCCAGACAGCAGCTTTCCGAACTATGTGCCGAAATCCGGGCCGCCGCCCCGCGTCGTCAGCTGATCTGCGTCGATCAGGAAGGCGGGCGGGTGCAGCGAGTCCGCGAAGGTTTCGCCAAACTGCCCTGTCTTGAACGCTTCGGTGAGCTTGCCCGTACCGATGCAAGGGCGGCGCATGCGCTGGCCCGCGAACATGCCTACCTGATGGCATCGGAAATCATCGGCGCCGGTCTGGATCTGAGTTTTGCGCCCGTCGCGGATCTCGGCCGCGGCAATCTAGCCATCGGAAACCGCGCTTTCGCCGCCGAACCCGAATCCGTTGCCGCTTTCATCGAAAGCTACGTGGCTGGAATGCATGATGCCGGTATGGCCGCGACCCTGAAGCATTTCCCCGG
>JBMSNF010000148.1:0-4477 GCA_049421545.1 Arenimonas sp.
GCCTGCTCAAGGGTCTGGTGTACATGCGGGTGATGATGGGCTTGTGCCCGCCGCCGGCGAAAGCCGAGCGCGAAAAACACGTGCAGGAAGTCGTTTCCCTGTTCCTGCGCGCCTATCGCCCGAAGACGGCCTGAAAGATGACTTTCGGCACGTTTTCAAACCGGCGCGAACGGGGATAATCACTTTCTGCACACAGGCAAAAGCCTTACAATATGCGCTCTTGCCGGAGGATGAACGAAATGACGATGAATGTTGAACACGCCCGCCACGCCATGATCGAACAGCAGGTCCGCCCCTGGGACATCGTCGATCTGCAGGTGCTGGCCGCGATGTCGGCGGTTCCGCGCGAGAATTTCGTCCCGGCGGCTTACCGGGACCTGGCCTTCGCCGACACCGCCCTGCCGATCGGCCACGGCGAGACGATGTTCAAACCGGTGCTGGAAGGCCGCATGCTGCAGGCACTGAAGCTGCAAGCCAATGACGAAGTGCTGGAAGTCGGCACCGGCAGCGGTTACATCACCGCCTGTCTGGCCAGCCTTTGCCGTTCACTGGTGACCGTTGATCTGCATGCCGATTTCATCGCCGGCGCGAAAGAACGTCTGGCCGCATTGGATCTGAACAATGTCCGCTTCGAACAGGCCGATGCGCTGGCCTTCGATCCGGGCCAGCAGTTCGATGCCATCGCGGTCACCGGCGCCGTCACGGATGTGCCGCCGTCGTTCCTGAACTGGCTCCGCCCCGGCGGCCGTCTGTTCATCATCCGCGGACAGTCCCCGGTGCAGGAAGCGGTATGCCTCACCCGTACCGCACAGGGCTTCGATACCGAAAGCCTGTTTGAAACCGATATCCCCTACCTCGTCGGCGCGCAGCCGGTCGACCGCTTTTCCCTTTGATGAAGGAATTCCGCATGCGTTTCAAAGCGACCCCCCTGGCCCTGGCCACCGCGCTGGCACTGAGCTGTTCGCCGGCCTTCGCCGTCGATCTGGTCCAGTCCTACACCCAGGCCCGTCAGAGCGATCCGACGCTGGCGATCAGTGAATCGCAGAATGCCATCTCGAAAGAAGGCGTGGTGCAGTCGCGCTCGAATCTGCTGCCGCAGATCAACGGCCGCATGAGCCTGAACAAAAGCGATACGGATGGCACGCTCAACAACAACACCACCTTCAGCAGCTCGAGCACCCAGCAGCAGAACAGCGCCAGCCTGAGCCAGAGCGTCTACAACTACGGCAACTACGCGCGCCTCTCGGGCAGCAAAGCACGTGCGCTGCAATCGGACTCGGAACTGGATTCGGCCAATGACAGCCTGATCATCCGGGTTTCCGAAGCCTACTTCAACGTCCTGACCGCCATTGACAGCCTTGCGGCCTCGCGTGCCGAAGAACGCGCCGTGAAGCGCCAGCTGGATCAGGCCGAGAAACGCCTGGAAGTCGGTCTGGCACCGATCACCGATGTGCATGAAGCCCGCGCCCGTTACGATTCCTCGCGCGCCAATACCATTCTGGCCGGCAACGCGCTGATCGATGCCCGCGAAATCCTGCTCGAAATCACCGGCCCGCTGCCGGAGTCCCGCATCAAGGGCCTGCCGAACGATTTCCAGCCGGTCGGTGAAGCCCGCAAAGCCACCGAGGAATTGGTCAACGATGCGCTGGCCAACAATCCCAACGTGATCGCCCGCGAGAACGCCCTGAAAGCCGCGGAAGATGATGTGCGTCTGGCACGCTCGGGCCACCTGCCCTACCTTGATGCCAGCGCCAGCTGGAGCGACAACACGCTGAAAGACGGCAACACCGGTCCGTTCTCGGCCAAGGATTCGACCTCGACCGGCGTCAACCTGGCGCTGGTGGTCCCGATCTTCAGCGGCGGCGCCACGCAATCGCGCGTGCGTCAGGCCGTTTCCACCCGCGACATCGCCGCCGAGCAACTGGAGCAGACCAAGCGCCAGATCGCGCGCCAGGTCCGCAATGCCGACCGCAATCTGGAATCCGGATTGGCCGAAGTGGAAGCCCGCCGTCTGGCGGTGGTCTCCGCGAAATCCGCTTTGGAAGCCGGCGAAGTCGGTCTTGAAGTCGGCACGCGCACCATCGTCGACGTGTTGTTGGCGCAACAGCAACTGTTCACCGCCGCCCGCGAATATTCGCGCGCGCGCCACAACTATCTGGTCAACACCCTGCGCCTGAAGCAGGCCGCCGGCACGCTGGAAGTGGCGGATGTGGAAGCGGTCAACCGTTTCCTGACCGAAGACGCCGAGGCCAAACTGCAGTAATTCCGTCCACTCAGCACGGAGCACCAAGGCACGGGGCGACCCGTGCCTTTGTTTTTTCAACGGCGCCGCGGTTTCCGGCAACGCATTCCCGATTGGCCGCCGCCATGGCCTGTCGACGGGATGCGTCCGCCAGAAGCGCCGGCACGGTAGAGAGCAACCCGCCGGCATCCACGACTTCGAGCAGACCTCCGGCCTCCTTCAAGGCGCGGATGCTGTCGGCGAAATGGGCGGTATGCGGACCGACCAGAACCGGGATGCCGGCTGCCGCCGGCTCCAGCACGTTATGGCCGCCGATGGCCTGCAAACTGCCTCCGACGAAAACCAGGTCCATGCCCGGCATGAACGTCCGCAACTCGCCGAGGGTATCGATCAGGAAAATCTGCGCCGCCGCCGAGGGTTCCGCCTCGCGGCTACGGCGATGCACGCGGAAACCCTGGGCCTGGGCTGCGGTTGCCGCAACCGCGAAACGCTCCGGATGTCGGGGCGCCCACAGCAGCAGTGCCGACGGCCAGCGCGCCAGCACGGCACGATGCGTGGCGAGCACCGCCGCCATTTCTTCCGCATGCGTGCTCGCCGCCATCCAGACCGGTGCATGCGTCCACGCGGCACGGCGCCGGATGCCGGCTTCACGTGCGGCTTCATCCGGAACCAGGTCCCATTTCAAATTGCCGGATACTGCGACCTTTTCTGCAGAAGCACCGGCCGCGACAAAACGCGCGGCATCGGCCGGACTCTGGCAGAGGATGGCCTCCGGCATGGTCAGCGCGGCGCGGAACAGCCCGCCGAAGTGGCGGTAACGCCGCAGCGAACGCTCGGTCATGCGGGCATTGACCATCATCAAGGGAACGCGGGCATGATGTGTTTCGCGGAACAGATTCGGCCAGATTTCGGTTTCCACGATCAAGGCTGCGCGCGGCCGGAAATGCCCGAGGAATCGGCGCACCAGCCAAGTCAGATCAAAGGGAAGATACACCACCATGCTATCCACCAATCCAAGCGCCTGCGCCGCCTGACGGCCGGCCGGAGTCTGACAGGGAATCAACACGGGCACGTCCGGAAAATCTCCACGCAGTGCCGCCAGCAAGGGCTTCAGCGCATGCACTTCGCCCATGGAAGCGGCATGGCACCACAGCGGCGCCTTGCCTACCTGCGGATAGCGGGCGAAGCGTTCGGACAGATGCCGGCGATAGGCCGGCTGCGCCAGACTGCGGAACAGCAGTAACCCGATCACGGCCGGAAACGCCAACAACCACAAGGCGGCGTACATCAGGCGCGGGAGGATGGGATAAGATACGGAAGCCATTTGCTTAAGCATAACCCAGGACACGCCGCGTGCCGCAGCCCTCTCCCCGCCCCGCTTTGATTCCGCATCTGCCGTCCTGGATCGGCATCGGCTGCGGATGGCTGATCGCGCACCTGCCCTGGGCCTGTTACCGGCCGTTGGCCTGGCTGCTGGCGCGGCTGATGCGCCTGCTGATGCGGGAACGCGGCCATATCGCACGCACCAACATACGTCTGTGCTTTCCCGAACTGGATGCGGCCGCACAGGAGAAACTCTGGCGGGACAGTTTCGATTCCATGGCGTTTTCGCTGTTCGAGTTCGCGCGCGGCTGGTGGGGCGATCTGCGTCCGGCCGATGCGTTGACGCCGGTCAGCGGCCTCGATCGGCTCAAGCAGGCGCAGTCCCTCGGCAAGGGCGTACTGCTGGTCTCGGCGCACCTGATGACTCTGGAGTATTGCGTCAAGATCCTCGCCCGCCATGCGACCATCGGCGGCATGTACCGGCCTTTCGATTCCGCGGCCTTCGAGTGGAGTGTGCGCGAGGGGCGCCGTTCATACACCGAAAACATGTACACGCGCGAAGAGCTGCGCGCGGTGCTGCGCCACCTGAAAGCGGGCGGCATCCTTTGGTTCGCGCCCGACCAGGAAACACGGCGTGGCGACAGCGTGTTCGTGCCGTTCTTCGGCAATCCGGCCTGGAGCCTGACCTCGACGCACCAACTCGCCAAACTCAGCGGCGCCGCGGTGGTGCCGTTTTTCCACCGACGCAAACCCGATGGCGGCTATGAGCTGGAAATCGGGGAAGTCCTGCAGGATTTTCCTGGCGAAGATTCCATCGCCGACACCGCGCGCATCATGGCGCTGTTCGAGGCGATGATCCGGCGTTGTCCGGAACAGTATCTATGGCTGCACGCGCGCTTCAAGCGCCAGCCG
>JBMSNF010000149.1:0-4467 GCA_049421545.1 Arenimonas sp.
GGCGGCCACGGTGTCGTTGTCGCGCAGCACGCGGATGCAATCCAGGCCGTTCGGTTTGGCCACGCGCTGGGCGCAGTGGGTCAGGTCGCACTGGTTGATCAGATCGGCGAAGGCGGCGCGGTCGTCTTTCGCCACCTGCACCAGCACGCCCAGTTCTTCGTTGAACAGGCAGGCCAGATCGTTGTCGCCCCACTGGTCGAGTTTGATGTCGAGACCGCAGTGCGTGGCGAAGGCCATTTCGCACAAAGCCGCGAAGGCGCCGCCGTCGGAACGGTCGTGATAGGCCAGAATGAGTTCCTGATTGCGTGCGCGGATGATCAGCTGCGCCAGCGCGGCCAGCAGTTCGGGCGCGTCCAGATCCGGGCATTCGCCGCCGAAGCGGTTCTGCACCTGTGCCAGAATGCTGCCGCCCATGCGTTTCTTGCCGGCGCCCAGGCCGATCAGCCAGATGTCGGATTCCAGCGAGGTGTCCAGCAGCGGCGTGGACTGCGCGCGCACATCTTGCACGCGTGCGAACGCGGAAATGATCAAGGACACCGGCGAACTGGAGGCGTGCGCCTGGCCGTCGATCTGCCAGCGCGACTGCATCGACAGCGAATCCTTGCCGACCGGAATGCTGATGTCGAGTGCCGGGCACAGCGCCATGCCGACCGCCTGCACCGCCTCGTACAAGGCGGCATCTTCACCGGGCTGGCCGGCAGCGGCCATCCAGTTGGCCGACAGTTTCACTTCGTCCAGACCGGCAATCGGTGCCGCCAGCAGATTGGTGATGGCTTCGCCGACCGCCAGACGCGCGGACGCGGCGGCATTCAGCACCGCCACCGGCGTGCGTTCGCCCATGCCCAGGGCTTCGCCGGCAAAGCCGGTGAAGTCGGCGCTGGTGATGGCGCAATCGGCCACCGGTAGCTGCCACGGCCCGATCATCTGGTCGCGGGCGGTCAGGCCGCCCACGCTGCGGTCACCGATGGTGATCAGGAATTGTTTGGCGGCCACGCTCGGGTGCGCCAGCACTTTCAGGCCGGCTTCGTACACGCCCAGCGCCTCGGCTTCGAAGGCCGGATGCACGTCGATGATCGGCGCCACGGCATCGCGCTGCATTTTCGGCGGCTTGCCGAACAGCAGATCCATCGGCATGTCGATGGCGCGCGCTTCCGGTGCGATGGCGTCGAGCTTGCCGCGTTCGGCGCCGTAGGCCACGATCAGGCGTTCCTCGTCGGTGGCAATGCCGACCGCCGCGAACGGACAGCGCTCGCGTTCGCACAGGGCGCGGAATTCGGCCAGATGTTCGGGCGCGATGCCGAGCACATAACGTTCCTGCGATTCGTTGCACCACAACTGCATCGGCGACAGCGAAGGATCATCGCAGGGCACTTTGCCCAGATCGATGATGCCGCCCTTGTCGGAATCGTGCAGCAATTCGGGAATGGCGTTCGACAAGCCGCCGGCACCGACATCGTGCATGAAGCGGATCGGGTTGGCGCTGCCGCGCGCGAAGCAGCGGTTGATCACTTCCTGGCAGCGGCGTTCCATTTCCGGGTTGTCGCGCTGCACCGAGGCGAAATCGAGCGCTTCCGAGCTTTGACCGGACGACACCGAGGACGCGGCGCCGCCGCCCAGACCGATCAGCATGGCCGGACCGCCAAGCACGATGACGATGTCGCCGTCGCGCATCGGCAGCTTCTGCACTTGGCCCGGATCGACCGTGCCCAGGCCGCCGGCCAGCATGATCGGTTTGTCGTAAGCACGCACGGCATTACTCGTGCCGCTCGCTAATTCGAAACTGCGGAAATAACCGGTCAGGTTCGGCCGGCCGAATTCGTTGTTGAAGGCGGCGCCGCCGAGCGGGCCGTCGGTCATGATCTCGAAGGCCGAAGCCATGCGCGGATTCAATGTGCGCGGGGCTTCCCAAGGCTGCGGCAGGGTCGGAATGCGCAGATGCGAGACCGAGAATCCGGTCAGGCCGGCTTTCGGTTTGCCGCCGCGGCCGGTGGCGCCTTCATCGCGGATTTCACCGCCGGCACCCGTGGACGCGCCGGGAAACGGCGAGATCGCGGTCGGGTGGTTGTGGGTTTCCACCTTGATGCAGAACGCGCTGGCGGCGGCTTCGCCGAAGCGGTAGACCTGGCCGTCATCGGCGCGCAGATGGCGGGCGGTGTGGCCTTCGATGACCGCGGCATTGTCTTTGTAGGCGCTCAGCGTGTACTGCGGCGCGTGTTTGTGAGTGTTGCGGATCATGCCGAACAGCGTGTGCGGCATGTCGCGGCCGTCGATGCGGTAGCTGGCGTTGAAGATCTTGTGGCGGCAGTGTTCGGAGTTGGCCTGCGCGAACATCATCAGTTCGGCATCGGACGGATCGCGGCCGAGTGCGCCGTAACGGTCCTGCAGGTAAGCCACTTCGTCCTCGCTCAGTGCCAGGCCGAGTTCGGCATTGGCCTGCGGCAGCTGCGCGATGGCGACGCGTTGCAGATGGCCGCGCGCCGGCGCGGCGAACAGGGCGGTGGCCTGATCCAGACCGGGCCACACGCTTTGCGTCATCGGATCGGACAGCAGTTTGTCGATGTCCTTCCACAGCGCATCGCCTTCCGGCGGCATGCCCAGCAGATCCAGACGCAGGCCGCGCTCGGCGCGGCGCACCGGCAAGCCGGCGCCCTGCAGGATTTCGGTGGCTTTGCTCGACCATGGCGAGCGTGTGCCCAGACGCGGAGTGACGATGCGCGAGACCGCGCCGGTCAGGGCCTCGACCCGGCCGATGCAGCCTTCCAGAATGCGGCCGAGGGTGGCGGTGTCGTGCAGCTCGGCACTGGCATCGACGAAATAGACATGCCAGGCACCGGCGATGCTGGCATCGGGAACGATCTGTTGCAGGCGGGCTTGGAGACGGTCGCGTCGGAAAGCGGATAAGGCCGGGAGGCCTTCAAGAACGATCATGGCTGCACGCTGAGGGGGTTTTAGCCCCACATTTTACCTTATCGGCCCGTGGCCGGCCGCATTTATGCGGCCATTGCCTTCGAATTCAGTTATTTATTCTGCTTTTCCAGCGCTTTCAGCATGTCGGTCGGGGTCAGATAGCCGCCGATCTGGGCGCCGTTGGTGGCATACACGGCCGGGGTGCCGTCCACGCCGATTTTCTGGCCAAGGGTGTAATCGGCGGTCACGAAGTTGCTGCAGTTCTTCTTGGGCAGGGTTTTACCGGCCTTGGAGGAGGTCATCGCCACTTTGCGGTCGGGCGCGCACCAGACGTTCACGGCCTTCTGGAAGGATTCGGAACCGATGCCGGCGCGCGGAAAGAACAGGTAGTCCACGGCGATGCCGAGCTTGTTGTACTCGGCCATGTGCTCATGCAGTTTGCGGCAATAACCGCAGTCGATGTCGGTGAATACGGTGACGCGGTATTTCGGCTTGGCCGGCGCGAAGCTGATTTTCTGGGCGGCCGGCACGGCGGCCAGGATGACGCGGCGTTCGCCTGCCTCGCTGGCTTCGGTCAGGTTGGTGCGGGTATTCAGATCGATGATGGATCCCTGGAACAGCAGTTTGCCGTCGTTGCTGACGTACAGAATCTGGCCATCGACCACCACTTCCTTGACGCCGGCCAGCGGCGAGGGCCTGATGGCGGTGATTTTCACATTCGGCACCACGTTGGTGAGCGACTGACGGATGGCGGCATCACCGGGGGCGGCCGTCGCGGCGGCGGCTTTCATGGCCGGCGCCGGGGCGGTGCTTTGGGCACAGGCCGGCAGGCTGAACATCAACAGGGAGGCCATCAGGATGCGGGGCAAAGTCATGGGGTTCAGGTCCGATTTCATCAGCCATTATTGTGCCACAGCCAATGTGAACGCCGCGACAGCGCGGACGGACGGTTGCACGGGCGCGATGGACGGCTCAGCCGCGCGGGTGGTGGGCGCGGTGCATTTTCTTCAAACCCTCTTTGGCGATCAGGGTGTAGATCTGGGTGCTCGACAGCGAACTGTGGCCGAGCAGCATCTGCAGGGCACGCAGATCGGCGCCGTGGTTGAGCAGATGGGTGGCGAAACTGTGCCGCAGCACGTGCGGACTGACCCGGGCCGGATCAACGCCGGCCAGCTGGGCACGGCGTTTCAGGGCCGACCAGAACTGCTGCCGGTTCCAGGCGTGTCCGCCCGCGTCCACGAACAGCACCGGCACCGTGCGTTTGCCGACGCAGGCCGGACGCACCGTCTGCAGGTAACGCTCGAGCCAATGCTGGGCCTCTTCGCCCATCGGCACCAGACGCTCCTTGCTGCCCTTGCCCATCACCCGCAACAGACCCTGGCGCAGATTGACCGCCGCCGCCGGCAAATCGACCAGTTCGCTGACGCGAAGGCCACAGGCATACATCAACTCGAGCATGGCGCGCAGCGCGACCTGCTCCGGGGCCTCGCTGGTGTCGGCGCGCAGCAGCGCTTCCACCTGCGATTCGGACAGCGCCTTCGGCACCGGGCGCGGCAGGCG
>JBMSNF010000150.1:0-4466 GCA_049421545.1 Arenimonas sp.
GATGAAGCTGCGGTCGATCTTGATCAGGTCGGCGTCGAAATGGTTCAGCATCTTGACCGAGTCCACGCTGGTGCCGAACTGGGTCAGGCAGATGCGGACACCGAGTGCGCTCATCGCCGACTTGAAGCTCTGGGCCTGCTTGAGGCGGGTGATCATCTGCGATTCGGGTAGCTCCAGAATCAGACGCCAGCCTTCAACGGCATTGGCCATCAGGGATTTCGCGACGAGGTCGATGAGGGTGTTGTCCTGCAGTGACTCCGGCGAAATCTTGACGAAAATCTGGGTGTCGATGTTGCGCGATTGCTTTTCGGCCAGCAGGCTGATGGCCTGACTGACCACCCAGCGGTCGATGTCATCGCTCAAACCATGACGCTGGGCAATGGGCAGGAAATGCTCCGGCAGGATGGACTCGCCATCGGCCGATTGCAGGCGGATCAGCAGTTCATAGCTGTCGGTTAGCTCGTCCTGGCTGAGATTGATGATCGGCTGGTAGTTCAGGATGAATTCGCCTTCCGCAAGGGCTTTTTCGAGGCGGTCCTTCCAGGCCTTGTCGAGCTCGACATCGGCGCGTTCGCCGGCTCCGGGATCGAACACTTCGAAGCGGTTGCCACCGAGGCCGTCCATGGATTGCAGCAGATGGTTGGCCCGGTTCAGGATTTCCGGAACACTGGCATTCTGTTCGGTGATCTGCACACCGGCCACGCTGACGCTGAAGGTGATGGCGTTCTCGCCGACTTCCAGCAGCAGATTGTCGAAGGCGGCATGGATTTTCTCGCACAGCGCCAGCGTCTGTTCGTAGCGGCTGTCATTGCAGATGACGGCCAGGGTCTGGTCGCGGTAAAGGCAGCAGATCCCGCTGTGCATGGTCAATGTCGACAGACGCGCCGAAAACTCCACCAGCACCTGGTCGGCCACGGTCATGTCCAGGTTCCGGGTGCGCATTTCGAACTGGTTGGCCTCGACCAGCAGAATGGCCTGGTTGCCGGTACCCGAGGCGGACACCTTGGCGACCATGGCTTCGAGCTGGCTCATGAAATACTTGCGGTTGAACAGCATGGTGTTCGGATCGCGGTCCTTGAGCTCCTTCAGCTGTTCGCTGAGCTTGCTGTCGGTCAGTTGCGGGCGGGCGACCAATTGCAGACAGGACTCGCCGTCGTAGCTGGCGGGCGAGAGTTCGAGCTCGACCTCGGACGGCGGGGCTTTTTCGGGATGCAGGATCACGCGGATCGACGGCGGGCATTGTTTCGTCTTGGCAAAATCCTTCAGGATGGTCTTGAAGTTCGATTGCTGGCTTTCATCAATCAGGTCGAGAATCGGCATGCCTTCAAGATCATCGAAATTGCCATAACCGAACATCTGCAGATAGGATTCATTGGCATGGATATGCATGCCGTCATGGATGTAGGCGATCGGATCGCGCGATGATTCGATCAGGTTATTGCAGCGCCGTTCGGACTCGCGCAGATCGGCTTCGAAAGAACGGATCTGGCGGCGGTTCAGCAGGGCATGGAACTGCTGGCGGATCACATGCTGGATCTGTTTCGGCTCGCCTCGGATGACCGTATCGGCCGCCCCTGCGAAAAGGGCCTTCAGAACGGCAGCGTCGTCGAGGTGTTCCAGAATGGCGATGACCGGAATATCCTTGCCGCGGCGTTGGATGACATCGGTGACGGACGCCAGCGGCAGCACGGTACTCGCGGCATCGGCCATCACCAGGTCGATGCGGCTGGAGTCGAGCAGTTGTTCGAACTGGTCGCCGTCATCGGCACGCTCCGGGCGCACGGCGATGCCGCCGTTCCGGATGTGACTGATCAGGAACTCCGCCTGCTCGAGTTGCTCCTCGACCAGCAACAGGCGGAGTGCTTGTTCAGGTTTTGACATAAGAAGTCCGTCCTTGCTTTTGATAACAATAGCAAAAAAAGACGGTTGCAGGCTAGTACAGCGGGGATTTGTTCGGCTCTCCGGCGATTTCGCGGACCAGTTTCGGAACCAGATAGCCCGGCAGGGCGGCCATCAGTTCCCGGTGCAGGGCGAGAGCCTGCGCATCCGGGACCGAAAAATGCCCGGCGCCCTGCACCCGATCCAGCTGATGCAGGTAATAGGGAAGCACGCCCAGCCCATGCAAAGCCTCCGACAGCGCCTGCAGGGCTTTGACCTTGTCATTGACCCCGGCCAGCAGGACCGACTGGTTGAGCAGGGTCGTCCCGATCTGCCGTAGGCGGTGGAGCGCTTCGCCCACATCCGGTCCGAGCTCGTTGGCATGGTTGGCATGGATGACCACGGTCACCGGCCAGGGCAGTCCGGACAGCCATGCCAGCAGCTCGGCATCGATGCGTTCCGGCAAAACCACCGGCAAGCGGGTATGCAGGCGCAGGCGTTTCAGGTGCGGCAAGGCCTTCAGGGCATCGGTCAATTGGGCCAATTTGGGTGTCGTCAAGGACAGGGGGTCGCCGCCGGAAAGAATCACTTCATGGATGCTGGCATCGGCCCGCAGGTAGTCGATGGCTTCCCGCCATTGGCCGGCGGCTGCCGTTTCTTCGCCGTAAGGGAAGTGGCGCCGGAAACAATACCGGCAATTGATGGCACAGGAACCGGTCGCCACCAGGAGCGCACGTCCCCGGTATTTGTGCAATACGCCGGTCGCGCCACGGGCCGCCAGATCGCCGACCGCATCGATGGCGAAGCCGGGCGTCAGCTGTTCTTCCTCGGTGAGCGGCAGAACCTGCCGCAGCAAAGGGTCGTTGATGTCGCCATGGCGCATTTTCGCGGCGAAACCGCGCGGAACCCGGAACGCGAAGGCCTTCCCGGCATCGGTTGAAATCCGGTCCGAAAAGCCCGTCAAACCGAGCATTTCCAGCAGTTCCAGCGGGTCGCGCAGGCTGTCGCGCCACAGCTGTTGCCAGTTCGGGATTTGAGCGGAGAGGGGTTTGGCGGGTATCATAGAAGGCTGGAACGGCCGTAAAGGCCGTGTTTTCAATACGGTATTGTAACCCGCGGTCGGTCCGTCGGTGAATTTCAGGAGCAGGCAATGGCCACTTACGGCATGAATGATGTGAAGAACGGCATGAAGATTCTGGTCAACAACGACCCGTGCGTCATTACCGAAACCGAATACGTGAAACCGGGCAAAGGCCAGGCCTTCACCCGCGTCAAATACCGCAGCATCAAATCCGGCCGTGTGGTCGAAATGACCATGAAAGCCACCGACAACGTCGAAGCCGCCGATGTCATGGATACCGACATGCAGTTCCTGTACGCCGACGGCGAATACTGGCACTTCATGCAGCAGGAAACCTTCGAACAGGTCCAGGCCGACAAGAACGCCATGGGCGACAGCTGGAAATGGCTGAAAGGCGAGGAAGACTGCGTGGTCACGCTCTGGAACGGCCAGCCGATTGCGGTGCAGCCGCCGAATTTCGTCGAACTCAAGATCGTGGAAACCGACCCCGGCGTCCGTGGCGACACATCCGGCGGCGGCGGCAAGCCGGCCAAACTGGAAACCGGCGCGACCGTGCGCGTACCGCTGTTCGTGGCGCAGGATGAAATCATCAAGGTCGACACCCGCTCCGGCGAATACTTCAGTCGCGTGAAATAAGCGATGTCCGAAGCACGGCAGCCCTGCGATTGGCTGATCGAGGCCGGCTGGATCATTCCCGTGCAGCCGGCCGGTCTGGTGTTGCAAGCGCACGCCCTGATCATCGACGGCGACCGCATCACCGCCATTCTGCCGATTGAAGAAGCCCGTGCACGTTATGCACCGGATGCGCATGTGCAGCGCCCCGGCTCGGTGTTGATGCCGGGCCTGGTCAATGCCCACACCCACAATCCGATGAGCCTCATGCGCGGCGTCGCCGATGATCTGGCGCTGATGCCTTGGCTCAACGAGCACATCTGGCCGATCGAACGTGCGGTGATGACGCCCGATTTCATCAGTGACGGCATCGAATTGGCCGTGGCCGAAATGATCCGCGGCGGCACCACCTGCTGCAATGAAAACTACTTCTTTCCCGATGCCCAGGCGCGCACCTACGACCGTCTGGGTTTCCGAGCCGCCGTCAGCATTCCCGTCATCGATTTCCCGTCGGCCTGGGCCAGCAGCCAGGACGAGTATTTCGACAAAGGTCTGGCCGTGCACGACCAGTACCGATCGCATCCCTTGCTCAGCTTCAGCATGACCCCGCATGCGCCCTATACGGTATGCGACGCCAGCTTCGAACGGATCCGTCGTTATGCCGAACAGCTGGATCTGCCGGTGCATTGCCATATCCACGAAACCGCGCAGGAAATCACCGATTCCCTCCGCGACCACGGCCAGCGTCCGCTGGCGCGTCTGGATCGTCTCGGTCTGGTCAACGAGCGCCTGACCGCCGTGCACATGACCCAGCTGACGTCCGAAGAGATCGCTCTGTGTGCCGCCCGCGGCGTCTCGGTGGTGCATTGTCCGCAATCGAATCTCAAACTTGCTT
>JBMSNF010000151.1:0-4405 GCA_049421545.1 Arenimonas sp.
TGCTGCTCTGGCACGACCCGAATACCAACTGGCATGCCATCAGCGCTTTCGCGGCACTGCTGCTGGGCCTGACCGGAATCGGCCTGGTGTTTGCCTATCTGTTCAGCCGCGACCCGCATTGGATGTTCGCGGCCATCAAATTCGGCGGCTTCGGTCTGCTGCTGCCGGTCTATTTCACGGTCTGCCACCGCATGCTGCCGTTCTTCGCAGGCGCCGCCCTGCCCGGCTACCGGGCCTTCCGACCGATGTGGGCGCTGGGCACATTCTGGCTGCTTGCTCTGGCGCATCTGGGTCTGGAACTGGCGCATGTCTATGCCGGCCTATGGTGGGTCGATTTGCCGTTGGCGGCGCTGTCGGCGTGGTTGCTGTGGCGCTGGTGGCCGCGCCAGCGCATGCCGGCACTGCTGGCGGTTCTGATGCTCGGATTCGCCTGGTTGCCGGTAGCCGCACTGCTGTATGGCCTGCAGAGTCTCTGGTTGGTGAATACCGGCGAATTCCTGCTCGGCCGCGCACCGGCGCACGCATTGTTCATCGGGTTCTTCGGCAGTCTGCTGGTGGCCATGGTCACGCGCGTGACTCAAGGCCACTCCGGAAGGCCGCTGCAACTGGGCGGCGTTGCGGCATTTGCATTCATCGCCATACAGCTTACCGCCGTGATGCGCATCGGCGCTGAACTCGCGCCGGACATTCTGGCCTGGCATGGTGCCGCTGGCATGCTCTGGCTGCTGGCGTTCACGCCGTGGGCGCTTCGTTCGGCGTGGATTTATCTGACGCCGCGCGCCGACGGACAGGCTGGATGAGGCCATGATCGAATTCTACATTCCGGTCAAATCAGTGCATGTCGCGGCCGTTTTGGCCAGCGGCAGCCTGTTCGCGCTACGCGGCGTTCTGGTTCTGACCGGCCGCGCCTGGGCCATGTCGGCGCCGTTGCGTTATCTGAGCTACAGCATCGATACCGTGCTGCTGACTGCGGCGCTGATGCTGGCCACGATGCTGCCGGGCGCAGTGTTCGCCAACGGCTGGCTGGCGGTGAAACTGACGCTGTTGGTGAGCTATGTGCTGCTGGGCAGCTTCGCGCTCAAACGCGGCCGCAGCAACCGCAGCCGCATCCTTTTCTTCATCGCCGCAGTCATCGTCTATGCGTTCATGTATTCGGTGGCGCGCACGCACCAGCCACTGGGCGTATTCGCACTTTTTCAGACCGGTTTGACCTAAGTCAGGGACTCGGCGGAATAAAAAGCGTACTGTGGCTCCATATACACACCGATGGAGGTTCCATGAAACGTCTGTTATTGCCCCTGATGATCGGTACCGCGCTGTTGACGGTGACCGCCGCGAAGAATCCCGCCGATACCGGCGGCTCGGCTGCCGGCGATTTCGGTCCGCCGCAGGGCGAGCCGATTCATGCCGTACTGACCAGTCCGCCGATGGTGCCGCCGGCAATTACCCGGAAAACCCCGGCAAAAGTCATCGTCGACCTGGAAGTCCGTGAGGTCGAAAAGGAAATCTCGGAAGGCGTCAAATATACATTCTGGACCTTCGGCGGCACCGTACCGGGCAGCTTCATCCGGGTGCGTCAGGGCGATACCGTGGAATTCCATCTGAAGAACCATCCCGATTCGAAGATGCCGCACAACATCGACCTGCACGCCGTGACCGGACCGGGCGGCGGCGCCGCATCCAGTTTCACCGCGCCGGGCCATGCCTCCCAGTTCACGTTCAAAACCCTCAACGCCGGCCTGTACGTGTATCACTGCGCGACCGCACCGGTGGGCATGCACGTTGCCAACGGCATGTACGGCCTGATTCTGGTCGAGCCGCCGCAGGGCCTGCCGAAGGTAGACAAGGAATACTACGTGATGCAGGGTGATTTCTATACGGTCGGCAAGTACCGCGAGAAAGGCATCCAGCCGTTCGACATGCAGAAGGCCATCGATGAAAATCCGACCTACGTGCTGTTCAACGGTTCCGAAGGCGCCCTGCTGGGCGACCAGGCCCTGAAGGCCAATGTCGGCGATACCGTGCGACTGTACGTCGGCAACGGCGGGCCGAATCTGGTGTCGAGTTTCCACGTCATCGGTGAGATTTTCGACAAGGTCTACACCGAAGGCGGCAGCAGATATCAGGAAAACGTGCAGACCACGCTCATTCCGGCCGGCGGTTCGGCCATCGTGGAATACAAGGCGGAGGTTCCGGGAACCGGCGTCATCGTCGATCACTCGATTTTCCGCGCCTTCAACAAAGGTGCATTGGGCATGGTGAAAACCGAGGGTCCCGACAACAAGGCGGTTTATTCCGGCAAGGAAGTCGACAGCGTCTATCTCGGCGACAAAGCGGTCAGTTCCGCGCCGGTGTCGGTGGCGGCCGTGGCCTCGGCCGGCGGCACATTGACCAAAGCCCAGCAGATCAAGGCCGGCGAAGCCCTGTTCAACGGCACCTGCTCGGTCTGCCACCAGTCCAACGGCAACGGCATTCCGAATGTCTTCCCGCCGCTGGCGAAATCGGACTACCTCAATGCCGATACCGTGCGCGCCGCCGGTGTGGTCCTGAACGGATTGAGCGGTCCGGTCACCGTCAACGGTGCCGCCTACAACTCGGTGATGCCGCCGATGAGCCAGCTCAATGACGACGAGGTCGCCAACATCCTGACCTACGTTCTCAACAGCTGGGGCAACAACGGCGGCCAACTCAGTGCCGCGGACGTCGCCAAGGTCCGCGCGAGCACGCCGCGTCCGAAAGGCGCGGCGCACTGAACATGCACCGCCTGCTGCTTGCAATCGCACTACTGCCCGCTGCCGGCCATGCCGACAGCGGGTTCGTGCGTATTCCGGCCGGCACGTTCAAATCGGTGCTGAAGTACGAGGACGTCACCGGCGCGGTTTCCGTCGCGGCATTCGAGCTGATGCGGACACCGGTCAGCAATGCCGACTTCCTGGCCTTCGTCCGTAGCCATCCGGACTGGCAACGCGGCCGAGCGGCCCCGGTTTTCGTTGAACCCGACCACTACCTCTCGCATTGGCAAGCGGCGCTACAGCCGGGGCCGGAGGTTTCGGGTCTGCAGCCGGTCACCCGCGTCAGCTGGTTCGCCGCTACGGCCTACTGCGAATCGCGCGGTGCGCGCCTGCCCACCTGGAATGAATGGGAATACGTGGCCGCCGCGGACCGTACACGGCGTGATGCGCGCGCCGATCCGGCCTGGCGCGAAGAACTGCTGCACTGGTATGCCGAGCCTTCCAGCGGCCCGCTGCCGACGATCGGCCGGCAACCTGCCAATGCCTACGGCATCCAGGACATGCATGGCTTGATCTGGGAGTGGACCCAGGATTACGCCGCCATGCTGGTATCCGGCGACAACCGCACCCAATCGGACCCGGACAAGGCCAAATTCTGCGGCGCCGGCGCTCTGGCCATCGAAGACAAAGAGGATTTCGCGGTGATGATGCGGGTGGCCATGCTGTCTTCGCTGGATGCCGTCAACAGCACCTCCAATCTCGGTTTCCGTTGCGCCCGCTCCATACCCTGAGGTCCCGATGAAAATTGTTTTTCTTGCCCTGTTGATGCTGATGCCCCTGAACGCGGATGCCGGTGCGTTGACGCCGGATTCGGTGCTGCAGACCCCCGCCACGTTCACCGACCAGGACGGTACGCCGTTCCGTCTGGCGTCACGGCAGGGCAAGGTGCAGATCGTAGCGATGTTCTATACGTCCTGCCAGTACATCTGCCCGCTGATCATCGACAGCGCCAAAGGCATCGACCATGCGCTTGGCGAAACCGAGCGAAGCGGACTGCGGGTGCTACTAATCAGCCTCGATGCCGAGCGCGATACGCCGGCAGTGCTGCGTGCGGTCACCAATGATCGGCATCTAGACACGGCGCGCTGGACGCTGGCGCACACTGATGCCGACGGCGTGCGCAATACCGCCGCCCTGCTCGGCATCCGCTACCGGAAGCTGGAAGGCGGCGACTTCAACCATACCAGCGCGATGATTCTGCTCGACCGCACCGGCCGCATCGTGGCGCGTACTGAAAAACTCGGTCCGGTACCCGACCCGGATTTTCTGGATGCCGTGAAGCGGACGCTGGCTCAGCCCTGAGGCCGGCGGCGCCATGGAAAAGCCGGCTTTCGGCGGCTTTTCAGTATCAAGGTCGCGTTCGGTCAGTACACGTATTCAACGCTGACCCACAGTTTGCGGGTATCGCGGGCGAAGGTGTCCGCCTGATAATCGGCGAGCTTGATCATACCGTTCCAGTGTTTGTCGAAGCCATAGGCCAGTGATGCATCCCATTCGTTGCCGTAGTGGCGGCTACCGGCATCAGACCGGTAGTCGTGCCAGACCATGGCGACGGCGGCTTTTCCGAACTTCCTGTTCCAACCCAGATAGGCATCTTCAAGACCATTCACTGG
>JBMSNF010000152.1:0-4373 GCA_049421545.1 Arenimonas sp.
TCAGCCCCTGATCCCTCACGCCCCCCGCCCCCTGCATCGCCGGACATGCCGCCGTCATTCCTGGCCCGCGATGACAGTGGCAACGGGGTGTTTGAATCCACCAGTGGAACGCAGAATGCCGCATGGCTGGCGGACCGCTTCGGCGAGGCCACCTGGCAGAGTGACAACAGCCTGCGGGGCTTCAATGGAAACGCCCCCCGGACACTGGATGAATTCAAAAAAAGCAGTGAATATGCGACGGCCAAGCAAATGCTGAACATGCTGGGACGCTGGAAGGCCGGAAACAAAACCCATACCTGGATTTTCGAATCCCCCGGACCGCAAGGAGGATTGCCACTGCAGGCGCTTGAGCTCGAGGATCTCTCGGGACCTCATGGCTTCAAGGTCCGCGCAACCGTCCATTGTTATGACGAACCGGACACCTGCGTCATTTATCGAAAAAAACAGGGCGATCTTCTGGCGCCGAAACCGCAGGATACTGCCGGCAATCTTGCGCTGCGCCAATGGCGCAACCGTGTCTATGCCGAAGAATGTACTGAACGGTCCGTCAACATGGATCATCCGAGATATCCGACCGATGCCCTGCGTGAAGGCCGCAGCGGCATGGTGTTCATCGGCATACTGTTCAACCGCTGTGGCAATGTGCGTGACAGCTGGCTCCTGCAGAGCTCCGGTCATCGCAGCCTTGATCGCGCCGCACTGAGCAAATCCCTCGAGTGGCAACTTGATTTGAAGTCACTGCCACCCGGCGCGATGGACAAGCGCCTCGCCAAGATTCCGCTCAAATTCATGGTCGATGGAACGCAGCCGCCGGATTAATGAGCAGTGGTATCGCTTTTCACATCGGCAACATCGTTGTGACCGCAGGCATGGCAGAAGCGCATGAAGGCGCTTTTGCGGGTCTGGCAGGCGGCGCATTTGCAGAACAAAGTCATGCCGCAATGCGGACAGAAATCGATAGCCGGATTCTTCAGGTCGACGCCTCTCTCGCAACCCGGGCATACACCCTTACCGAGCAGGTTCAAGGCTGCATCGTAACCCAGTTCCTGTTGCCGCTCGCTGCTCGATAACTGCTCGGCTGCACGCTGCTTCTCGAGATAACGCGACAGGGACACGATGGCCTGCCGGCCGATCAGAACCGTGAGCACGATACCGACCAGGTAGCGCACATAACCGCCATAGCTGGGCAGATACGGCACCAACTCGACGAAGAACGCGAAGCCGGCAAAAATGATGAAGCCCCAGACAAACGGCCAATACGCGGTTTTGCGCTTATTCCTGAACAGCCAACCGGCCAGTACCAGCAGCGGCAGCGTGATTGCCAGTCGAATCAGGAAGACCTGCAGTTCCAGACGCAGGGCATCGGCATCGTAATGTTTCTGCGCCGCGGACTCCAACGTGGCCAGACCTATCCGGGCTTTATCAGCGGCCTGCTCGGCATCAAGCAAGGCCTTATCCTGGGCTTCCAAAGCCCTGATGGCTGATAGTTCACGTTGTTTGACCGCATCCAACTGCTGCGTCCGCTTCAGCAATTCAGCATTCTGATCGGGCTGCTGCGTGGCTTGCCGGGTGGCGATCCAGTTATTGAAGGATTCGCTGGCGTTACGCGAATCCGATTGCGCCGCATCGCGCAGCAGCCGTGCCTGATCCTGGGCCAGACGCGCTTCCTGTGCGGCCTGCTCCGCGTTCTGCAACTGCCTGCGCAGAGGCGCGGCTTTGGCTTTGTCGATGTAATCATTCAGCTCGAGCTGGCGATCGACACCGGGCAGATCTTCAACGATCTGGCCACCCAAGCCAATCAAAAAACCGGCAAAAACCAATGCCACCAACCATAGGCCGCGGTTGAACCAGGTTTCGGACAATCGAAGGGATTTTTTCATGGCGAGATCTCGGATGCAGACTCGGAATACATACTACATGAATCAAATACAGCGGGCAGTACCAAAGACGGGGCTCTAGTCCTATGCACTGCCACTGCGATGGGCCGGCTGAACTCCCGCCGCGATGAATCCGAGGATGAAACCGGAAAGCAGGTGCACCGGAACCAGCATCATCATCAGCGGAAAACCGACCAGGAAAAAGATGAGATAGACCAACGGAACGGCCGTGACGGCTGCGGTAATGATGGAAATCAGCAGATTGCGCCAATAATATCCGAGCGCGAATACGGGGACGTCAAACCTGCCCATTTCCTCGGACAGGGAGATGCAACGGCGCAGAAAACGCCACTGCCACGGAAACGAAACCAAGGTGCTGAGCAAGGCCCCGCAGACATAAAGCATGAATACGGTTTCCCGCGAGACATTCGCGAAAGACACAGGTTCTGCAGCGGGCAGATAGGCCATCAATGCCGCTGCGATAATGATCAGGGGCAGATTGACCAAGGCATACAGCGGCGCGAAATCACGCCAGTTTTGCCAGTCCGCCGGAGTCCGCTTCAGGCCCATTCGGTCAGCCCTTCGGAGACGTACAGCGCCTGCCAGCTCGGGCGTGCTTTCATGAGATTGGCCAGGCGGGCCAGATTCGGATAATCCAGCGCCGTTTTCGGCATATTGCGCGACCAGCGCATCAGCATGACCAGCATGAAATCCGCCGCCGAAACGCTATTGCCGAGCAGATACGGGCCATTTTTGCCCAGATGCGCATCCAGATTGGCAAAGACCGCGTGGATTCGGATCTCGGCAGTGGCCTTGCCGTCATCGGCATGGGCCTCGCCGGCCGCTTCGTTGGGATACCACCACAAGCGGAACGGCGGCTGCAGGGTATTGGCCAGATGGAACATCCATTGGAAGAATTCACCGCGCTTCGGGCTTACTGCGGACGGAATGAGGCCGGCCTCCGGCTTGGCTTCGGCGAGCAGGACCGCCATCGCGGCGGCCTCGCACATCGGTTTGCCATCCACCAGCAAGGTCGGCACCACGCCACTGGGATTGAGAGCCAGATACTCCGGCGTCTTGTGCTCGCGTGCGGCGATGTCGAGTTTGACCAGATCATGCGGCAAGCCGAGGTCGATCAACAGCCAATGCACCACCAGACTGGCGGCACCGGGGGCGTAATAGAGGGTGTACATGGAGCTTCTCCTGTCAGGTGCCGTGACGGGCACGGTAATCGGCAAGGAAGCGTTCGATGCGGTCGAGCGCTTCGGTCATTTCATCGGTGTTGGGAAGGAACACCACCCGCACGTGGTCGTGCTTGGGCCAGTTGAAACCGGTCCCCTGCACCAGCAGAACTTTTTCCTGCTCCAGCAATTCGGTAATGAACTTCTGGTCATCCTCGATCGGATAGACCGCCGGATCGAATTTCGGAAACAGATAGAGCGCGCCTTTGGGTTTCACGCAGCTCACCCCGGGAATGGCGGTCAAACGCTGCCAGGCCAGATCGCGCTGGCGGGTCAGCCGGCCGTCGGCGGCGACCAACTGTTCGATGCTCTGGGTGCCACCCAGGGCGGTCTGGATGGCGTATTGGGCCGGGACATTGGCGCAAAGGCGCATGGAGGTGACGATGTTGAGGCCGTCGATGTAATCCTTGGCATGCTCACGCGCGCCGCTGAGAATCATCCAGCCGGCCCGGTAACCGCAGGCCCGGTAATTCTTGGACAGCCCGCCGAAACTGATGCAGAACACGTCTTCGGCCAGTGAAGCAAGGGCGATATGGGTTTCGCCATCGTAAAGCGTCTTGTCGTAGATTTCGTCGGCGAACACCAGCAACTGGTTTTCCCGCGCGATCTGCAACAAGGCTTCCAGCATCGGTTTCGGATACACGGCACCGGTCGGATTATTGGGATTGATGACCACCAAAGCCTTGGTATTCGGAGTGATGCGGGCACGCAGATCGTCCAGATCCGGCTGCCAGTCGGCGTCCTCGTCACACAGGTAATGCACCGGCTTACCACCGGAAAGCGATACTGCAGCGGTCCAAAGCGGGTAATCCGGTGCCGGCACCAGCACTTCATCGCCGTCATCCAGCAAGGCGTTCATGGCCAGCAGGATCAGTTCGGAAACCCCATTGCCGATGTAGATGTCTTCCATGCCGACGCCGCGGATGCCGCTGTCCTGGGCATAATTCATGACCGCTTTGCGTGCCGAATAGATGCCCTTGGAATCGCTGTAGCCGCCGGCACGGTTCAGGTTGCCGATGACGTCGCGGACGATGTCGTCCGGCGGGTTGAAGCCGAATACCGCCAGATTGCCGATATTGAGCTTGATGATGCTGTGGCCTTCGTCTTCGAGCTGTCTGGCACGCTCCAAGGCCGGGCCGCGGATTTCGTAGCAGACTTCATCGAGTTTTCGGGATTTCTTCAGGTTTTTCATGGGCAACTCGGCATCAACACCCGTCAATGATACCGCAAGGCATACACCACCATCACGCCTCCG
>JBMSNF010000153.1:0-4327 GCA_049421545.1 Arenimonas sp.
GTTCAATCCATATGAAGTTGCACCCTATGCGGCCGGCGCCCCGAGCGTAAACCTGCCATGGTCTTCGCTCGCACCATGGCTGACCGCGCCGGTCAGGGACGCCGTTTCGCTGAAGTAGTCCGTCAAAGTGTGGCAGGATTGTGATATTTTCGCGACCTGTGAGCTGATTCACGTTTTTTCAGGGCATGCAGGCATTTTTACTATATATCTCACCTGTCTGTATTGCTAGTATCTCCGCATGCCGACATCGATCCAGAAAAAAAGAATAATCAGATCACTTCCGCAACGTTACCTTGCTGCGGCGGTGCTGGGGCTTGCGGCATTGGCGGCTTCGTACGCATTCGGTGGCCCGGGCGGGAAAGCCCCGTTTCTTTATGCAGTTCCCGCTGTCGCCATTTCCCTGTTCGTGTGCGGCCTTTATCCGACGCTGCTCATGGCAACCCTCGTGCTCGGCGTTGGTTATGTGGAGCTGAGCGCACCTTACGGTCTATTCATCTTCAAATCCGAGACGATGCCCAGAGTCGCCGTGTTTTTATTCTTCGTGGCACTCCTTGTATCGATCTATATTCTCGTCAGACGCGCCGAGGACCGTGACCGGAAAGCCTATCTCCGGTTGATCATGGATCAGACCGAGTTCGTATGCCGATGCACGCCCGACGGCCGCCTGATTTACGTCAACGAGGTGTTCTGCACCTACTTCAAGAAAAGCAGTACCGAACTCATCGGCAATGTCTGGTTTCCCGGAATGTGGCAAAGCCGTTTGATCGAAGTCCGTCGCAAACTGGACGCGCTGTCCCCGCAAAACCCGACGGTACGGATCGAGGACCGTGTTTTGACTGCCGATGGCAACCCGCGATGGGCCGAGTTCCTGGTACGCGGACACTTCGATGCCTCAGGAAAACTGCTCGAAATCCAGTATGTCGGTCACGACATCACTGCTCTCAAACAGACGGAACGTGAGCTCTCGAATACCATCGCCCTGCAAAACGCCATGCTCGACAACAATCTGGTCGGAATCGCCAAAATACAAAATCGGAAAATCGTCTGGCATAACAGGGAGCTGTTCCACATCCTCGGCATGCCGGATGCGGACTATGCCGGCCAAAGCATGCGGATGCTGTTCAGCGACGATGCCAGTTACCACAAGCTCGGGGAAGAAGCGTATCCGGTCCTGAAAGCGAAAGGAGTCTATCGGGATGAAATCAAGAGCCGGCATGCGGCGAGCGGAAAAGACATCTGGATGAGCGTCAACGGCGTCATGCTGCCGGAAGATGATGAGACGTCAATCTGGATGTTTCTGGATGTCACCGATAGCAAATTCAAGTTGCAGGCCGCCCAGAACAGCGCCAATCACGACGCATTGACCGGCCTGCCCAACCGGCGTCTGATGGATGACAGATTGGAGCAGGCGCTGTCGTATGGCTTGCGCACCAGAAGCCTGGTGGCGGTCTGCAGCGTGGATCTGGATGGCCTCAAGCCGGCCAACGACCGCTACGGACACCACGTCGGCGATCAGCTGCTGAAGGCGGCTGCAGAGCGCATGCTCGCCAATGTCCGCCCCTATGACACGGTAGCAAGGCTGGGAGGGGACGAGTTCGTCATCCTGTTGAGCAACCTGCAGGACATGTCGGATTGCCATGCAAGTTTCCAGCGGATACTCGAAGCGCTTCGGCAACCATTGGACATTGAAGGCTTTGCGCCGATTCCGATGAGCGCCAGTATCGGAATAGCGATTTATCCGGAACATGGCAACGGACCCGATGCTCTCCTTAACCAGTCCGATTTCGCCATGTATCAGGCCAAAAATGCCGGAGGTGGGCGTTATTGCATCTATGATCCGAGCATGGGGCGTGCTGCCTAAACGCCGTCGGATTCAGAGCGCGCCACCTTGCTGGTCACGGTGAGGTCGGCGGTGACATTGCCCAGTGTCGCGAATATATCGGGAATCATATCGACCGCAACCAGTAAGCCCAGCGGCTCCACCGGCAGGCCGGCTGCCTGCACCACGGGAAGATTGGTGCCCATGAAAATGGCCTGTCCCGGCAGGCCGACCGAGCCGATGGAAATCACCACAGACAGGGCGACGCAGATCGCCACGGTCAGCATGGGCAACTCGATGCCATAAGCCCAGGCAATGAAGGAGACCACGCCGAGATATTGGATCGGGCTGGTAATGCGGAACAGGGAAACCGCCAAAGGCAGAACGAGGCCGGTGACCTGCCCGGGATAACCGAGCTTTCCCGCGCTTTCGACCATGGCAGGCAGGGTCGCTACCGAAGACTGCGTGCTCATGGCAACGACCTGTGGCGGCAGAATCGCCTTGGCATAGTGCAGCAGCGGTTCGCCGTTGCCGATGCGCGCCACGCCGAACAGGATGGCGGTGATGCCCAGATACAGGACGCAGAGCATGCCGATGTAGATGCCCAGCGCCTGGATGACGCCGCCACCGGCCTGGGCGCTGATGGGCAGGATCAAAGCGAATACGCCGACCGGGCCCGCCCACAGAATCCAGTGCACCATCTGGATGACGGTATCGGCAATGCCTTGGAAGAAGCCGACGATGATCTTGCGCCGTTCCTGTTCGATCCGGGTCAGTGCGAACGCAAACAACAGCGTGAATGCCACCAAAGGCACGATGGCCCCGGCCACGGCCGCAGCCAAAACATTGGTCGGAATGATGGTGGTGGTCCAGTCGCCCGCCGCTGGCGGCAGGGCGGGGCTGGCCGCTGATTTGAGCACATCCATCAGTTCGGGATTGTGCGCCATGAAGCCGAGCAGGAAGGGTGCCGCGATTGCTGTAGCCAAGCCTGACAGAAACAGCAGACTGACGATCCATATCAGTGCTTTGCGTGCAATCCGTCCGGAGGTGGCGATGTCATTGGCCTGGTTGATGCCGACCACCAGGAGCGACACCACCAGCGGCACGATGCTCATCTGCAGCGCGTTCAACCACAGCTTGCCGATCGGCTGCGCCAGTGCCGTGGCCGGCGCCACAAGATCGGGGGCGAATCGGCCCAGCATCATGCCGGTCATGACGCCCAGAAGCAGGCCGAGGAAAACGCGGGTCGATGCGGTCATAGTCAGTTCTTTCTGGTCAGGTCAGGCAGATGCCATTGATGTTGCAGTCGGTGATATTCATCGGTCGGTAGCAGGACGAATACCGGGTTGCTGTTTCGGTTCAGCCAGAGCAGCAGGCGGTCCATATCCGGCTCGGTCATGGCGGTGCAGCCGGCAGTCGCCACGCCGGTATTGCGCCAGAGGTGCGCGAAAATGCAGCTGCCGCCCTTCGGCCGGTTTTCCGGATTGTGCGCGATCACGAAGCCTTTGTTATACAGGTGATCGCCACTGTGGATGTCGCGCCGCATCGGTTCGGTGGATCCCTGAATGGCTTGCGTACCGACATCGCGGGTGGAAACGATACGGTTATACAGGGGCGAATCGTTGACATCGATGCACCAGTCGTCGTCGGTCATCGGGCGGTATTCGAGTGCGGTCGGCAGCGATGCCGATTGCCCGAAAGCCATGCCGATCCGGAAAATGCCTGCAGGCGCTTTGCCATCACCCTCGACTTTTTCCGGCCCGTCGTTCTGCGACTCATGTAATCCCAGACCCCATCCGGCCCCGTTTTTGCCGATGCTGACCGTGAAATCCAGTCCGGCAGAGTGCCATTGGCCCTGGCGGCGTTCGAACGCCTGCAAACGGCCCGCAGGCGCCTGCCAGTCCGGTGTGGTTACGACCACCATCTGGGTGCCGTCGGCAGCCCATTCCGGCGCAATGGGTTGAGCACCCGAAACCGAGTGGCAGAGCATGAGCATTGTCGGCAGCAGGATTTTACGCATCAATCGAACCAGGTGATGTTGGCGGACGAATGGATACCCAGACCGGGACGGTCGGAAACCGTTATGACAGCATCATCGAAACGTACGTTGCCGTCAATCGGATCGAAAGCGGCAAGGCTGGGGCCATCCAGATCGATGCGGGTGATTACGCCGCTCCGGGCCGCGGCCAGATGCGCGGCGGCGCCGGCGCTGATGGAACCCTCGAGCATGCAGCCCATCATGCAGGACAGATCCTGTCCGGCACAGTAATCGGCGCTGGCCAGCGCATTGGACAGCCCGCCGGATTTCATCAGCTTGATATTGATGATGTCGGCCGCCGAGGCCGCATGCAGGGTTTTCACCTGATCCAGATCGAATGCGCTTTCATCGGCCATCAGCGGTATCCGTGAACCTGCCGCTTTGATGGCCTGCATGCCCATGACATCACCGGCCGGAACCGGTTGCTCGATGAGATCGAAATCCATACCGGCGGCATCCAGAATCCGGAG
>JBMSNF010000154.1:0-4321 GCA_049421545.1 Arenimonas sp.
TGACCGAAGCGGCCGCACGTCCCTTGCCGCCGCGCTTCTGCGCCCGGTAGGTCGACGGCATCTGGCGCTTGGCGTAGCCCGAATGCGAAAGGGTGACCACCACGTCTTCGGAGGCGATCAGATCCAGATCGGCCAGGTCTTCTTCGCTGGCGCGGATTTCCGTGCGGCGGTCGTCGCCGAAATCCTCCTTGATCTTGAGCAGTTCACCGCGGATGACATTGAGCAACCGCTCCGGAACTTCCAGGATTTCGATCAGATCGCGGATCTCGGCCAGCAGTTCCTTGTATTCCTCGGTCAGTTTGTCCTGTTCCAGCCCGGTCAGACGGTTCAGGCGCATTTCCAGGATTTCCTTGGCCTGCACTTCGGTCAGCTGGTAGCCGTCAGCCAACAGGCCGAAGCCGTCACCGAGCTCTTCCGGACGCGATGCGTGGGCGCCGGCGGCATCCAGCAGGGCTTTGACCAGACCCGGCTGCCAACGCTTGGCCATCATGCGGTCTTTGGCTTCCTGCGGATTCTGCGAAGTCTTGATCAACTCGATCATTTCATCGATGTTGGCCAGGGCGACGGTCAGGCCTTCCAGGATGTGGGCGCGGGCGCGTGCTTTGCGCAGTTCGAAAATGGTACGGCGGGTCACCACTTCGCGGCGGTGACGCACGAAAGCCTCGAGGATCTGTTTCAGATTCAGCAACTGCGGACGACCGTCGACCAGCGCTACCATGTTGATTCCGAAACTCTGCTGAAGCGGCGTTTCATTGAACAGATGGTTGAGTACGATTTCTGCGGACTGGTCGCGCTTGATTTCGATGTAGATGCGCATGCCGTCCTTGTCGGATTCGTCGCGCAGCTCGGAAATGCCTTCGACGCGTTTTTCCTTGACCAGCTCGGCGATTTTTTCGATGAGGCGGGCCTTGTTGACCTGATACGGCAGCTCGCTGACGATGATGGCTTCGCGGCCGTTGTCCTGCATCTCGATTTCGGTCTTGGCGCGCATGACCACGCGTCCGCGGCCGGTATGGTAGGCGGCATGGATGCCGGCGGCGCCGTTGATGATGGCCGCGGTCGGGAAATCCGGGCCGGGGATGTGCGTGATCAGTTCACCGATGCCGATGTCCGGATCATCGATGAGTGCGATGGTGCCATTGATGATTTCGCTGAGGTTGTGCGGCGGAATCTTGGTTGCCATGCCGACCGCGATGCCCTCCGAACCGTTGATGAGCAGATTCGGCACCTTGGTCGGCATGACCGTCGGCTCCAGTTCCTTTTCATCGTAGTTCGGTTGGAAGTCGACGGTTTCCTTGTCGATGTCGGCCAACAGCTCGTGGGTGATGCGCGCCATGCGCGCTTCGGTGTATCGCATGGCCGCAGCGGAGTCACCGTCAACGGAACCGAAGTTACCTTGACCATCCACCAGCAGATAACGCAGCGAGAACGGCTGCGCCATCCGGACCAGCGTGTCGTAAACGGATTGATCGCCGTGCGGATGGTATTTACCGATGACGTCACCGACGATACGGGCCGATTTGTAATAAGGCTTGTTCGAGTGCGCACCGAGTTCATGCATGGCATACAACACACGGCGGTGAACCGGCTTCAGGCCGTCGCGCACATCCGGCAGGGCGCGGCCGACGATCACGCTCATGGCGTAATCGAGATAACTGCGGCGCATTTCGTCTTCGAGGTTTACCGGTATAACTTCTTTGGCTAAATCTGACATTCAGGCACTCGGAATTCTAGGGGTTTTGATGCCATTTCCGGCCCCTTCTGGGACCGGAAAAACATACCTAGAATTGTAGCAGAAACCGGTGCGCTTTTCGCGCTTTTTCACTCTTATAAAACAAGGATTTACCGGCTTGACAGCGGACCGAAAAAAGCCGCCATTTTGGCCGCGTCCGGGGCGGTGATGACGCCCTTTTCGGTCACCAGGAAATCGATGCAGGCGGCGGGGGTGATATCGAACACCGGATTGTAGACCTCGGCGGCCTTGGCACCGATTTCGGCCCCTCCGATATGGGTCAATTCAGTGCCCGGACGCTGTTCAATGGCGATTCCGGCACCCGAGGCCGTCGCCATGTCGATGGTCGAGCCCGGCGCCACCACCATGACCTTGACGCCATGGGCCTTGGCGGCCAGCGCATGGGCATAGGTGCCGATCTTGTTGGCGACATCGCCGTTGGCGCAGATGCGGTCGGCGCCGACGATGACGGCATCGACCAGGCCCTGCTGCATCAGATAGGCGGAGGCCGAATCGACGATCAAGGTCGCTGGAATGCCATCCTGCAGAAGCTCCCAGATGGTCAGCCGTGATCCCTGAAGCCAAGGCCGGGTTTCACTGGCATAGACCTTCGCAATCCGGCCGTTGGCGATTCCGGCCCGGATCACCCCGAGGGCAGTGCCGAACCCTGCCGTAGCCAGGGAGCCGGTATTGCAGTGGGTCAATACCCTTGCGCCTTCCGGTAAAAGCTCCGCACCCAGGCGACCCATGCGGTGATTGGCTGCCAGATCCTCGCTTTGTATGTCTTGTGCGGCACGCAGGATGCCCTCACGCCAATCGGAACCCATGCCTTGCAGTAGGGATCGCATGCGCTGCACCGCCCAGCGCAGATTCACGGCGGTCGGGCGGGCCTGCTCCAAAGCCATCAATTCGGAATCGATCGCCCGCAGTGCGTCCGCACCGCTATCGGCTTGGACGGCATGGGCCGCCAACACCACACCGAATGCACCGGCAATGCCGATCGCGGGGGCGCCGCGCACGGCCAGCACATGGATGGCCTCGGCAACCTGCGATGATGTGCGGCAAATCAGATGGTTCTGGCGATGCGGCAATTCCCGTTGGTCCAGCACGGAGAGATGGTTGTCCTGCCAGAGCAATGGGCGCACGCGGTCGACTTGTTCGAAATTCATGGTATCTTCCTTTTCAACCGTCATTTTAGCAATAATGCCGCAGGTCCACATGGCCACATCGATGCTCCGTCCCAGCGGCAAAATTGAAGTCATGCTGCATACCGCATGCGTCCGGGCCGGTGCTTTTGCCATCGCCCACGGCATCATCGGCCGCTTCCCTCTGGCCAAACCCTTTCTGGCCAAACCGGTCATGCAGTCTCTGACGAAAAACAGCCCGCTGCGCATCCAGAAGCAACTGATCAAGGACATCTACAAGCAACATGGTCTGAAACCGGCCAATTGGGAAAGCTCCGCCATCATCGCCGTTGCCGAAAGCAGTTCCTCACAGCTTGTCGATTTCAAACAACTGGAACGGAAACTCAGAGGAAGCCTTGGCGACCGCCTGGCCGGCTGGCTTTTGAAGGCCGCACCGCTGGCGCAGTGGGCGCCGGAAATGGTATCCGTGGTCGCACATACCTGGGCCATCGGGCGCTATGCCGACAGCGTCGGCCGCATCCGCAAGCTGGGTTCCGATATGCTCCCTGCCCCGCTGGCGAAGAACCTGAAGCTTCCGGCCAATCTTTTATGGAACTGGACCGAAGAAGCCTTCGAGCTGGCGCTTCCCGTGCTCGGCAAGATTCATGCCGCGGGCAGCCGGATCAGGCGCGGCTGAAATCGAACGCAACAACCTCGGACATCTCGGTTTTTCCGAGCAGGCAAAGCATCAGGCGGTCAAGGCCCATGGCGATGCCGGCGCAATCGGGCAGAGTTTCCAGGGATTGCAAAAGGCGTTCATCCATGTCCGGTGATGCGGCACCGCTGCCAGCCCGCCGCAACAAGTCGTTCTCGAAGCGCCGCCGCTGTTCGACGGCATCGTTCAGTTCATGGTAGCCATTGGCCAGCTCGGCGCTGCCGACGTAGATTTCAAAACGCTCTGCAACCGCAACCTCGTCCTGACGCAGCTTGGCCAATGCGCACTGCGAGGCCGGAAAATCCCGGATTACGGTCAGTTGATGTTCGGGAAATCCGGGTTCGATGGCATGCGTCAGCAGCAAGTCCAGCAGATCGTCGCGCATGAGGCCGTCGAGATCGATGCGGATGCGCGATGCGACCGCATCCGCTAACAGCGCATCGCTGGCCAACAGCGGGTCGATTCCGATGGCCTCCTTGAACAATTGCCGATAACTTGTATTGATGACTTGAAGCGGCTTACCGGCTTCGACGAACAACCCGAGCAGCAGCGTTACCGCCTCCTCGGCCAGACGGAGGTGATCCCATCCGACGCGGTACCACTCGAGCATGCTGAACTCGGGATTGTGCCGACGTCCGAACTCGCCGTCACGAAATACCTTGCCGATTTCGTAGCAATCACCGATGCCGCCCGCAAGTAGGCGTTTGAGCGGGAATTCCGGAGAGGTGCGCAGCCAGCGCGTCCTTTCTC
>JBMSNF010000155.1:0-4280 GCA_049421545.1 Arenimonas sp.
ACCAAAAATAAAATCCTTGCTTCAGGCATGTATCGTGAAAAGGCGCTGCGTAAACTCCAGAATGGCAAAACCAAGGAAGCCATCGTCTCTGCCGAAACGAGCCGCGATCTGATCGTCGGCTTGCTTGAAGAGTCCGACAAATCACCACTGCTTGTCGCGGAACTGGCGAAATCGGCCTTGATTCTGGGTTCTGCGCAGATGGCGGATGGCCAGGCCGGTCCGGCGAAAAACACCTGGGCCGAGACCGCCACGCTTCTGGATGGCCAGACCATACGGATTTTTGATTTCACCCCCTTACGCCGTCTGCTGGCGATGAATCTCGGTGAAGCCGAAAAAGCCATGGTCATGGAATCCGAACTGTCCAAGGCCGCCTATAAGGACCCCCGTTACGCTCCGGAACCCACCACGTCCGGCACCGCTGTTCCATCCGTTCCCACCCCCAACCTCTCCAAGGAGAATTAGCATGCCTAACTCAGATCAACAAATTTCCTTATCCGTGCAGAATGGCGGCTACCAGTATTCCGGCGGCAACAAAGGCAATGGCAATGTCGAGAACTCGGTCGGTCAAGGCCCTTCGAAAATCCACATTTCGCTGAATGCCGCATCGAACTTTTTCATCAAGGATGTCCAGTTCCAGGGAAGCGGCCAGGAAAATTTGAGCTTCAATATCAACGGCAACGAGCGCCGCGTCACTGTCGATGACAATTGCCAAACGCCTGCCGATGTCAAGTACACGGTCGTCGTCGGCGATTCCAATGGCGGGCCCGATGTGCTCTGCGATCCGAGAATCGTCAATAAATAAACCGGCATGGCGCCCCTTCCCGGCAACCCGTCCGTAATTCACCACTGAAACCAACCATCCCGCACACACTCAAAGGACAACACATGAAAATCGGTCAAATGCAGATTCTCGTCCTGGCACTGGCGATGGTTGCCGGAGCCGACAGCGCCCTCGCACAGGACGCCAATGCTCCAGACTTCAAGGTCGAGCTCAATATCAACGGTTGCCAGTTCAGCGGCGGCTCTGATGGGTACGGGAATGTCGAGGTCATGCAGAAAACCGGCGGCAAGAAAATCCAGATCGAGCTTTTATACGGCGAGGATATGGTTTTCGAGCAGACGACATTCAGGGGGCCGGGCACGGACCAGATGAGGGAATCTGGCGGGGGCAATGCCAACGTGCTCAATATATTCAATGCCAACACCGGTCCGGCGGATGTCTACTACCAAATTAACCTCCGGAACAAACAGACCGGTCAAACTCTGAAATGCGATCCTCGGATTGTGAACCAATGATATCCGACCATGGCTGACGCACATCAACCCATGGAGACTGCGGGCCTGGTCATCGGCGTGACCGGGCATCGCAATCTGCGCGAGACGGAAGTACCGCGCCTGAGAAGGCAGGTCAATGCACTGTTCGACCAGCTGCGACAGGATTATCCGGAATTGCCGCTGACCGTGCTGTGCCCGCTGGCCGCAGGAGCCGACCAGCTGGTTGCCGGCATCGCCCTGGAAAGGAATATCCGAGTGATCGCCGCATTGCCGGTGCCAGCGGCGCTCTACCGCAGCGATTTCGACGACCCGGCCGAACTGGCCGAATTCGACAGACAGCTTTCCCGGAGCGCCTGCCTCGAACTCGCACTGCAGGACGCCCGCAGTCCGGACGACATCCGCCATGGCGGCTATGCACGAAACCGCCAGTATGCGCATGCCGGCATGTTCACCTCCAGCCACTGCCATATCCTGCTGGCCTTGTGGGACGGATCGGGAAACGGACACTACGGCGGGACCGCCCAGGTCGTCGAGTACCACCTGCACGGCACCCTGCCCGGCACCATCGACCGCCGACAGGCCGCCATCGGAAATCTCGGGCTCGACGAAGAATCCCTCGTTTATCACATACCGGCCGGGCGCCAGAGCAGTGATGCCGACATCGACGGGGAATGCCGTTGGCTGGCCTCCGGCGACGACTCGGAGCCTTCCGCAAGCATGCCGGAATCCTTCCATACCATGTTCCGGCGGCAGATCGAATACCAGCACGATTGCAAACAGTACCGCGAAGACATCCTGAAAGCCGGAAGCCTGGGAGATAACGATTGTCCGATCGGATGTTATTTCGGCGGCGCCGATTGGCTGGCGACGACCTACCGGCGCCGCGTCAGCCGCATCCTGCTCGCCACCTACATCCTCGCCGCACTGATGGGTTACGCCTTCATCATGTACTCGGACATCATGGCCAAGGATGTGATGATTTACCTTTTCCTGCTGTTCTTCCTGGCCGGCATCGGCATCAACAGCGTGGCCAAACGCCGCGAATGGCACCGGCAGTACATCGACTACCGCGCTCTGGCCGAAGGACTGCGCGTGCAATCCTATTGGCGGCGCGCCGGCATCGTCGATACCGGAAGGCTGGCCTTCGCCCACGACAACTTCCTGCAGAAACAGGATGTGGAACTGGGCTGGATCCGCAACGTGATGCGTGCCGCCAGCCTCGAAGGCATGCTGCAGCCCCTGGATCCCAAACACGATGGCATCGAGACCGTGATCCGGGAATGGATCGGCAACACGGATTCCCCCGGTCAGCTGGCCTACTACTCGGCGACTTCCGAAAAAAGGGTGCGCCACCACCGTCGCAACGAATGGCTGGCGGCTTCCTGCCTGTGGATCGGCATCGGCATCAGCGTGGTGCTGGCGGTATTCGCCCGCGCCATCGACGGACTGGCGCAGAATGTCATGGTCGCCACCATGGGCCTGCTGTCGGTGACAGCGGCCGTCCACGAAGCCTACGCCTACAAGAAAGCCGACAAGGAACTGATCAAGCAGTACCGGTTCATGGCACGCATCTTCAATGCCGCCAAACGCCGCCTCGACAGCAGCCGGTCCGATGAAGAACGCCGACGCATCCTGCGCACACTGGGCGAAGCCGCGTTGGCAGAGCACGCCGAATGGACGCTGATGCACCGGGAACGCCCGCTCGACAAAGCGAAGATCTAGACGTTCCGCGAATTCCGGTTGCGCCGGAATGGCGCGCCGGATTATTTTTTCACGGATCCGCCATTCACCGGAATCCGGTTGGCGCGCAAAACCGTCGCCTGTTTGGCCGGCACGGTGAACGCCACTTCGGAACGTTGGCCCGTATAGGTCCTGTCATTGAGCAGATCCTCGAATTCATCGAAACCGGCGCGTGGCAGGCGCACGCTGCGCTCACTGGCCGAATTATTCAGGATCACCCACAGCGTTTCCGCGCCGGCCTGCCGCTCATAGGCGAACACTTCATCGCCGTTGTCGGCCAGCAAGGTACGGTATGAGCCGATACGCAGGGCCGGGTGGGCGTTGCGGATGCCAATCAGCTTCCTGTAGAAGGCATGCAATTCCAGGTTCTGCGCCACCGTATCGGCCTCGGACTCCGGACGCAGATCCTGCCGGGGCAGTGCACGCTCTTTTTCATAGACGATGTCCGGCCAGATCATCGGCTTGCGGTCGTCCGGATCATTGCCGCCCCACATGCCCACTTCGTCGCCGTAATACACCATCGGCGCGCCGACATAGGTCATCTGCAGCACCACGAACAGTTTCTGCAGCTGCAGTTCAGAAGCATTCGGTTTGCGCACGCTGAACCCGGGATTGTTGATCGGCTGCGACATCTGGAACCATTTCCCCCAGTCGCGGAAATTGCCCAGGGTCCGGTTGACGATGTAGGAACCGATGCGGTTGGTGTCGTGGCTGCCGAACAGATTCTGGTTCACGTAGGCGACCCCCGGCGGATACATCGTCCGCAGCTCGGCGAGCTTGCGGTCGAATTCACGGGTATTGATGCGGTATTTGCCCTCGTTGAACAGGAATTCGGCCGCGGTGAACGCGAAGTTGTAATGCATTTCGCCGTCGAACTCATCGCCCTGCAGATAGGGTTTGACCACCTCCGGCGTATTGACGATCTCGGCGGTGAGATAGGCTTCCGGATTGATGGCCTTCACATGCCGGCGCCAGTCTTTCCAGAACGGATGCGCCACCATGTAGGCGACATCCAGCCGCCAACCGTCGATGCCATGCTGCGTTCCCTTCCCTTTCGGGTTCATCCAGCGTTCGGTGGCGGCATAGATGTACGCTTTCGGACCGGGCACGATGCCGTTGGCGTCTTCGCGGAGTTCCGGAAGCGATTTATTGCCCCACCAACCCTCGTAGTCGAATGTGATGCCGGAGGCCGGGTCATCGAAATTCTTGATGGTGAACCAGCTCAGATACGGCGATTTCATCTTATTGCGGCGGACGTCCTGCAA
>JBMSNF010000156.1:0-4253 GCA_049421545.1 Arenimonas sp.
CACCACCTGCAGTCCGATGGCCGGCCGCCTGCTGCGGCGTTGGCTGCACCGGACGCTCAGGGATGCGGACACGGTACGGCAACGCCATCAAGCGGTATCGGAAATCATCGACCGGCACATGACGGAGCCGCTGAGCGCCGTATTCCGCGGCATCGGCGATCTGGAACGCATGTTGACCCGCATCGCCCTGCGCAGCGCCCGTCCACGAGACCTGAGCGGACTGCGCGATGGATTGCTGCGGCTGCCCGAAATCGAAACAATACTGCAACCGGCCGATGCACCCCGCCTTCGTGAATTACGCACCGCATTGGGCCGGCATCCGGATCTCGCCGCGCATCTGCAGCAGGCGCTCATGCCGCAGCCTGCGGTATTGCTCCGCGATGGCGGCGTATTCGCCACCGGCTTCGACGCCGAACTGGACGAGCTGCGCGTGCTTTCCACCAATGCCGATCAGTTCCTCGTCGATCTGGAAGCGCGGGAGAAAGCGGCGACCGGCATCGCCACGCTGAAAGTCGGTTACAACCGGGTTCATGGCTATTACATCGAGATCAGCAAAGGCCAGGCCGAGAAAGCGCCGGCGCACTACACCCGCCGGCAGACCCTGACCGGCGCCGAGCGCTTCATCACCGAGGAACTGAAAGCCTTCGAAGACAAGGTGCTGTCGGCGCGCGAACGTTCGCTGGCAAGGGAGCGCTTCCTCTACGAGCAGTTGCTCGACCGGCTCAACCAGGACCTGCAGACATTGAAAGCCTGCGCCCAGGCCCTGGCCGAGTGCGATGTACTGACGGCATTCGCCGAACGTGCCGAAGCTCTGAACTGGTGCCGTCCGCAGTTAACGGATACCGACGGCATCCGCATCCGGCGCGGCCGGCATCCCGTCGTGGAGCAGGTGCGCGAACAGGCCTTCGAGCCGAACGACCTCGTTCTCGACGGCGAACAGCGCATGCTGTTGATCACCGGTCCGAACATGGGCGGCAAATCCACCTACATGCGCCAGAATGCATTGATCATCCTGCTTGCCTATATCGGCAGTTTCGTGCCGGCCGAATCCGCTGAACTCGGGCCGATCGACCGGATCCTGACCCGCATCGGCGCCGGTGACGATCTGGCGCGCGGACAGTCCACCTTCATGGTGGAAATGGCGGAAACCAGTTTCATTCTGCGCAATGCCGGACCGCGCTCATTCGTACTCATGGATGAAATCGGCCGCGGCACATCGACGTACGACGGCTTGGCATTGGCGCAGGCCTGCGCCGAAGCGCTGTGCGACGGCAACCGCGCTTACTGCCTGTTCGCCACCCATTATTTCGAGCTGACCGCGCTGCCGGAAAGCCATTCCGGCATCCGCAACGTGCATCTGGATGCGGTCGAACACGGCGATCAACTGATCTTCATGCACGCGGTGAAAGACGGCCCCGCCAACCGCAGCTTCGGCCTGCAGGTGGCCTCGCTGGCAGGCCTGCCCAAACCGGTGCTTGCGCGTGCGAAACAGGCATTGCTGCAACTGGAAAACAAACCGCAACAGCCGCTCAATCTGCATCCGCAGTCTCTGGAACAGCCGGCGCAACTCGGCCTGTTCGTGGCCGACAATGCACTGGCCGATGCCGTCGATGCCTTGGATCCGGACGAGCTGACGCCGAAGCAGGCACTGGAAGCGCTGTACCGGCTGAAGCAATTGCGTTGATTCAGAGCGCGTCGATGTCGCCGAGCGCCTGGATCAGGCGGCGTGCACGCTTGTCGGGTTTGGTCAACGGCGCTTTGTAGCCGGCATTGGCCAGCCGCTTCATCTCGCGCTCGCTTTCACGTTTTATACGTGATGTTTCGGATTCGGAATACAGGGACTGCGCCACGGCCGCAGGACCGCGTTGCTCGCTCAGTGCGAGCACGCTGATTTCATAAAGTTCATTGGCACGCGTGATCTGCAGGATATCTCCGACGCGCAGCATGCGCGAGGGCTTGATGACCTGGCCGCCGATCTGGACTTTGCCGCCGACCAGCATCTGCTTGGCCAGACTGCGGGTCTTGAAAAAACGCGCCGCCCATAGCCAGACATCGGCACGGACTTCAGTGAGGGGCTCTTTGTTCATGCGCTTTAAATGCAAACGGCCGCGATAAGCGGCCGTGTGTGCAACGGGTTAGACATCAACTCAGGCTTTTTTGCCGTAGTTGAGGTCTTCCTTGATGCGGGCTTTCTTGCCTTCCAGATCGCGCAGGTAGTACAGCTTGCCCTGACGGACGTCACCGCGGCGCTTGACCGACACGGAGTCGATGGTGGCGCTGTGGGTCTGGAACACGCGCTCGACGCCGAAGCCGTGCGAAATCTTGCGGACGGTGAACGCGGAGTTCAGACCGCGGTTCTTGATGGCAATGACCACGCCTTCGTAGGCTTGCACGCGATCGCGGTTGCCTTCTTTGACTTTGACGTTGACCACGACGGTGTCGCCGGGACCGAAGTCAGGCAGCTTGCGGGTGATTTGTTCGGCTTCGAATTTTTGCAGGAGGTTCATAGGACACCACGATTCTGTCGTTCTGGGGGACGCCTCTCGGCGTGTTTAGCCGCTTATTATAGCCCGAAATTCGGGGTTTTGACTAGGGGGCCTGCCCATCCGCAGGGGAATTGCCGGTCTGTTCAGCTTTGAACTCGGCCAGAAGCGCGGCATCGGCCTTGGATAACCGGCTTTCATCCAGTAAATCCGGGCGTTTCAGCCAGGTCCGGCCCAGACTTTGCTTGCGCCGCCAACGGGCGATCAGCGCATGATTGCCGGACAACAGCACCTCCGGAACGCCCGCGGTGCCCAGGCTTTCGGAGCGTGTGAAGTGCGGACAATCCAGCAGGCCGTTCTCGAAACTGTCCTGGACGGCCGATTCGGCATCGTTCAGCACGCCGTCCAGCAAGCGCACCACGGCATCGATGACCGTGGCCGCCGGCAGTTCGCCGCCGGACAGCACGTAGTCGCCGAGGGAGATTTCTTCATCGATACGGGCATCGAGGAAGCGCTGGTCGACGCCCTCATAGCGGCCGGCCAGAAGCACCAGACGCGGCCTTGCCGCCAGTTCGCGGGCCTTGGCCTGGGTGAACGGCCGACCCTGCGGGCTCAGATATACGGTATGCGCGGGCGCTTCATCGGCCTGCACCACGGCATCCAGACACTCGATCAGCGGATCGGCCATCATCACCATGCCCGGCCCGCCGCCGAACGGGCGTTCATCGATGCGGCGGTAGTTGTCGTGGGTGAAATCGCGCGGATTCCAGACATGCAGTCCGGCCAGCCCGCGCTCGAAGGCACGGCCGACCACGCCCACCTGCAGGCACTGGCGGAAGTAATCGGGAAACAGGGTGATGACATCGAAGCGCATCAGAAATCGGCATCCCAATCCACGCGGATCTCGCCGGCGTCGAAATCGACCGCATCGACGAACCGGTCCAGCAGGAAGGGAATCAGACGCTCGCGCTCGCCGACGACCACCATGACCGGATTGGCCGGGGTCTCGAACAGATGCGAGACCGTGCCGAAATCGACGCCCTCGCGGTTGCGCACGCGCAGACCTTCCAGATCGATCCAGTAGTATTCACCCGGTTTGGCCTTCGGCAGCTGGCTGCGCGTCACCCACAGCTCGGCGCCATGCAGGGCCTGGGCGGCATCACGGTCGTCCACATCAGGCAGACGGATGACCGGCCCTTTGGCGGTCATGCGGCCTTTCAGGCTTTCCAGAGTGCTTTCACGGCCTTCATGCACGAGAATCAACGGCTTGTATTTCAGCAGCTGTTGCGGCGGATCGGCAAAACTCTGGCATTTGATTTCGCCCGAAATGCCGAAAGCGCCGACCATCCTGCCAATGAGGATGCGGCGCTCCGGATTGATGTCGGGCCCTCGCGTCATGGCCGCGAGGACGGGCTCAGGCAGCGGCCTGGCTCGAGGCTTCTTTCACGAGCATGCGGACTTTGTCGGTCAGCTGCGCGCCTTGGGAAACCCAGTGGTTGACGCGGTCGGTGTTCAGCTCGACGCGCTTTTCGTTGCCTTGGGCAACCGGGTTGTAATAACCCACGCGCTCGATGGAACGGCCATCGCGCTTGTTGCGTTGATCGGTCACCACGATGTGGTAGAACGGACGCTTTTTGGCGCCGCCGCGGGTCAGTCGGATCTTGACCATAATGTAATGTGCTCTGTAGTTCGGGGTGGAATCGGGGCCGAAGCCTCGGGTAGCCCGACATTATAGCCCCAAACGGGCCCCGTGGAAAGTCAAAAGCTTAA
>JBMSNF010000157.1:0-4216 GCA_049421545.1 Arenimonas sp.
TGCGCGCCGTTGGTGTCCTGGCATTCATCGACCAACAGATACCGGATCTTGGCCTGCCAGCGTGTGCGCGCGTCGGCATCGGCTTCCAGCACCTGCAGCGGCAAGCGGATCAGATCGTCGAAGTCCACCGCATTGAAGGCCTGCAGACGCGCCTGATAGCGCGCGTACAGTTCCGCGATCTGGCGTTCGCGCACGGTGGTGGCGGTTTCGGCCGCCTGCTCGGGCGACAGCGCCAGATTCTTCACTTTCGAAATCCAGTTGTGTGCGGCGTACAGGGCATCCTTGTCGGCGCCGGCCGGCAGCAGTTCCTTGAGAATGCTCTGCTGGTCGTCGGTATCGAAAATGGAAAAGCCACGGCGCAGGCCGGCCAGCTTGGCTTCGCTCTGCAGGAACTGCAGGCCGAGCGAATGGAAGGTGGTGACAGTGACCGCTTCCGCGGCGGTTTTGGAGATGCGCTTGCCGACGCGCTCGCGCATTTCGCGCGCGGCCTTGTTGGTGAAGGTGATGGCGGCGATCTGCTCGGGCGGAAAGGCCTTGCTGTGGATCAGGTGCGCGATCTTCTCGGTGATGACCTTGGTCTTGCCGCTGCCGGCGCCGGCCAGCACCAGCAGGGGACCGTCAACGTACGCCACCGCCGCCTGCTGCGGCGCATTCAATCCGGACATAAGCGCTTTAGCTGCGCAGACCGGTGCCGCGTTTCAGCAGCCACAGGCCGAGCGCGCCGAGCACGACCACGAAGAACAGCATGACCGCATACGAAACCAGAATGTTGATGTCGGTGGCGTTTTCGCCGAGCAGGCCGTAGCGGAAGGCGTTGACCATGTAGAAGATCGGATTGGCCTGGGTCGCGGTCTGCGCCCATTCCGGCAGCACGCGCACCGAATAGAACACGCCGCCCAGATAGGTCAGCGGGGTCAGGATGAAGGTCGGCACGATGGCGATGTCGTCGAACTTCTTGGCGTACACGGCATTGACGAAGCCGGCCAGCGAGAAGATGATGGCGCCGAGCAGGATGGTGCTGATCATGATGAACGGATGCGGCACGCGCACATGGGTGAAGGCCATGCCGATGGCGAGTACGATCAGGCCGACCATCAGTCCGCGCAGCACGCCGCCGGCGACGTAACCGGCGAGGATGACGTGGTTCGGCATCGGGCTGACCAGCAGTTCTTCCACGTGCCGGCCGAACTTGGCGCCGAAGAAACTGGAGCTGATGTTGCCGTAGGCGTTCTGGATGACCGACATCATGACCAGGCCGGGCACGATGAAATCCATGTAATCGAAACCGCCCATGTCGCCGATGCGTGAGCCGATCAGTTTGCCGAAGATCAGGAAGTACAAGGTCATGGTGATCGCCGGCGGCACCAGGGTCTGGCCCCAGATGCGCAGGATGCGCGCGACTTCGCGGCGGGCGATGGTCTTGAAGGCGATATAGTTCGGATTGCTCATGCCGGCCGCTCCTGCGCATCCTGCGCACGCGGCACTAGGACATCCCTGTCCGTCGCCTTTGCGGTCAGGCGCACGAACAGTTCTTCCAGGCGGTTGGTCTGGTTGCGCATGGAACGCACGGTGATGCCGGATTCGGCGAGCGCATCGAACAAGGCGTTCAAGGGCAGATCACGCGGTTTTTCCACCACCAGGGTGCGGCTGTCGGAAGCCTTCAGATCGACTTTCGGAATCTGCGGCAGCGTAGCGGGCAGCTCGCCGTTGATGTCGAGCACGAAACCTTCAACATCCAGTTTCGCCAACAGGGTTTTCATCGGACCCTGCTCGATGATGGCGCCCTTGTCGATGATGGCCAGATTCCGGCACAGGCTTTCGGCCTCTTCCAGATAATGCGTGGTCAGGATGACCGTGGTACCGGCGGCGTTGACGTCCTGCAGGGTCTTCCACATTCCCCGGCGGATTTCGATATCGACGCCGGCGGTGGGTTCATCCAGGATCAACAGCTTGGGCTCGGTCATCATGGCGCGGGCGATCATCAACCGGCGCTTCATGCCACCCGACAGCGTGCGGCTCATCACTTCGGCCTTTTCCCACAGCTGGGCGGCCTTGAGCTGGCGTTCGGCGCGTTCCAGCGCCTGCGCGCGCGGCACCCCGTAAAAACCGGCGTAATTGACCAGGATGTCGATCGGTTTTTCGAACATATTGAAGTTGATTTCCTGCGGCACCAGACCGATCTGGCGCATGGCCGCGGAACGGTCGGCCAACAGGTCGATGCCGAACACCGAAACCGCGCCGGAACTGGCGTTGACCAGCGAGCTGACCACCCCGATCAGGGTCGATTTGCCGGCCCCGTTCGGGCCGAGCAGGGCGAAGAAATCACCGGGGGCAACGTCCAGCGAGACCCCCTTGAGGGCCATCACTCCGTTATCATAGGTCTTGTGCAAGGATGTAATGCTGAGCGCTGGCTGAGTCATGGGTGTTCCGACTTGGCGGGTCTTTCTCTTTCAAGTGTCTAGTATATCGGGCTTGCCGCCCGGACTGGACGATTCTTTTTCACCGAGGTCCCCGTGGCAGATCATTTCCCCCTGAAACTGGTAGGCAGCCGCATGCTGGCGCCGAGCGTGCGCCATCTGGAATTCGCCCGCGATGACGGCCAAGCCCTTGATTTCATCGCCGGCCAGTTCATCCAGGTGCATTTCAACAACCCGGACGGCAGCCCGACCAAACGCAGTTATTCGTTGGCGACCCAGCACGACCACGCCTTCGGGGTGAACGATACCGTCGAGATTGCGGTCAGTTTCGTGCCCGGCGGCGCCGCGTCGGCGCTGTTCACCGCGCTCGATGAAGGCCAGCAGATCCAGTGCAGCGGCCCCTACGGCCGCTTCTGTCTGAATGACAAGGACCAAAACGCCCGCTACCTGCTAATCGGCACCGGCACCGGCGTGACGCCCTACCGCGCCATGCTGCCGCAGCTCAAGCAGATGATGGACACCCGTGGCGTGGAAGTGGTGCTGCTGTTCGGCTCGCGCACCGAAGAAGACCTGATCTACCGCGAGGATTTTTATGCGTTCGCCGCCGAAAATCCGAAGTTCCGCTTCATGCCCTGTTTTTCGCGCGAAGTTCCCGCCAACGCCACCGCCGATGCCCGCCGCGGCTATGTGCAGGAACAACTGGCCGAACTGGTCCCGAACGGCGCGCATGACATCGCCTATCTGTGCGGCAACCCGAACATGGTCGATGCCAGTTTCGAGGCCCTGAAGGAATTCGGGCTGTCGGTGCACCACATCCGCCGCGAAAAGTACGTGTCCAGCAAATAGATGAATGTGGTGTTCTGCCCGCAGATGCTGGCACCGACCCAAGGTTATTCCCCGAGTGCGTCCAAACCCGGACTGGTGATGCAGGCCTGGCAGGAGCTGTGGCCCGATCTGCGCATCCGCCCGGCCGTGGCGTTGACCGAAAGCGAGTTCTGCCGCGGGCACGAGGCCGGCTTTGTCCGCGACATCTTTGCCTTACGTACCCCCAATGGCTTCGGTACCCGTTCGGCAGAAGTCAACGCCAGCCTGCCCTATACCAATGGCGCCATGCTGACGGCCGCGCGCTGGGCATTGGACGAAAACACCTGCGTGGCCGCGCCGGTCTCGGGCTTTCATCATGCCGGTTGGGATTCGGCCGAAGATTTCTGCACCTTCAACGGCCTGATGCTGACCGCCTTGATCCTGCAGGCCGAACATGCCGGTCTGCGCGTCGGCATCCTCGACTACGACTACCACTACGGCAACGGCACGGTGGACATCATCGACGTGCTCAAAGCCGGGAACATCGTGCACATCACGGCCGGCGAAACCTTCAAAGATCCCGAACAGGCCGGTTTTTTCCTCACCCATATCGAAGATGATCTGGACGCCCTGGACGGCTGCGACATCGTGCTGTATCAGGCCGGCGCCGATCCGCACATCGATGATCCGCTCGGCGGCTTTCTGAGCACCAGCCAGCTGGCACAGCGCGATAGCCGCGTGTTCCAGGGCTTGCTGAAACGCCGGATTCCGGTGGCCTGGAATCTGGCCGGCGGTTATCAGAAACCTGTTTCAAAAGTGATCAGCATTCATGAAAACACCATGCGCGCCGCCATCGAAGCGCTGCGGATTTACCCGGGCCCTTAGCGCCGGTTCTCGCCACGAAATGCCGATTTCCCTCATTTCATCGGCATATACCGCATTTCGTCGCAACCCAGATGACAGCCGGTACCGGATTGCTACACTGCGCCTAACTC
>JBMSNF010000158.1:0-4206 GCA_049421545.1 Arenimonas sp.
CGGTATCGATGGTGCTGGTGAGTTTCGGCATGGAAGGATTCGCGTCTGTTTTACATAGTTTACCCAAAAAAAAACCGCCGTTGCCGGCGGTTTTTTCAACAATCGCGGAGCGATTATTACTTCTTGGCTTCTTCAGCGGCCGGAGCAGCAGCGTCGGCAGCCGGAGCAGCAGCGTCAGCGGCCGGAGCGGCAGCGTCGGCAGCCGGAGCAGCAGCGTCAGCGGCCGGAGCAGCAGCGTCAGCAGCGGCGTCAGCAGCAGCTGCGGTGGCGTCAGCAGCGGCGTCGGTGGCGGCAGCGGCTTCGGCGGTAGCGTCAGCAGCGGCGTCGGTGGCTTCTTCTTGCTTCGTGCAGGCGGTCAGAGCCAGTGCGAAAGCCAGAGCGATGATGGTTTTGTTCAGGGACATGGGTATTTCCTCAAAGTTTCAATATTGAATTTGATTAAAAAAACGTGCGTTATCACGCACGTAGAATTAATCATGCCAGTATTTTTCAAATAGTCAAGTATTTGTGAGTAAAAAGTAAAATAAATGTTCAGTTAAGCCAGCTCGATGGCCACGGCGGTTGCCTCGCCCCCGCCAATACAAAGGCTTGCAACGCCTTTTCGCAAGCCCCGGGCCTGCAGGGCATAAATCAGGGTCACCAGGATACGGGCCCCGGAAGCCCCGATGGGATGGCCAAGTGCGCAGGCGCCGCCATTGACGTTGACCTTTTCGTGGGCGATGCCTAATTCGTGGATCGGAGCCATCGCCACGGTCGCGAAGGCCTCATTGATCTCGAAAAGATCGACATCGGCGACCGCCCAGCCGGCCTTGGCCAGAACGGATTGGATGGCGCCGACCGGCGCGGTGGTGAACCATTCCGGGGCTTGGGCAAACGAGGCCTGCGCCACGATGCGTGCAATCGGCTTCAAGCCACGGGCGGCGGCGTGCGCCTCCGAGCTCAGTACCAATGCGGCGGCGCCGTCATTGATGCTGGAGGAGCTGGCGGCGGTGATGGTGCCGTCCTTCTTGAACGCGGCGCGCAGGGTCGGGATTTTGTCGATATTGCATTTGCCGGGCTGTTCATCGGCGGTGATCTGCACCTCGCCCTTGCGTCCTGCAACGGTGACCGGGGCGATCTCGGCGTCGAAAGCGCCGCTTTGCTGGGCATGCAGGGCGCGGCGCACCGATTCGGCGGCAAAGGCGTCCTGCTGTTCGCGGGTGAAGCCGTACTTGGCCACGCACAGCTCGCCGAATACGCCCATGGATTGCTTGTCGTAAGGATTGGTCAGGCCGTCCCAGGCCATGTGGTCGAGCATTTCCGCGCTGCCGTAGCGGATGCCGGTGCGCGAACCCATCAGCAGATGCGGCGCATTGGTCATCGATTCCATGCCGCCGGCAACCACGACCTCGGCCGAACCGGCCTTGATCAAATCATGGCCGAACATCACGGCCTTCATGCCGGAACCGCAGACCTTGTTCAAGGTGGTGGCGCCGGCCTGCAGGCCCACGCCGGCAGCAATGGCGGCCTGACGGGCAGGCGCCTGGCCGAGACCGGCCGGAAGCACGCAGCCCATCAGGACTTCATCGACGGCATCGCCGCCGACACCGGCCTGTTCCAGCGCGGCCTTGATGGCGGTCGCGCCGAGCTGCGGGCTGGGCACGCCGGTGAATTGGCCCAGCAGGGCGCCGAGGGCGGTGCGCTTGGCGCCGAGAATGACGATGGAAGAGCTCATGGGGTTTCCTTGTTTCCGGGTTATTGCCGGCCGTCGAACAGTTCGCGTCCGATCAGCATGCGGCGGATTTCGTTGGTGCCGGCACCGATGGCATACAGCTTGGCATCGCGCAGGATGCGGCCGGCGTCGTAGTCATTGATGTAGCCGTTGCCGCCGAGCGACTGGATGCATTCCAGCGCGACCTGGACCGCCGCCTCGCTGGCATGCAACAGGCAGCTGGCGGCATCCACACGCGAACGCTCGCCGGCATCGTAAGCGCGGGCCACGGCATAAGCGAAGGCGCGCGAGGATTGCAGGGCGGTATACATGTCGGCGATTTTGGCCTGCATGATGCCGAAGCTGCCGATGGCGGCATCGAACTGGCGGCGCTCGCGCACATAGGGCAGGGTCAGGTCGAGCGCGGCCTGCATCAGGCCGATCGGACCGCCCGACAGCACCAGCCGTTCGGTGTTCAGGCCGCTCATCAGCACTTTGACGCCGTCATGGACATCACCGAGCACGTTTTCAACCGGAATCGCGCAGTTTTCGAAGACCAACTCGCAGGTGTTGGAGCCGCGCATACCGAGTTTGTCGAGTTTCTGAGCGGTGCTGAAGCCCGGCATGCCTTTCTCGACCAGAAAAGCGGTCATGCAGCGGCTACCGGCCTCTTTGCCGGCGGTGCGCATGTACACGATCAGTACATCGGCCTCAGGGCCGTTGGTGATCCACATCTTGTTGCCGTTGGCGACCCAGACGCCGTCGTTCAGCTCGGCACGGCAGGCCATGGCGCCGACCACATCCGAGCCGGCACCGGGTTCGCTCATCGCCAAGGCGCCGACCCATTCGCCGCTGCACAGATTCGGCAGGTATTTCCCGCGTTGCGTGTCGGTACCGTTGAGGTAGAGATTCTGCACACACAGGTTGGAATGCGCGCCATAGCTCAAGCCGACCGAACCGGAGGCACGGGAAATTTCTTCCATGGCCACCAAGTGCGCAAGGTAACTCATGCCGGAGCCACCGAACTGCTCGGCAACGGTGATTCCAAGCAGTCCCATATCGCCCATTTTCCGCCAGAGATCGGCCGGGAACAGGTTGTCGCGGTCGACGTCGGCCGCACGCGGCGCGATTTCGGTTTCCGCGAAACGCCGCACGCTGTCGCGCAGGGCGTCCAGATCCTCGCCGAGACCGGTCAGTGCCATCGCATCAACCGGCGCGGCGGCCGTGGAAGCGCGGGGCGTGATGGCCCAGGTGCGGCAGACGCAGCTTGCCGATCGCGGTGATGCGTTCTTCGGCCATGCGGTCGGCCGCTTTGTAAGTCGGGATGCCGTCGCGGGCGCTGATTTCGAAGATGCGGCCGAGGTTGAAATAAATGGTCCGCAGCATGCGCATGGCGCGTTCGCGGTTGTAGCCGTCGATTTCCAGCGACACATTCATCAGGCCGCCGGCGTTGACCGCATAATCCGGGGCGTACAGAATGCCGCGGCGCTGCACTTCGTCGCCGATCTCGTCGCTGGCCAGCTGGTTGTTGGCGGCGCCGCAGATGATTTTGCACTTCAGGCGATTGAGTGTCGCTTCGTTGACGGTACCGCCGAGAGCGGTCGGCGAATACACCTCGGCATCCACGTCATAGATCTCATCGAGCGATACCGCTTCGCAGCCGTAGTCGTCGACGGCGCGTTGCACGGCATCCTTGTTGATGTCGGTGACGAAGATCTTGGCGCCGCGTTCGTGCAGCAGCTTGACGAACTCCATGCCGACGTGGCCGACGCCCTGTACGGCGTAACTGTATTTGCCGACATCTTCATTGCCGTACTTGACCTGCAACGCCGACATCAGGCCCTGCAGCGTGCCGAAAGCGGTGAACGGCGAGGGATCGCCCGAGCCGCCGTGCACCTGATGCACGCCGGTGACGAATTCGGTTTCGCGGTAGACGTATTCCATGTCGTTGACGTCGATGCCGACGTCTTCGGCGGTGATGTAACGGCCGTTCAGTGAATTCACGAAGCGGCCGAAGGCGCGGAACAGCGCTTCCGATTTGTCCTTGCCCGGGTCGCCCCAGATCACGGCTTTGCCGCCGCCCAGATTCAGGCCGGACACCGCCGCCTTGTAGGTCATGCCGCGGCTCAGGCGCAGTACGTCGTTCAGGGCCTCCTCCTCGTTGGCGTAATTCCACATGCGGGTGCCGCCCAGTGCCGGGCCGAGCACGGTGTTGTGGATGGCGATGATGGCTTTCAGGCCGGCATCCTTGTTGTGGCAGAACACGACTTCTTCGTGTTCGGTTTTGCTGATGCTTTCGAAAATCATGGGGGCTCCGGCAGACGGCAGACTGGGTGCGCGCATTATAAAGCAATTGCTCTAGCAGCCGTGCCGGAAGCTACAGCGGACGGTGCACGCCTTCGTGGAACCACAGCGTGCAAATCCACTTAACCCCTTGTTTTACGGGCGTGCCTGCATGCAGGCTGGTGCGCATGATCTGTCCATCCGCCGTGATGTTGTCGAAACGCACGATGCGT
>JBMSNF010000159.1:0-4202 GCA_049421545.1 Arenimonas sp.
GAGCAGGCCATTGCCGCGACACGCCAGCTGGCTAAACGCCAGCTGACTTGGTTTCGCGGCTCCGCGTCTTCACGGTGGTTTGACCCACAGGCTGAAAAAGATGAGCTAGACTACTGCGTAAGGGAGTTCCTCAGCCCTGCCAAAAACCAACAATAAATAACCCAGAATAAGAACGGAGCCGTACCGTGACCAAATCGCAATCCCTCCAAGACCCCTTCCTGAACGCCCTGCGCCGCGAGCGTGTGCCGGTTTCGATTTTCCTCGTCAATGGCATCAAGCTGCAGGGAACCATCGAAAGCTTCGACCAGTTCGTGGTGCTGCTGCGCAATACCGTCAGCCAGATGGTTTACAAGCATGCGATTTCAACGGTGGTCCCGGCCCGCAACGTCCGCATCGGCTCCGCCGGGGGTGACGATGCGGTGGAAACGGATGCGGCCGAATAAGCCGGACCTTGAAGCCGTCACGGACGGCCCCATATCGTAAAGCATTGAAATCAGAAAGACGGAGTCAGTATGGCGTGGAACCAACCGGGCGGCGGCAGAGAGCCCTGGAAACCGAAAGGTAACGGCAATCCGGTCGATGATTTCCTCGGTCGCCTGAAATCGCAGCTGGGCATCGGCGATTCCGGCAACGGCCCGTCCTGGGTCAAACCGGTACTGATCGTTTTTGCCCTGCTGATTGTTTTCAACTGCTTCAAGCTCATCGATGAGCGCGAACGCGGCGTGGTCCTGCGTTTCGGCAAGTTCGACCGGATCCTGACGCCGGGTGCCAACATGAAACTGCCGTGGCCGATCGAGTCGGTGACCGTCGTCAATGCGACCCAGGTGCAGACCGTCGAAGAAACGGTCAATGTACTGACCAAGGACGAAAACATCGTCGACATCAAATTCAACGCACAGTACACCATCAGCGATCCGCGTCTGTATCTGTACGGCTACCGTGACGATATCGTCGCCGCCGGCGGCCAGCAGGGTTCGGAAACGGTGCGTCAGGCCGCCGAAAGCGCCGTCCGCGAAGTGGTCGGCAACAATTCCATGGATGCGGCCCTGTTCGAGCGCGGCCAGCTGTCCATCGTGGCCAAGGATCACCTGCAGAAATCCCTGGACATGTACCGGACCGGTATCACAGTGTCGCAGTTCACTTTGCCCGATGCCCGCTTCCCCGAAGAGGTGAGCGATGCCTTCAACGAGGCCATCAATGCCGGACAGCAAAGCGATTCCATAAAAAACGCCGCCAAAGCCTATGCCAGCAAAATCGTGCCGGAAGCGCGCGGTACCGCCGCCCGAATCAAAGCCGAGGCCGACGGTTACCGCCAGGCCAGCATCGCCAAGGCGACCGGTGACGCTTCGCGATTCCGTCAGTTGGCCGATGAATACCGGAAATCCCCGGAAGTCACCCGCAAGCGCCTGTATCTGGAAACCATGCAGGATGTGATGACCCGGAATCCGAAGATCATTTCCGGCAAGGGCAATATCTTCTATTTGCCGGCTCCCGGCGGCAACGCACCTGCGACCGGTACTGATGGCGTGTCCCGTCCGTCGCCGGCCGTGGTCGCACCGCAGCCGGCGCCGCCGGCGGATTCATCGGGCCGTGGCGAAGTCCGCCAAGGCCGGGAGGGAGCCTGATCATGCGTAATCCAACAACTCTTATTTTCGGCGGCCTTACCGCCGTCATCCTGCTGTTTTCATCCATGTTCATCGTGAATGAAAGCCAGACCGCCATTGTCCTCAACCTGGGCAAGGTGGTGCGTTCCGATCTGAAGCCGTGTCTGCATTTCAAAGTGACGTTCATCTAGCAGGTCCGCAAGTTCGACCGCCGCCTGTTGACCCTGGACGACAATCCGGAGCGTTACCTGACCGTCGAGAAGAAAGACGTTGAAGTCGATTTCTTCGTGAAATGGCGCATCAAGGATGTGACCGCCTACTACCGCGCCACCAGCGGCGGCAATGAAGAGGCGGCCGCCCAGCGTCTGACGCCGATCATCAAGAACACCCTGCGTAACGACATCAACAGTTTCACTCTGCAGAATCTGGTCTCCGGTGAACGCACCCAGCTGGCGCAGCGCCTGTTGAAACCCATCAACCTCGGCGCGGCGACTCTGGGCATCGAGGTGGTTGATATCCGCATCAAGCGCATCAATTTCCCGAAAGACGCCAAAATCCGCGATCAGGTTCTCGATCGGATGCGTTCCGAGCGCAAGCAGGTGGCGAACGCGTTGAGAGCCGAGGGCTTCGCCGAGTCCGAGCGCATCCGCGCCGAGGCCGAACGCGAAAGCCAGGTGATTCTTGCCGACGCCCAGCGCGAAGCCCAGAAGGTACGCGGTGAAGGCGATGCCGAGGTGGCCCGGATTTCCGCCGCCGCCTATGGCCAAGATGCTGATTTTTACGCCTTTTACCGCAGTCTGGAGGCCTACAAGGCCAGTTTCGCGGACGGCAAGTCGACCATGGTCGTGGATCCGGATTCCGAGTTCCTGAAATATTTCGGCGGCGGCAAACGCTAGCGTTCCGCCCCGAAACCAAAGCGCGTATAATACGTCAAAGCCGACATCCGTTCGGCTTTTTCTGCGTCTGCAACAATCATTTCGGGAGCGAGCATCATGGGTCAGTCGGTCGTCGTACTGGGAGCACAATGGGGCGATGAGGGCAAAGGCAAAATTGTCGATTTGCTCACCCAACAGATTGGCGCCGTGGTGCGTTTCCAGGGCGGTCACAACGCCGGACACACTCTGGTTATTGCCGGCAAGAAAACCGTGTTGCACCTCATTCCCTCCGGCATCCTGCGCGATGACGCGCTGTGTCTGATCGGAAACGGCGTGGTGCTGCACCCGGGCGCCCTGAAAAAGGAAATCGCCGAGCTTGAAGGCAACGGCGTCGAAGTGCGTTCGCGCCTGCGCATCAGTCCGGCCACGCCGTTGATCATGCCGTATCACATCGCGCTCGATCAGGCCCGCGAGAAAGCCGCCGGCGGCAAAGCCATCGGCACCACCGGCCGCGGCATCGGTCCTGCCTATGAAGACAAGGTCGCACGCCGCGGCGTGCGCGTGGCCGATCTGGCCTACCCGGAGCAATTGGCGGAAAAACTGCGTGCGGCGCTGGATTACCACAATTTCGTGCTGACCCAATACCTGGGCGTAGAAGCGATCGATTTCCAGAGCACCCTCGACGAGGCGGTGGAATTCGGCAAATACATCAAGCCGATGATCAGCGATGTCGCCGGCATCCTGCATGATCTCCGCAAGCAGGGCAAGCGCGTGCTGTTCGAAGGGGCGCAGGGCTCGCTACTCGACATCGACCACGGCACCTATCCGTACGTGACCTCCAGCAACACCACCATCGGCGGCGCATTGGCCGGCACCGGCGTCGGCGCCGATGCCATCGATTACGTGCTCGGCATCGCCAAGGCCTACGCCACCCGCGTCGGCGGCGGCCCGTTCCCGACCGAACTCAATGATGAAACCGGCCAGTTGATCCGCGACAAGGGTGCCGAATACGGCGCCACCACCGGCCGTCCGCGCCGCTGCGGCTGGATCGACATCGTCGCCCTGAAGCGTGCGGTCGCCATCAACGGCATCACCGGTCTGTGCATCACCAAGCTCGACATCCTCGACGGCATGCCCAGCCTGAAGATGTGCATCGCCTACAAATACCACGGCAAGCAGACCGAATACTCGCCGCTCGACGAAGCCGGCTGGGACGAATGCGAGCCGGTTTATCTCGAGTTCCCGGGCTGGACCGAGTCCACCGCCGGCATCACCGAATGGGACAAGTTGCCGCCGGCCGCACGCGCCTACCTGCGTTCGCTGGAAGAACTGGTCGGCTGCCCCATCGCCATCGTGTCGACCGGTCCGGATCGCGACGCCAATATCGTATTGCAGGATCCATTTGCCTGACCCGACGCGTTGATGCGGGAAGAAAAAAGCAGGCAACGCCTGCTTTTTTCATTTCCGGCGATAGCCCTCGTCCTCGTGCGTGACATCGGGAATGCGGCTGAAGGCGATGCGCATCGGGGCTTCCCCGGCGGCGGCCTGGCTGGAAGCGAAGCTGATTTTCTGCGGCCCGAAACGGTCGTTGATGCGGTCCATCAGCGCGCTCAGCGGCGCGTGCTCCTTCTCTTCGGCGGTTGCGAACAGGTCATCGGTGGTGCCGGTCCTGTCGCACAGATCAACCAGTACTACCGCCACCGCCAAAGGCCTGCCGGCCGCG
>JBMSNF010000160.1:0-4198 GCA_049421545.1 Arenimonas sp.
TGGCGACCGGTTTTTTCACCGGTTTGACCGGCTTTTTCGCGGGCGCTTTGGCTTTGGCAACGGGCTTCTTGGCTTTAGCGGGCTTGGCTGCGGCTTTTTTTACCGTCTTCTTCGCGGGCTTGGCGGCCTTGGCGGCCGGCTTGCGAGCAACCGGTTTTTTACCGGGTTTTACCGTTTTTTTGCTAGCCACGTGGGGAGTTCCTCATTGGTTTAGGCTCTGGACATCTTTTATAGCCTACACTATAGACCTTCGCAAGATGTTGCGGTGATATTTTATGCTGAAAACGCTGGCTCTGTGGCTACTGCGCGGTTACCAAGTGATGATCAGCCCCTTGCTGGGCCAAACCTGCCGTTTCAGCCCGTCCTGTTCGAATTACTCCATGCAGGCCATCGAGCGCTTCGGCTTTTTCAAAGGCGTCTATCTGACCGCCGCCCGCCTGCTGCGCTGCCACCCCTTCCATCCCGGCGGTTATGATCCTGTGCCGGAAAAATGCAGCCACCACCCCCACTCCTGAACCCATGGAAGCGCCATGACTGATACCCTGACCCTGACCCGCCCGGACGACTGGCATATCCATTTCCGTGATGGCGCCGCCATGCGCAGCGTCATTGCGGATACCGCCCGCGTGTTCGGGCGCGCCATCGTGATGCCCAATCTGAAGCCGCCGGTGGTGAGCGTGGCCGATGCCGAGGCCTATCGGAATCGGCTTGGCGAAGCAACGGCCGGCAGCGCCTTCCAGCCGCTGATGACCCTGTACCTCACGGACAACACCCGGGCCGAGGAAATACTGCGTGCTAAGGCCAGCGGTTTCGTGCATGCGGTGAAATACTACCCGGCCGGCGCCACCACCAATTCCGATTCCGGCGTGACCGATCTGGCCAAGGCCGCGGAGGCGATTGCGGCGATGGAAGCTTGCGGCCTACCGCTGCTGCTGCATGGGGAAGTCACCCATTCCGAAGTCGATATTTTCGACCGGGAAGCGGTGTTCATCGAACAACATCTGGCGCCATTGCTGCGTAACTACCCGCGGCTGAACGTGGTACTGGAACACATCACCACCCGCCAGGCAGCCGAATTCGTCGCGGCGGCTCCGGCCAATGTCGCAGCCACCATCACCGCGCATCATCTGCTGTACAACCGCAACGCCCTGTTCCAAGGTGGCATCCGGCCGCACATGTACTGCCTGCCGGTACTCAAGCGCGAACCGCACCGGTTGGCGCTGGTGGAAGCCGCGGTTTCCGGAAATCCGAAATTCTTCCTCGGCACCGACAGCGCACCGCATGCCACCGGCAGCAAGGAATCGTCCTGCGGGTGCGCCGGAATCTATACGGCACACGCGGCCATCGAATTGTACGCGGAAGCGTTCGAGGATGCCGGCGCACTGGATCGCTTGGAGGCTTTCGCCAGTTTTCATGGCGCCGATTTCTACGGATTGCCGCGCAACAGCGACCGCATCACGCTCAAACGCGAAACCTGGACGGTGCCGCAACAGTTGCCCATGGGCGAAGACTTTTTGACGCCGCTGCGCGCAGGTGAAAGCCTGCGTTGGAAAGTCGTTTAAACCGGATCAGCGGAATCGGCGTACGGCGCGCCAGGCATCCCAGGCGTAAGCCGGCGACAGCGAGGGCGTTTTTCCGGAGCGCAGGGTCTGCAGCCGCCTGCGGATGAAACGACGCTGCGCTTCGCGATAGGGGTTGCCGGAAGGATGTTCCGGCAACAGCGCCAGTAACTCCTTCAACCAATCTTCCTGCAATGCCTTGTTCGGAGCATCGGTAATCTGATGCCGTGCCAGCAGATGCATCGGCACCATGGCGCGGTCGAAAGCCTGCAGACCGGCGGGCAGTCGCATCAGCAGCAGCTGGATCCCGACAACGGCTGCATCGGTATCGGCGGAACCACCGAAAAGCGACGACTCACAGGCGGCCACTGCTTCCGAATACGGCTGCAGTTGCTGCATCAGTTGCACACTGGAACCCGCACGGAGCGGGACCCGGGTCGCCAGGCCCAGCATCGGACCGGCAATGGCGGCAAATGGCGCGGCGCATTGCTGAAGCGACACGGTCAACGGGTGGCGGGCCTGCCCGTCGGACATCCGCTGCAGCTCATCGGCCCACCACAGGGATTTCGGCCCGCGTACGGCCTCCTGCTCGATGGCGAAAACGCACTCCTGCAGTTCGCAGAACAAAGCGCTCCATGCTGCGGCCTGGGGCCGTTGCGATGCCGGCAGGAATACCGGCAGCACCGCCTGTTCCGGCCACAGGGCCTGCCATTTGCCGGTGAAACTACGCAGGGATTCGGAATCGGACATCAGCGGCTGCGCAGCAATCCATGCGTGATCAAATCCAGCGGATTTTCCGCCAGCGCATCGGCCTGCCAACGGACCGGGTCGTCATCATCGGGACGATAGCCCCACAGGGCGCCGATCGAGCGCATGCCGGCGGCGTTGGCGGCCTGGACGTCACGCTCGTCGTCACCGACATACACCACTTGATCCGGCGCGACGTCCAGCACCGCGCAGGCATGCAGCAACTGATCGGGATCCGGCTTCTTGCGCGGCAGGCTGTCGCCGCCGAGCAGGATGGCGCTGCGTTGCGACCAGCCGAGTTTTTCAACCAGCGGTTCAGCCAGATAAAAAGGCTTGTTGGTGACGATGCCCCAGCGCGACGGCTGCGCTTCAATCCGTGCCAGCACTTCCGCGACGCCATCGAACAGACGGCTGTGTGCGGCGAGCGTATTTTCGTAATGTGCGAGGAATTCCGGCAACAATGCTTCGCGTTGCTGCTCGTCGGCCTGCGCAAAACTGCGTTTCAGCATGGCGCGGGCGCCTTTGGAAACCACCGGCCGGAACACCGTGAAGTCGACCGCCGGCTCGCCTTTTTCCGCCAGCAGCATCTGCATGGCCGCATGCAGGTCGCGGGCGCTGTCCAGCAAGGTGCCGTCCAGATCGAACAAAACCAACGGCGCGATCGGCTCAGACATCGGGTTTGCGCGCCGCCATCAGATAGTTGACCGCGGTATTGCTTCCGATGGAGGCCTTGTGTGTCAGCGGGTTGTACTGCAGGCCGCTGACGTCCTCGAGTTGGAAACCGCTCTGGCGCAAGGCTGCCGCCAACTCGGACGGCTTGATGAAGCTGCGGTAATCGTGGGTGCCTTTCGGCAGCAGGCGCGCCACGTATTCGGCGCCGACCACGGCCAATGCGAATGCCGCCGGCGTCCGGTTGATGGTGGACAGAAACAGACGTCCGCCCGGTTTCAACAGCTCGAAACAGGCCTGCACGATCGCCTGCGGATCGGGAACGTGTTCGAGCATTTCCATGCAGGTGACCGCATCGAAGCCGGCCGGCTGTTCGGCGGCCATCGCTTCGGCGGAAATCACGCGGTACTCGGCCTTCAGGCCGGACTCGAGCAGATGCAGGCGGGCGATGTCGATCAGTTGTTCCGACAGATCGATGCCGGTGACCTGCGCACCCTCGGCAGCCATCGCTTCGGTCAGCAAGCCACCGCCGCAGCCGACATCGAGTACGCGTCGACCGGAAAGCGGCTGGAATCCGCATACATAGGACAGTCGGACCGGATTCAGTTCATGCAAGGGCCGTTGCGGACCGTTGGCATCCCACCAGCGGCTGGCGAGTGCACCGAATTTTTCGATTTCATGGGGATGGACATTGCCGTTCATGCGCGGGGAATCTCCCGGATGGTCTGTTGCCAGCGGCGGGTACCGGCCAGCAGGCGATCAAGATCGATGTCCTGGAGTTCGCTCTTGAGCATTTTTGCACGTCCGGCGATCCAGACGTCGCTGACCCAATGGCGTGCTCCGGCATAGACCAGCTGGGAAACCACATCGTACTGCGGCGCGGCCTCGAGACGGTCCAGATCGATGGCGATGACATCGGCCTGTTTGCCCGGCTCCAGCGAGCCGATGTGTTGCTCGAGCCCCATGGCCCGGGCGCCGGCCAAGGTGGCCGCATGCAAGGCCTCGCCGGCCTTGAACACGGTGGCGTCACCGGAAACCGCCTTGGCCAGAAGCGCGGCCGTGCGCAGTTCGTCGAACATATCCAGATCGTTATTGCTGGCGCAGCCGTCGGTGCCGATGGCCAGATTGACGCCGGCGGCTTGCAGGTCGCCTACAGGGCAGAAACCCGAAGCAAGTTTGAGATTCGATTGCGGACAATGCACCACCGAGACGCCGCGGGCGGC
>JBMSNF010000161.1:0-4157 GCA_049421545.1 Arenimonas sp.
GCAGATCGTGCAACCGATGACTTGGCCGCATCCCTGGCAGCCGATGCTGTAAGCCATGAAAAAACCCCGCTTCGGCGGGGTTTTTTCTTCGTCATGGATTGCGCCGATCAGTGAATCAGTCCGCTCTTGCGCAGACCATCGGCATTGGCCTTCAGGATTTCGCGGATGGCGGCCTGGCTGCTCTGCGGATTGAAGGTCTGGCTCTTCGATGACCACACCAGCTTGCCGGTGGCGACATCGAACACGCGCGTGTCGGCCTGCGCGATCACTCTGTTGGTTTTGGTGATCGACTCGCCTTCATAAGCGGCCTTCCAGCCATTGTCCCAGTAGCCGTAAAGACCAGTGTCGGCCTGTTGCCGGTAGACTTCGGCGGCCTTGTAATCCAGCTGCGGGGTCAGGCCGTCGAAATGCAGCACCAGCACGTAGTCGATGGCGTTGCGCTTGAGCTGGAAGCGGGTGGCTTCGGAGTCGGTCAGCATTTCGCGCTCGGGCAGCACATCCACACCCAGGACCGCATCTTTCACCAAGGCCGCCATTTCGGTTTCCACTTCGCGGCGCTTGGCGGCGTCTTTGTCGCGGAACACCACCAGCACTTTCTTGCCGGGCGTGAGCGTCACCGAAGGATCCGACCAACTCGATTGCAATTGGGTGCCTTTGGTTGGGCCGGAGGAAGCGCAGGCGGCCAGAGTCAGGGCCGAGGCCAACAACAGAATGCCGGAGAGGCGCATGGGAAGTTTCTGATTCAAGAGGGATTCGGCCCATTATAGCGCCAAGCCCGCCCGTGGCGGCGGCGGCGCGGGCGCAAGCCGGGCGGGCCGTCCTGTTATAATTTAGAGTCTTTACTCACCGGCTCGGCCATGTCTTCGACCTCCCCGCTCTCTCCCGGCATCGACCGGGACTACACCCTCGACCACAAATACAGCCGCCAGCAGGGCCGCATTTACCTGTCCGGCGTGCAGGCCTTGGTGCGCCTGCCGCTGATGCAGCAGATGCGCGACCGCGCCGCCCAACTCAATACCGCCGGCTTCATCTCCGGCTACCGCGGCTCGCCGCTGGGTGGTTTTGATCTGGAACTGTGGAAGGCCAAGAAGCATCTGGCCGATTCCAACATCGTGTTCACGCCCGGCTTGAACGAAGACCTGGGCGCGACCATGGTCTGGGGCACCCAGCAGACCAATCTGTTCGAGGGCGCCAAGGTCGATGGCGTGTTTTCGATGTGGTACGGCAAAGGCCCGGGCGTGGACCGTTGCGGTGACGTGTTCAAACACGGCAATGCCGCCGGCACTTCGCCGCTGGGCGGCGTGCTGGCGCTGGCCGCCGATGACCACGCCTGCCGCAGCTCGACGTTGCCGCACGGTTCGGAACTGGAGTTCGTGTCGGCGATGATGCCGGTGCTGAATCCGGCCGGCGTGCAGGATATTTTGGATATGGGTCTGCTCGGTTGGGCCATGAGCCGCTTCACCGGGCGCTGGGTCGGTTTCAAGACCATCGCCGAAACCGTGGAATCCTCGGCTTCGGTCAATGTCGATCCGCACCAGCTCGACATCATCATTCCGGAAGATTTCACGCTGCCCGCCGGCGGCCTGAACATCCGCTGGCCGGATCCGCCGCTGGATCAGGAAATGCGCCTGCACCGCTACGCCGTGGCCGCCGCGCAGGCCTTCGCGCGCGCCAATAAAATCGACAAGACCGTGTTCGATTCGCCGAAAGCGCGTCTGGGCATCGTCACCACCGGCAAATCCTATCTCGACGTCCTGCAGGCGCTCGAATACCTCGGCATCGGCGAACGCGAAGCGGCCGACATCGGCATCCGCGTGTACAAGGTGGGCATGACCTGGCCGCTGGAACCGGTCGGCATCCGCGCTTTCGCCGAAGGTCTGGAAGACATCATCGTGGTCGAAGAGAAGCGCAGCTTCATCGAATCGCAGATGAAGGAATACATGTTCAACTGGGACGTGCGTCCGCATGTGGTCGGCAAGTACGACGAAGCCGGCGAGTGGATTCTGCCGAGCACGCATGAACTGACCCCGGCCCGCATCGCCCGCGTGATCGCCAAACGTCTGGCACGTTTCTTCCAATCGGAAACCATCGATAACCGTCTGGCCTTTCTGGCCGCCAAGGAAAAGGAACTGGCCAAACCACGCGCCGAATTCCCGCGTGCCGCGCATTACTGCTCGGGCTGCCCGCACAACACCTCGACCACCGTGATCGAAGGCTCGCGTGCGCTCGGCGGCATCGGCTGCCATTACATGGTGACCTGGATGGACCGCAACACCGACACCTTCACCCAGATGGGCGGCGAAGGCGTGACCTGGTGCGGCCAAGCGCCGTTCACCAAGGAACAACACGTATTCCAGAACTTGGGCGATGGCACCTATTTCCACTCCGGCTCGTTGGCCATCCGCCAGGCCATTGCCGCGAAAGTGAACATCACCTACAAGATTCTGTACAACGATGCGGTCGCCATGACCGGTGGCCAGCCGGTGGACGGCACCCTGACCGTGCCCGACATCGCCAAGCAGGTGCGCAGCGAAGGCGTGCAGACCATTGTGGTGCTCAGTGACGACATCGAAAAATGGTCGGATCATTCCATCTTCCCCAAGGGCGTGGAATTCTTCGATCGCACGGAACTGGACACGGTGTCCAAGCGCCTGCGTGAAACCCCCGGCACCACCGTGATCATTTACGACCAGACCTGCGCCGCCGAAAAACGCCGCCGTCGCAAGCGTGGCAAGATGCCGGATCCGGCCAAACGCACCGTCATCAACCCGGCCGTGTGCGAAGGCTGCGGCGATTGCGGCGAGAAATCCAACTGCGTGTCGATCCTGCCACTGGAAACCGAATTCGGCCGCAAGCGCGAAATCGACCAATCCAACTGCAATAAGGATTTCTCCTGCGTCAAAGGTTTCTGCCCGAGCTTCGTCACCGTCACCGGCGGTGGCCTGAAAAAGCGCAAGCCGAATGTGCAGATGGATTTCAACGCACTGCCGCAGCCGCAGTTCCAATCGACGCTGGATCAGCCCTGGAACATCCTGATCACCGGCATCGGCGGAACCGGCGTGGTCACCATCGGCGCCCTGATCGGCATGGCCGCGCACTTGGAAAACAAAGGCGGCAGCGTGCTTGATCAGACCGGCTTGGCTCAGAAGGGCGGCGCGGTCACCACGCACGTGCGCATCGCCAAAACCCCGGACGACATCCACGCCGTGCGCATCGCCGCCGGTGAAGCCGATCTGGTGCTGGGTTGCGACATGGTGGTGGTCAATGATTACTGGGCGCTGTCGAAGATCCGCGCCGATCGCAGCACCGTGGTGTTGAACGATTACCAGGCCATGCCCGGCACTTTCACCCGCAACACCGACATGCAGTTCCCGGCCAAGGACATCATCGGCGCGGTCACCACCGCGCTGGACGGCCGCGAGCCGCTGCAGGTGGCCGGCACCGACCTGGCGCTGGCGTTGATGGGCGATGCCATCGCCACCAACCTGCTGATGCTGGGCTACGCTTGGCAGAAAGGCCTGGTGCCGCTGTCGTTTGAATCGATCATGCGTGCGGTGGAACTCAACGGCGCCGCCGTGGAAATGAACAAGAAAGCCTTCGCCTGGGGCCGCATGGCCGCGCACGATATGGCCGGAGTACAAGCCGCGGCCGGCATGGGCGCTTCGGTCAAGGCCGCCAATTTCCTTATCGATGGCGTCAGCGCCACTGAACTGGCCTTCGTTGGCGAGGGCAAACGCAGCCAGTCGCTGGATGAAACCATCGCGGTGCGCAGCAAGTTCCTGACTGAATACCAGAATGCCGCGTATGCCAAGCAGTATTCCGATTTCGTGGCCAAGGTGCAGGCCGAAGAAGCCAAGCACACGCCCGGCTACACCGGCCTTTCCGAAGCCGTGGCCAAGTATTTGTTCAAGCTGATGGCTTACAAGGACGAATACGAAGTGGCGCGTCTTTACAGCAGCCCGGCATTCCTGAAGCAGATCGAAGACACCTTCGAGGGCGACATCAAACTGCATCTGAACCTGGCCCCGCCGCTGTTCGCCAAGAAAGATGCCGACGGCCATCTGATCAAGCAGGAATACGGCGCTTGGGCCTTACCGGCCATCAAAACCCTGCGTCATCTGAAGTTCCTGCGCGGCACTGCCTTCGATGTGTTCGGC
>JBMSNF010000162.1:0-4143 GCA_049421545.1 Arenimonas sp.
TGGCCGGTCAACAGGTACTCGCCGGTCTGACCCGCTGGCGCCAGGTTCATCGGCAACAGTGCCGACACCGTGGTTGCGCCGCCCTGCAAAAACAGCACGGCGTAATCGTCACTGACGCCGAGCAGATGGCGCAGATCGGCTTCGGCCTGGGCAGCGCATTCGATGAAGGCTTTGCCCCGGTGGCTCACTTCCATGACCGAGGCACGTTCACCCTGCCATTCCAGCAGTTCCTCCCGGACCTGGACGAGAACGGATTCGGGCAAAGTGGCCGGACCGGCACTGAAATTGAACGCGCGAGACATAAAAACTCCTTGGAATATGCGTTCTAGCCTAGCATGCAGGGCTTGGCCAGCGAAACCCGTTCGGGAGATTTTCGCGCGATTACGGTGAAAAACTCAGCAGAATGATGAAAAAACCGGAGATGGCGACGGCCGCCGCCAGTAATATCCATTGCGCCGGACTGAATATGCGCCTTGCCGGTTCGGACGCAGATTCGGCATTGACAGTGACGAACGGAGCCGGCTCGGCCAGTTCCACTTCCGCCATGGGCAAGACCTCGGCGCAGGGCCCTTCGAACCGGAAGCGATGTTGCTCGATGCTGATGTGCGCACCTGGCTGCAGAACGGCCTCTTCGCAAATCCAGCCGTCAACGCGCATCTCCAGCACCGGGCTGAGGTTTTTGACAAAAACATCATTCCCCTGGCGCTGCAGCAGGATCTGGCGCTCAGCCAGAGCGGTATCGTCGATTCGGACCTCGGACAGATCCGAACGGCCGATGCACAGACTGTTGACCAGAACGTGGGCGCGTCCGGTGCCGGCACCGCTCAGCGCGCGCAGGAGTACGCGTCCGGAGAAATTGGTCGGCTGGGCAGCGGGCCGGCGGGTCGCCTCCGGTTTGCTTGCCGAGCTCAGCCGCAACGCGCAGTTTCCCAGATGCAGGTCGTCGCCCGGAGTGACCAGTGCCGCACGGACGATGCGCCGGCCGTTGACATGCACGGCTGCAGCCTCATCCGCAGCCGGCTCAAGCCACAAGAGACCGGAACCATCGGGAATCAGCCGCGCATGCAGCGGGGCCACGCCGGGGTGAGCCAGATAGATCTCCGAGCCCGGATCGGATCCGATACGAAGCGGTGATTCAGCGATTGCCGCGGCGGATTGTCCGGAAATGTGAAGTAGCCAGTGCATAGAAACGCCTTTTTTGAAAATTTACCATATCCAGCCTGACAAACCGAGCGTTTCATTGTATTTTCTAGACTTCGCAAGCCCACGGATGCGTCATGGCCGCCATCGATATCAAACGTACCCACAGCCTTGAAATCGCCAAGGCCAAGAAAAAGGTCCAGAAAGTCGCCGATCACATCGTTGAAAAATTCGATGTCGAATGCGCGTGGGACGGCAACATGCTCAACTTCAGCCGCTCCGGCGTTGACGGTCACATCAAAGTGAATCCGAAATCGATCCACGTGTTCGCCGACCTCGGATTCTTCCTGTCGGCACTGAAAGGCCCCATCGAGAGCGAAATCGAACGGTATCTGGACGAAGAGTTCAGTTGAACGGAGGCGTGAACGGATCGGCAGTGCCGGCCGCGAGCCGTTCCGCGATGCAGGTTTCCTGACGATGGATTTCATCAAGGAATTCATCGGCGCCGCCGAGGTGGTTGAACGCGGTAAAACCCCGCTCGAGAAAACTCTGCAGGTGCTGCAGGCCGAGCATGCGTGCAGGCAGGCGTGAAGCGGCTAGAAGCTTTGCAATGCCGTGTTTCTGCACCACCGCATCCAGACGCGAGCCGACATCCATGACCAGATCGATCTGCCGCCGGCGCAGACGCCTCAGACCGACGCTGCGGTAGGCCTGCTGGTAGAGTTCGGCATCCAAAGAAGCCGGCTTCCTGCCGGTTTTTTGCAATTCCCTGGCCATGCGCATGTCGATGGCGTGACTGAGAACGGACAGTTCGATGGCATCGACGGCCGCAGTCAGCAGATTTTCCGGCAGCAATCGGGACATTTTCGGGAGGATTTTCGCCGCTTCCTCGTCACGTTTCATGAAATCCGCATCGCCATAGAGATCGGACAGGAAGAACGCCGCTGCCGGCTGTTTGCGCGCATCCTCCATGAAGTGGGCGAAGCTTGCCGCCAAACGTCGGGCCTGCCATGCACGAAGCGCAGGCAGCCACTTTGCCAGCACAACATCCTGTTTTTCCAACAGATGCGCCTGCTTTTGCCATCGCAGGCGTCGCGCAAGACGGCTTTGCAGATCATTGACCGCCATGGAGGTTCGCACCCGGTGATTGGACTCGGGCTATTTTAGCCTTACAATGAAATCCACCGTCAAATCACGGCCATTTCATGCTCGTATTGCAAGCCGCAAGCCAAACCGCAAAACACCAAGGCAAAATCGGCCTCGCCATCGCCGGCGGCGGTCCCATCGGCGGAATGTATGAACTCGGTGCCTTGCGTGCACTGGAAGTGGCCATCGACGGCCTCGATCTCAACCGGCTCGATGTCTATGTCGGCGTCAGTTCCGGCGCCTTTCTTGCCGCGGGCCTGGTGAATCGCCTCAGCACCGCGGAGATCTGCCAGATCTTCATCACCAACAATCACCCGGAAATCCATTTTTCCCCGCGCATGTTCCTCAAGCCGGCCTTCATGGAATTCGGCAAGCGCGTGTCCTCGCTGCCCGGACTGGCTTTCGATTGGTGGAAGAGCCTGATCACCGACCCGAGCGGTGCGCAACTCAGCGAGCTGACCTCGCGTTTTACCGGTGCGGTACCAACCGGTCTTTTCGATAACGCTCCAATTGAAAAATTCCTGAAAAGCATCTTCACCGGGCCCGGACGCAGCAATGATTTCCGCAAACTGGAACGCCCGCTTTATGTGGTCGCCGTCGATCTCGATCAGGGCAAAGCCGTGCGCTTCGGCAGCAAGGACTGGGATTCGGTACCGATTTCGCAGGCAGTCCAGGCCAGCGCCGCCCTGCCCGGCCTGTATCCGCCGGTCGACATCAACGGGCATCATTTCGTCGACGGCGCCCTGCGCCGCACCATGCATGCCTCGGTCGTGCTCGACCATGGCATCGATCTGATGATCGGCATCAACCCGTTCGTGCCGTTCAATGCCAAGAACCGTCCCAAGGGAACCGAGTCCACGGTGAAGCTCGCCGATGGCGGTCTGCCGATGGTGCTTTCACAGACTTTCCGCACCCTGCTGCAGTCCCGCATGCAAGTCGGCCTCGAGAAATACGCCCGTCAGTACCCGGAAACCGACCAGCTGGTCCTGGAGCCGAACGAAGACGATGCCGAGATGTTCTTCACCAATGTGTTCAGTTACTCCTCGCGCCATCGCGTGTGCGAACACGCCTTCCAAAGCACCCTGCGCGATCTGAAATCGCGCGCCGCGCAGCTGGCACCGCTGCTGGCCAAGCACGGCCTGACCCTGAATAGGTCGGTTCTGGATAACCCCGACATCACCCTGCTCGACGGCATCGCTCCGGTTTACCGCCGGACGGCGGCAACCGCGCAACTCTGGCATAACCTGGACGACATCGAATACGGATTGCGTCAGCGCAAAACCCACTGAACGCTCAGCCGGAAGCTCTTGATTTTTGGTGTGTTTGCTCTAGACAAGCGCCTCATAATGGGTTCCAAGTCGGTACAGCGACTTTACAACCCACTCCCAAAAATGAGGTTACACCATGGCCAAGCTCAAAAAAGCCGCCCGTAGCAAAACCGCAAGCCGCAAGCCGGCCGCCAAAAGCGCCGAAGCCGCTTCGCACAACCTGATCAGCACCGCGCAGCAGCTCTGGGCCGCCGGCGGCCACCCGCGCACCGGCTCGAGCTGCGCGCCCAGCCAGGACGACAGGCCGCTCCCCTCGATGCCCGCCGCCATGGCGAAGCTGCCTCCCAGCAGCACCAGCGCCGACACCGGTACCCGCCGCAGCGCCGCGGCCGGCAGCGCGCCCCGCCCGCCCAGCGCCAGCGCCGCGGCCATCGCCACCCCCGCCTCGTAGTGCCGGGCCTCGAGGCGCCAGGGCGAGAGCGCCGCGAGCCACCCGCGCACCGGGTCTCCCAGCACCCACAGGCCCGCCGCGAGGAGGAAGGCTCGCGCCACCAGGGCCTCGCGCGCCGTCACCGGGCCCAGCGCCGCC
>JBMSNF010000163.1:0-4135 GCA_049421545.1 Arenimonas sp.
AGCCGGTCCCAAGGGTATGGCTGTTCGCCATTTAAAGTGGTACGCGAGCTGGGTTCAGAACGTCGTGAGACAGTTCGGTCCCTATCTGTCGTGGGCGTTGGATATTTGAGAGGGGCTGCTCCTAGTACGAGAGGACCGGAGTGGACGAACCTCTGGTGTTCCGGTTGTCACGCCAGTGGCATTGCCGGGTAGCTATGTTCGGAAGCGATAACCGCTGAAAGCATCTAAGCGGGAAGCGCGCCTCAAGATGAGATATCCCGGGACTTAAGTCCCCTAAAGGAACCAGGAAGACTACCTGGTTGATAGGTCAGGTGTGTAAGTGCAGTAATGTATTGAGCTAACTGATACTAATGATCCGTGAGGCTTGATCATATAACCTCAAGTCGCTTTATCCTTGCAACACGTATAAAACGAACGCTCGAAAACTACGTCCATATCCAATTTGCTTCACCCAATGAGAGCGTGTGCGCTCAGGATCTCCGGATTTTGATGCGACCCTCCACCCTCTCCCTGGTGATCATAGCGTTGTGGCACCACCCGTTCCCATCCCGAACACGGAAGTGAAACGCAACCGCGCCGATGGTAGTGTGATTTTGTCATGCAAGAGTAGGTCATCGCCAGGGTCTTTACCCCAAACCCCCGGTCCTCATGGATCGGGGGTTTTTTATGGGCGGAACGGGCGGCCTTCCGGGACAATAATGGACCATGAACGGTATCGGACAGCCTCGTTTGCGGGCGCTGTTTTATCTTGCTTACATGCCGCTTTTTGCTATAATACGGCAGATTATTTTGGGCCGTAACGCGGCGATTCGGTTGACGGAATATGCTTCGACATTTCCAAAATCAGCTGAATCAAGGCGCTAAGCTGTTGGTTTTACAGGCCCTGTCGGCAACGTTCGTCGCTCTAGCCTTGTCGCTGATCGCCAGCCCGTCGCAGGGAGTGGCTTTCATCCTCGGCGCACTTGCCGTCGCGCTCGGGCAGTTTCTCCAGTCGGTGGTGGCATTTACCGGCGGTGTGCGCGGAGCGGCGGTCTGGTTCGGCCGCTTGTTGTTCGGGGTGCTGTTGAAGTGGCTGCTGGTGTTTTCAATCATGCTTGCCGGCATGAAGTGGATTGCACCGGCTCCGTTCGCCGCGCTTTCCGGTCTGGTGTTTTCGTTGTTGGTCATCCAATTGTTCAATTATTTCGATGCAAAGGTGAAACGTGGCAGCTGAAGAATCAACTGGTGGTCAAACCGAATACATTCAGCACCATCTGCACCATCTGCAGTGGCATGTCGGCGACAGCAAGTTCATGACCATCAACGTCGACAGCGTTTTCTTCCTGTTGCTGATGTGCGTCCTTTTCGTGGGCTTCTTCCTTTATGTTTCCCGCCGCGCCACCTCCGGCGTACCCGGCAAGCTGCAATGCGCGCTTGAAATGGTCGTGACCGGCATCGACGGCCTCGTACGTGAAACCTTCCACGGCCAGAGCAAATTCATCGCGCCGCTGGCGGTCACCATCTTCTGCCTGGTGTTCCTGATGAACTTCATGGACATGGTCCCGGTCGACTTGCTGCCGGGTGCCTGGCACACCGTCGGTCCGGCGCTCGGCTTCAAGGATTACCTGCGCGTCGTGCCGACGGCGGATCTCAACACCACGCTGGGCATGGCCTTGGGCGTGTTCATGCTGATCCACTACTTCGGCATCAAGCACAAAGGCATCGGCCTGTTCGTGAAAGAGGCGTTCACCGCGCCGTTCCACGCCGAAAGCACCCTGATGGCCATCCTGCTTGCCCCCGCCAATCTGCTGCTGCGCCTGATCGAAGAACTGGTCCGCCCGGTTTCGCTGAGCCTGCGGCTGTTCGGCAACATGTACGCCGGCGAACTCATCTTCATCCTCATCGCGGTCATGACCCTCGGCTCGTCGCTGGATGCGGTCTCGACCTACGCGATGATTCCGGTGCAGTTCATTTCGGGCTTCATCTGGACCGCCTTCCACGTCCTGGTCATCACCCTGCAGGCCTTCATCTTCATGATGCTGACCGTGGTGTACCTGAGCATGGCCGCCGAAAAGCATTAACCGTTTCAGCTTTACCTTTCGTTTCACATCCAACCCGTTCATCACCTTTAACCGCAATACACGGAGAGCATCATGGAAAACATCAACCTCATCGCCGACGTCATGGGCATGACCGTCATCGCCGCCGCCCTGCTGATTGGTTTCGGCGCCCTCGGCACCGCCATCGGCTTCGCCATCCTCGGCGGCAAATTCCTGGAAGGCGCATCGCGTCAGCCGGAACTCACCCCGATGCTGCAGACCAAGCTGTTCATCGTCGCCGGCCTGCTCGACGCCATCCCGATGATCGGCGTCGCCATCGCCCTGTTGTTGATCTTCGCCAACCCATTCCTGAGCGCGCTCGCCGGTTAATTTCAGCGTAGTGACAGTGCGGGCGGCACGGTGCCGCCTGCCTTTTGGAGTAGATTATGGATATCAATTTAACGCTCATCATCCAGAGCCTCGCGTTCTTCGCGGTGGCTTGGGTCGTGATGAAATTCGGTTGGCCGAACATCATGGCCGCGATCGAAGAGCGTCAGGCCAAGATCGCCGACGGCCTCGCCGCCGCCGACCGCAGCAAGAAGGATCTCGCCCAGGCCGAAGAAAAGGTCAACGAAGTCCTGCGCGAAGCCCGTGCCAAAGCGAATGAAATCATCGCCCAGGCCGAAGCCCGCCGCCTGCAGATCATCGACGCCGCCAAGGACGAAGCCGTTGCCGAAGCGCAGCGCGTGAAGGCCGCCGCCGACGCCGAAATCGAACAATCCGCCAACAAGGCCCGTGAGGAACTGCGCAAGCAGGTATCCACGCTGGCTCTGGCCGGTGCCGAAAAACTGATCCGCCGCGAAATCGACGGCAACGCCCACAAAGCGCTGCTTGACGAGCTGGCTTCGGAAATCTGAGGCGACCGATCATGAGTCAAGCCACCACGCTCGCACGTCCTTACGCCCGCGCCGCTTTCATGCTGGCGAAAGAGGCCGGCGCCCTGAAGGATGTTTCGGAAGCGCTCGCTTTTTCCGCGCATGCCGTCGCGGTTCCTCGCGTCGCCGACATGCTCGGCGATCCCCGGGTTTCCGTCGCACAGTTGCTGGATCTGATCAGCCACCCGGAAGCGTCCGAATCCGTCCGCGGATTCTTCTCGGTGTTGTCCGAGAACGGACGCCTGCCGCTGCTGCCTGAAATCTACGCCCTGTTCGAAGCCCTGCGCGCCGAAAGCGAGCATGTGGTCAAGGCCACCATCACGTCCGCTGAGCCTTTGTCGGCCGAGAGCCTGAAGTCCTTGACCGAGGCGCTCAAAAAGCGCTTCGGCGGCGATGTCGAGGTGCAGACCGCGGTCGACGCCTCGTTGATCGGCGGCGCCGTGATCGATGCCGGCGATGTCGTGATCGACGGCTCGGTCCGCAACAAGCTGGTGCGCCTCAACGCAAGTCTTGCCAATTAATTTCAATTAACCGCTGGCTACGGCCAGAAACCTAGGAATTCCCATGAAGACGCTCAATCCGTCCGAAATCAGTGAACTGATCAAGAGTCGAATCGACAAAGTGAACCTGGCCTCCGAAGCCCGCAACGAAGGCACCGTGACCTCCGTTTCCGACGGCATCGTGCGCATCCACGGTCTGGCCGACGTGATGCAGGGTGAAATGATCGAACTGCCGAACAACACCTTCGCGCTGGCCTTGAACCTGGAGCGCGACTCGGTCGGCGCCGTGGTCCTCGGCGATTACGAGCATCTTCTGGAAGGCAACGTGGCCAAGACCACCGGCCGCATCCTGGAAGTGCCGGTCGGTCCGGAACTGCTCGGCCGCGTGGTCAACGCACTGGGCGAGCCGATCGACGGCAAAGGCCCGATCACCGCATCGCTGACCGCCCCGGTCGAAAAAGTGGCTCCGGGCGTGATCTGGCGTAAATCGGTGTCGCAGCCGGTGCAGACCGGTTACAAATCCGTCGACGCCATGATTCCGGTCGGCCGCGGCCAGCGCGAGCTGGTGATCGGCGACCGCCAGACCGGCAAGACCGCGGTCATCCTCGATACCTTCCTCAACCAGAAGCCGCTCAACGTTGCCGGCTCCCCGGAGGAGCAGAAACTCTACTGCGTGTACGTT
>JBMSNF010000164.1:0-4132 GCA_049421545.1 Arenimonas sp.
CCGGATGACGAAGAGTTGACCAAACGCGTTTCGCTGATCGATGAAAGCGGTGTCCGCCATGTGCGCATGGCGGCGCTGGCGGTGGTCGCATCGCACCGCGTCAACGGCGTGGCGGCTCTGCATTCGCAGTTGATGGTCGACACCATCTTCGCGGACTACGCCCGCCTGTTCCCGGAACGCTTCCATAACGTCACCAACGGCGTCACTCCGCGCCGTTGGCTGCAACAGGCGAATCCCGGTCTATCGACCCTGCTCGATGCCCGCATCGGCACCGGCTGGCGCCGCGATCTGGACGGATTGCAGGCCCTGCGCGCGCAGGCCGATGATCCCCTACTCGGCCAGAGTCTGGGACTCATCAAATTCGCGAACAAAGCACGGCTGGCCGAACGCATCCTGCGCGAAACCGGCATCCGCGTCGATAGCCGTTCACTGTTCGACGTGCAGATCAAACGCATCCACGAATACAAACGACAGTTGCTGAATCTGCTGCATGTGGTCGCCCGCTACCAGGCCATGCTCGCCGATCCGGCCGGCCCGGACGGCAAGGGCTGGCAGGCGCGGACGGTCATCATCGCCGGCAAGGCGGCCTCGGCCTACCACACCGCCAAGCAGATCATCCGTCTGGCCCATGACATCGGCCGTGTCATCAATGCCGATGAACGCCTGCAGGGCCGTCTGAAACTGGTGTTCCTGCCCAATTACGGCGTCAGTCTGGCCGAGGCCATCATACCGGCCGCCGATCTGTCCGAACAGATTTCCACCGCCGGCACCGAAGCCTCGGGAACCGGCAACATGAAGTTCGCGTTGAACGGCGCCTTGACCATCGGCACCTGGGACGGCGCCACCATTGAAATGGCGGAAGCCATCGGCGAATCGGAGGTGTTCGTTTTCGGGCACCGTGCCGAGGGCATCGAAAAACTGCGCGACCTGGGTTATCTCCCGCTGTGGATCGCCCAGCAGAATCCGGCACTGCATGCGGTGCTCGACGCCATCGGCCGCGGCGCATTCAGTCCCGGCGAACCGACCCGCTACAAAGCCCTGATCGATGATCTGATCAGCCGTGACCGCTACTTCCTGCTCGCCGATTTCGCCGATTACGTGGCCGCGCAGCAGCGCGTGGATGCCTTGTATGCACAGCCGGCGCGCTGGCAGGCCGCGGTCGCCCGCAACATCGCCGGGATGGGCGGCTTCTCCGCCGACCGCACCATCCGTGATTACGTGACCCGCGTCTGGTCGGCTGCCAGCCTGGATTCCGGCACGCGGCATGCTTGAGGCGCGCGACACCGCCGAGCTGCTAGCGGCGCGTCATGCCGATCCCTTCGCCGTGCTCGGTCTGCATGCCGCTGCCGATGGCCGGCTGTGGTTGAGAGCCCTGTTGCCGGGCGCGGAACAAGTCAGCGTCATCGAGGCAGCCAGCGGCAAGACGCTCAGTACGCTGCCGCTGCGACATCCCGAAGGTCTGTTCGAAGGCGCCATTCCACGCCGGCGCAAACCGTTCGCGTACCGGTTGCGCATCCGCTGGCCGCAGGGCGAAACCGAACTGGCTGACGCCTATGCATTCGGCCCGCAGCTCGAGGACCGTGACCTGGAGCTGCTGCGCGACGGCAATCACCCCGCACCCTATGCGGTGCTCGGCGCACACCCGCAACGTGTCGATGGCATCGACGGCGTGCGCTTCGCGGTATGGGCGCCGAATGCACGCCGGGTCAGTACGGTCGGCACCTTCAATGTCTGGGATGGCCGACGACACCCGATGCGCCTGCGTCATGCCGCAGGCGTCTGGGAAATTTTCATACCGCATGCCGCCCTCGGCGATCTGTACAAATTCGAAATCACCGCCGCCGACGGCAGCCTGTTGCCGGCCAAAGCCGATCCCTACGCGCGCGCCGCCGAACTGCGCCCGGGCACGGCCAGCCGGGTTGCAGCCTTGCCGGAACCGAGGGTGCTGCCGGCGCAACGCATCGCCGCGAACCAGCGCAGCGCTCCGATCAGCGTGTACGAGGTACATGCCGGATCCTGGCGCAAAGGTGCGGATGGCGGATTCCCGAACTGGGATGAACTGGCCGACACCTTGCCGGCGTATGCGGCGTCTTTGGGCTTCACCCATCTGCAGCTGATGCCCATCAGCGAACATCCGTTCGACGGCTCATGGGGTTACCAGACCCTCGGCCTGTTCGCACCGAGCGCGCGCTTCGGCCCGCCCGAGGGTTTCGGCCGCTTCGTCGCGGCCTGCCATGCGCACGGCCTCGGCATTCTGCTGGACTGGGTGCCGGCGCATTTTCCGATAGACGCGCACGGCTTGGCGCAGTTCGACGGCACGGCGCTTTACGAATACGCCGATCCGCGCGAGGGCTGGCATCACGACTGGAACACCGCCATCTACAATTTCGGGCGCAACGAAGTCCGCAACTTCCTGAGCGGCAGTGCCCGCTATTGGATCGAGCGCTGGGGCGTCGATGGCCTGCGCGTCGATGCGGTGGCCTCGATGCTGTACCGCGATTATTCACGCAAGCCCGGCGAGTGGCTGCCGAATGCCTTCGGCGGCCGCGAAAACCTTGAGGCGATATCCCTGTTCCAGCGCATCAATACCGAAATCGGCGGCAGTGCCGGCGCCATCACCGTGGCCGAGGAGTCGACCGCATTCCCGGGCGTGACCACGCCGGTGCATGCCGGCGGTCTGGGTTTCCATTTCAAATGGAACATGGGCTGGATGAACGATTCCCTGCAGTACATACATGAGGATCCGGTACACCGGCGCTGGCACCACGACAAAATCACCTTCAGTCTGGTGTATGCCTTCAGTGAGAATTTCATGCTGCCGCTTTCGCATGATGAAGTCGTGCACGGCAAGGGCTCGCTGCTGGCCAAGATGCCGGGGGATGACTGGCAACGCTTTGCCAACCTGCGTGCCTACTACGGATTCATGTGGGGCCATCCGGGCAAGAAGCTGCTGTTCATGGGCCAGGAATTCGCGCAACCGACCGAATGGCGGCACGACCAGGCCCTGCCGTGGTCGTTGCTGGAAGACGCGCGTCATGCCGGCATCCAGCGCCTGATCCAAGACCTCAATGCGCTTTACCGCGCCCGCCCGGCCCTGCACGCCAAAGACTGCGAAGCCGAGGGTTTCCAATGGCTCAACGGCGGCGATGCCGACAACTCGGTGCTGTCGTGGCTGCGCCGTGACGGCAAGGGCAATGCCGTCATCGTGCTCTCCAACATGACGCCGGTGCCGCGGCCGGGTTACCGCATCGGCCTTCCGTATGATTTGGCGCCGCGTTGGCAGGAAGCCCTGAATACCGATTCGCGCCATTACGGCGGCAGCGATCTGGGCAATACCGGTGCCGTACTGCAGTGCGAAACACTCGCCGCCGACGGCCATCCCCGTTCACTGGCGGTAACCCTGCCGCCACTGTCCACCGTGTTTCTGGTGCCCGCGCCATGAATGCGCTACCCGAACATCTGGAACCGGGCCGGGATGCCCCGCTGGGCGCGCATGCCAATGATGGCGGCGTCAACTTCGCGGTGTTCTCGCAGCGTGCGCAAGCCATCGAATTGTGCCTGTATGCCGAAGACGGCAGCACGGAACTGAAACGCTACCGGCTGCATGGTCCGGACGATGGCATCTTCCACGGCTTCCTCGATGGCGCAGTGCCCGGATTATGCTACGGCTACCGCGCCTACGGTGACTACCGTCCGGAAAACGGACGGCGCTTCAATGCCAACAAACTGTTATTGGATCCCTACACACGTGCCATCGAAGGCCACTTCGACTGGCAGGACGAGCACCATGGCTGCCTGCGCGACCACCCCGAGGGCGACCGCCTGCCGGATGACTGCGACAACGGCTCCAGCGCACTGAAAAGCCGGGTACTGCCCGATCCGGGCATCGCGCCGGGAGCGGCGAACCGGCCGCGCCATGCCTTGGCCGATGTGGTTCTGTACGAATTGCACGTCAAAGGTTTCAGCATGCAACTGCCGGGCATTCCGGACGCCCTGCGCGGCAGCTTCGCGGCGCTCGCGCATCCGGCAGCCATCGCGCATTTCAAGAAGCTCGGCGTGACCACGCTGTCGCTGCTGCCGGTGCAATATGCGCTCAACGAGCGCCATCTGGCCGAGAAAGGCCTGGTCAATT
>JBMSNF010000165.1:0-4077 GCA_049421545.1 Arenimonas sp.
CGGCGCCGCCATCATCGAGGCGCGCGGCCTGTCTTCGGCGGCCTCGGCCGCCAATGCCGCCATTGATCACATCCGTGACTGGGTGCTCGGCACCAACGGCAAGTGGGTCACCATGGGCGTTCCGTCCGACGGCAGCTACGGCATCCCGGAGGGCGTCATGTACGGCGTGCCGGTGACCTGCGCCAATGGCGAATACACCCGCATCGAAGGCCTGCCGGTCGATGCCTTCAGCCGTGCGGCCATGGACAAGACACTGGCCGAGCTGGAAGAGGAACGCGCCGGCGTTGCCGATCTGCTGTAATCACGAAAGGCGGCTTCGGCCGCCTTTCCCGACAAAGGGCTTACGATGCAATCACCGGGTCAATCATTCCGTAGCGCCATCGCCGAAGAGTCGCCGTTGCAGGTCATGGGTGCCATCACCGCGTATGCGGGCCTGATGGCCAAACGCACCGGCTACAAAGCGCTGTATCTGTCCGGCGGTGGCGTGGCCGCGAACTCGCTCGGCATGCCCGATCTGGGCATCAGCACCATGGAAGACGTGCTCACCGATGCCCGCCGCATCGTCGATGCCACCGGCTTGCCCTTGTTGGTCGATATCGATACCGGCTGGGGCGGGGCGTTCAACATCGCCCGCAGCATCCGCAGTTTCGAACGGATTGGCGTTGCCGCCGTGCACATGGAAGACCAGGTCGGACAGAAGCGTTGCGGCCATCGACCGGGCAAGGAAGTGGTCAGCCTGCAGGAAATGACCGACCGCGTCAAAGCCGCCGTCGATGCCAAAACAGATGCATCCTTCGTCTTGATGGCGCGCACCGATGCCGCTGCCGTCGAGGGCTTGGATTCCGCCATCGAACGGGCCGTGGCTTATGTCGAAGCCGGAGCCGATATGATTTTCCCGGAAGCGATGAACTCGCTCGATGATTACCGCAAGTTCAAGGCGGCTGTTAAGGTGCCGATTCTGGCCAATCTCACTGAATTCGGCAGCACGCCGTTTTACACCACCGAGGAATTGCGCGATGCCGGTGTGGACATCGCACTTTACTGCTGCGGCGCCTACCGGGCCATGAACAAGGCGGCGCTGAATTTCTACGAAACCGTCCGCCGCGAAGGCACCCAGAAAAACATCATCGACACCCTGCAGACGCGCGCCGAGCTGTATGATTTCCTGAATTACCACAGCTATGAAGGCAAGCTGGATGCATTGTTCTCCGGTGCAAAAGGCAAGGAATGAATGATGATCAGCAAGGCGACCGGGACCTTTAGCGTCAAATTGGAGCTGCAGCCGGCTTCTGCCCAGGCCGATGCCGCCGTCATCGGACGGCGAAGCCTTGATAAGCAGTTCCATGGCGATCTCGAGGCCGTCAGCTCCGGAGAAATGCTTTCGGTGATGACCGACGTCGACGGTTCGATGGCGTATGTGGCGCTGGAAAAGGTGAGCGGTATGCTTGCAGGAAAGCACGGCGGCTTCGTGCTCCAGCACGCATCGCAAATGGTCCGCGGACAGCCATTCCAGTCCATTCGGGTGGTCCCGGATTCCGCCACCGGTGATCTGCTCGGCCTTGATGGCGAAATGCGGATTGACATCAAGGACGGCGAACATTCCTATGTTTTCGAATACAGTTTTTCCGAACAATCCTGATTCCGCATTGCGAGGCGCAATATGAGTGACACTCCCCAGGCCGCAGGCTTCAAGCCCAAGAAATCCGTCGCGCTCAGCGGCACCGCTGCCGGCAATACCGCGCTGTGCACGGTCGGACGCACCGGCAACGATCTGCACTACCGCGGTTACGACATCATGGATCTGGCGACCAGCAGCGAGTTCGAGGAAATCGCGCATCTGCTGGTGCATGGCAAACTGCCCAATGCCGCCGAGCTTGCCGGTTACAAAGCCAAGTTGAAGTCGCTGCGCGGCATTCCGGCGTCGGTCAAGGCCGCGCTGGAACAATTGCCGCCGTCCAGCCATCCGATGGACGTGATGCGCACCGGTGTTTCCGTCCTCGGCTGCATCAAACCGGAAAAGGACGACCACAACCACCCGGGCGCACGTGACATCGCCGACAAGCTGATGGCGTCGCTCGGTTCGATGCTGCTGTACTGGTACCACTTCGCCTACAACGGCCGGCGCATCGAAGTCGAAACCGACGATGACTCTATCGGCGGCCATTTCCTGCATCTGTTGCACGACAGCAAGCCGCGCGAAAGCTGGGTGCGCGCAATGCACACCTCGCTGATCCTTTACGCCGAGCATGAATTCAACGCATCCACCTTCACCGGGCGGGTGATCGCCGGCACCGGCAGCGACATGTATTCCTGCGTGGCCGGCGCGATCGGCGCCCTGCGCGGACCGAAACACGGCGGCGCCAACGAAGTCGCGTTCGAGGTGCAGAAACGCTATGAGACGCCCGACGAAGCGGAAGCCGACATCAAGGCCCGCGTCGAGCGCCGGGAAGTGGTCATCGGCTTCGGCCATCCGGTGTATACCGTCGGCGATCCGCGCAATGCCGTCATCAAGCAGGTCGCCAAGGAGCTTTCCGCCGAACAGCAGAACATGAAGATGTACGACATCGCCGAGCGCCTGGAGTCGGTGATGTGGGACATCAAGAAGATGTTCCCCAATCTCGATTGGTTCTCGGCCGTGAGTTACCACATGATGGGCGTTCCCACCGACATGTTCACGCCGCTGTTCGTGATCGCCCGGACTTCGGGTTGGTCGGCGCATGTCATCGAGCAGCGGATCGACGGCAAGATCATCCGCCCCAGCGCCAACTACACGGGCCCCGAAAACCTCGAATTCGTGCCGATCGGCAAGCGATGAGCGGCGATTTCCGCAAGCTGCTGCCGGGTACGGCGCTGGAATACGTCGATGCCCGTGCCGCCGTCGAAGCCATCCGCAGCGGCGCCTGGAACGCCCTGCCGTACACCGCGCGCGTGCATGCGGAAAACATCGTGCGCCGCGCTGAGCCGGCGCGCAGGGACGATTTCCTCCTGCAATTGATCGACAATCGCCGTGATCTGGACTTCCCATGGTTTCCGGCACGTGTGGTCTGCCACGACATCCTCGGCCAGACGGCCCTGGTCGATCTGGCGGGACTGCGCGATGCCATCGCCGACATGGGCGGCGATCCGGCGCAGGTCAATCCGGTGGTGCCTGTGCAGCTCATCGTCGACCACTCGCTGGCGGTGGAGTGCGGCGGCTTCGATCCGGACGCTTTCGCCAAGAACCGTGCCATCGAAGACCGGCGCAATGAAGACCGCTTCCACTTCATCGACTGGACCAAGCAGGCCTTCCGCAATGTCGAGGTGATTCCGCCGGGTAACGGCATCATGCACCAGATCAATCTGGAGAAGATGTCGCCGGTGGTCCAGGTGCAGAACGGCGTGGCCTTTCCGGATACCTGCGTGGGGACCGACAGCCACACGCCGCACGTCGACGCGCTCGGCGTGATTGCCGTCGGGGTCGGTGGTCTTGAAGCCGAAAGCGTGATGCTCGGCCGTGCGTCCTGGATGCGCACGCCGGAAATCGTCGGCGTGGAACTTGCCGGCAGGCCGCAGCCCGGAATCACCGCTACCGATATCGTTCTGGCATTGACCGAGTTCCTGCGGCAATCCAAGGTGGTCGGTGCCTATCTCGAGTTCCGTGGCGAAGGCGCTGCGGCGCTGACCATCGGCGACCGCGCCACGATCTCGAACATGGCCCCGGAATACGGCGCCACCGCCGCGATGTTCTTCATCGACGGCAATACCCTGGATTATCTGCGCCTGACCGGACGCAGCCATGAGCAGGTGGCGTTGGTCGAAACCTACGCCAAGACGGCCGGACTGTGGGCCGATGATCTGGCCAACGCGCAGTATGAGCGCACCTTGCATTTCGATCTGGCAACGGTCGTCCGCAACATGGCCGGTCCGTCCAATCCGCACAAGCGCCTGCCCACCAGCGCCCTGGCCGAGCGCGGCATCGCCGATTCGGCCAAGTTGGATGCCGGCAGGGCGGATGAGGCGCACGGCCTGATGCCGGATGGCGCCGTCATCATCGCCGCAATCCCTTCCTGCACCAATACGTCGAATCCCCGCAACGTC
>JBMSNF010000166.1:0-4036 GCA_049421545.1 Arenimonas sp.
GCGCAGTTCTATCCGGTGTTGGACAAGGTCGCCGCGACGCTGAGCGAATACAACCAGACCACGGTCAACGTCGTCGGCCATACCGACAGCATCGGCAGCGATGCCGCCAACCAGGCCTTGTCCGAGCGGCGCGCCCGCAGTGTCGCCGGCTATCTGCAGTCGCATGGCGTCGCCGCGCAGCGTCTGGTGGTTTCCGGCAAGGGCAAAACCCAGCCGGTCGATACCAACGATACCGAAGCAGGCCGCGCCAATAACCGCCGGGTGGAGATCACCCTGGTGCCGATTACCCAGTAATCACTGGGTGAGTTGTACCGTAGTCGTTTGAACTTCCGTAAAACAATAATCCAACAACAATCGAGGAGAGGGTATGGAAAGTTTACTTCCGATGATCATCCAGCTGGTCAGTGGCGCGGTCGGCGGCAATGCCGCCGGCGCCGCACTGAAAAACCTGTCGCTGGGCAGTACCGGCAATTCGGTGGTCGGAGCCATCGGCGGCCTGCTGGGTTCGATGGCTGCTTCCGGCCAGCTTGAGGGCATGATCGGCAACATCGTCGGCGGCGGTGCCGGCGGCGCGATTCTGATCGCCATCGTCGGCTTCATCAAGAAGTCGATGGCCAAAAAATAAAGAATGCAATCCTGTTATTGGAAAAGGGATGGTTTCGGCCATCCCTTTTTCATTCCGGTTTCCGCGGCAATCCGTCATCCAGATGCAGCCAGGGCTGATGCGTGTCCCAGTTCACATGCGCCTGCGGTTCCCGGTCGAGCGCTTCGCTGAAATTGACGACCGTGATATGCAGTTCTCCCGGCCAGCGTTCCGATTTGAAGAACACCGTCGAACCGCAGTTTTCGCAGAAGCCGCGATAGGCGTTTTCCGTGGCGCTGTACCAGCGCAGCACATCGGCGTTATCCCCGATGTCGACCTCCGCTTCGGCAAATCCGGCCCAGGTCACGAACGCAGCCCCGGCGTTCTTCTGGCAAAGCGTGCAATGGCAGTGCGCCACCCACAGCGTGGGCAGGGCGGCGGAAAAGGTCAGGGCGCCGCACAGGCAGGCGCCGTGTACCCGGCTCATCAGCGGGTCGGCAATCCGGCGGTGACCCAGGCCAGCATGCCGCCATCGACATTGATGGCATGCGCGCCCAGCATCTGGCAGGCCATCGCGCTGCGACCGCCGCTGCGGCAGATGACCAGCAGTCCGTCCATGTCGGGATCCACCCCGGCTTTGACAAATGCCTTTTTGCCGGATTTCTGGATCAGCGACAGCGGCACGTTCACGGCCCCGGGTGCCGACACCGCTTCGAACTCATCGGGTTCGCGCACATCGACCAGCGTCGCGCCGTTCTGATGGCGCTCAGCCGCTTCTTTCACCGGGACGGACTGGGGCATGGTGAATATCCTTTTGAGAAATTTCGGAATCACATCATGTCCGCGTATTGCGTTTATTTCGGCGGACAATACACGTCGTGAAGGGTCTGGATGATGGCCGTGACCGGCCCTTCGGCAACGCGGTAAATGACAGTTTGCGCATTTTTCCGGAAACTGACCAGATTTTTTTCACGCAGCACAGCCAGATGCTGCGAAAGTGCGGATTGAGTCAGCGACAGCCGCTGGTTCAATTGCGACACATTCAATTCGCCTTCGATGAGCATGCACAGGATGCGCAGGCGCTGCGCGTTGGCGATGGCCTTCAACAGCTCGGCGGCGGCTTCCGATTGAGCGACCATGGCGTCGACGGCGAAAGGGGAATGATTCTTATTCATGCAACCATTCTAGCCGGATTGCCGCGAATTGCCAGCCGGTGGACGGATTTCGGCTCATGACCGCCGTTTCGGCACGGCCAGCGCCCGGTCCAGTTGCCGGTACTGGATGGCCTCGGCCAGATGCGGGGTGCCGATATCGGGACTGCCTGCCAGATCGGCGATGGTGCGGGCCACCCGCAGAATGCGGTAGGTGGCGCGCGCCGACAGCTGGAGGGCGTTCATGGCCTTGTCGAGCAGCTCCTGATTGCCGGCATCCAGCTGGCAGTGCGTTTTCAGATCAGCCTGGGACAGATGCGCATTGCAGACCCCGCTGCGTTGCATCTGCAGGGCCCGCGCCGCGCAGACCCGCGCGCGGATGACGGCACTGGGTTCGCCCAAGGGCGCATTCAAATGAAGCTCCTCGTGACTCAGGCGTGTCATGGCCAGATGGATGTCGATGCGGTCGAGCAAGGGGCCGGACAGTTTGCCGCGATACCGCTCGATGGCGTCCGGGCTGCAGCGGCATCGTCCTGAACTGTCGCCGTACCAGCCGCACGGGCAGGGATTCATGGCCGCGACCAATTGGAAGCGCGCCGGAAACTCCGCGCTGGTGGCGGCACGCGAGATGCTGACCGTGCCCGACTCCAGAGGCTGCCGCAAGACTTCTAGGCTTTTGCGGTCCCACTCGGCCAATTCATCGAGGAACAGAACGCCCTGATGGGCCAGCGAGATTTCACCGGGCTTGGGTTGGGTGCCGCCGCCGGCCAGTGCCACCGCGCTGGAAGTGTGGTGCGGACTGCGGAACGGACGCTGCCGGAAGCGGGCCAGATCCAGGCCCTTGCCGGACACGGAAGTGATCGCCGCGTTTTCGATTGCTTCCGCGTCCGAAGCCGGCGGCAGAATACCGGGAAGACGTGAAGCCAACAGCGTTTTGCCGCAGCCGGGCGAGCCGATCAACAGCATGTGGTGACCGCCGGCCGCCGCGATTTCCATGGCCCGGCGCGCGCTGTGCTGGCCGCGCACATCGGCCATGTCCGGCATCGGGGCATCCATGAAGTCCAGACCCGCATACGCGATGGGCAGCATGCGCTCACCGCGCAGATGATGCACGACGTCCATCAGCGTGCGGGCGGTATAGAGGTGTTCGGCACGCGCCAGCCCGGCTTCGGCGGCATTGCCGACCGGCACGATCATCCGGCGTCCGGCCTGTTTCGCGGCGAGCGCGGCCGGCAGGACGCCGTCGATGGCGCGCAGTTCGCCGGTCAGCGCCAGTTCGCCGATGAATTCGTAATCGTTCAGGGCCTGCGGATCGATGGCGCCATTCGCGGCGAGAATGCCGAGCGCCAGCGGCAGATCGAAACGGCCGCCGTCTTTCGGCAGGTCGGCCGGGGCCAGATTGACCGTGATGCGCCGGTTGGGAAATTCCAGCTGTGCGCAGGAAATGGCGGCGCGCACGCGGTCGCGGCTTTCACGGACCGCCGCTTCCGGCAGGCCGACCATGTTGAGAACGGGCAATCCGGCCGCGAGATAGACTTCCACGCGCACGGCCGGTGCCTGCACGCCGGATTTGGCCCGGCTGTGGACCAGTGCAAGAGACATGACAACCCCCGTGGGGATGGATTATTCGGCGGCGTCCTGCGAACGCAGGCGGGCTTCCAATTGCTCGATGGTGCGCTCGAGTGCGTCCATCTTCTCGCGGGTGCGCAGCAGCACCGCGCGCTGCACGTCGAATTCCTCGCGGGTGACCAGATCGAGCTTCGACAGACTCATCTGCAGCGTGGCTTTGATGTTCTGTTCGAGGTCTTCCCGGGCCTGCTGCATGCCGGGCGGTACCAGGTTGCTGAGGCGGCGGGCCAAATCATCGATGGCGGCGAGGTCGATCATGGGTGGTGCTCCGTGTGGGTTTCGCCCAGTGTGCCGGCCGGACCCGGGCGGGTCGGTCATCCGTTCTGCCGAACCGCCCGGTCATTTTACTATAAATCGGTGGGAAAGCCCACCGGTTTCGCGGGATTTTCGCTATGCTGAGGATAAATCGGGAGATTCCTATGAAAATGGTGATGGCCATCATCAAGCCGTTCAAATTGGACGATGTGCGCGAAGCGCTCAGCGAAGTCGGCGTGACCGGCGTGACGGTGACGGAGGTGAAGGGATTCGGGCGCCAGAAAGGCCACACCGAGCTCTACCGCGGCGCCGAATACGTGGTCGATTTCCTGCCGAAGATCAAACTGGAAGTGGCGGTCGCCTCCGACCAGCTCGAACGCGTGGTGGAAGCCATCCAGACCTCGGCCAACAGCGGCAA
>JBMSNF010000167.1:0-3994 GCA_049421545.1 Arenimonas sp.
TTTGGCAGGTGATCGAATTTTTCGATTTCCGGAAAGCTGATGTCGACCTGCGGTTTGCCGCTGCCGCGTTTGGCATCGATCATTTCCGGCAGGCGGTGCAGGGTCTGCGGTCCGAACACCAGATCCACATAGGGCGCGCGCTTGAGGATGGCTTCGCCTTCCTGCGAGGCCACGCAGCCGCCGACGCCGATGACCAGGTCCGGGTTGCGGGCTTTCAGTTCGCGCCAGCGGCCGAGCTGGGAGAATACTTTCTCCTGGGCTTTTTCGCGGATGGAGCAGGTATTGATGAGGATGACATCGGCCTCGTTCTCATCCTGGGTCAGTTCCAGGCCGTGGCCGGCATTGAGCACGTCCGCCATTTTGTCCGAGTCGTACTCGTTCATCTGGCAGCCGTGGGTTTTGATGTACAGCTTTTTGGCGGGGGATTTCCCGGTCATGGCGCTTATTCCGGTCGGGAGGGGCGCCCATTGTAGCAAGAGACGGCGGATATGGCCCCGGTTTGGGCATAATGGGCATTCATGATCAGTGGTGGAGTGCGGTCCATGCAGGCAAAACGCATCTGTGTCATCGGAGCCGGCCCCAGCGGCCTGGCCGCAGCCAAGAATGCCGTGCAGGCGGGGCTGGATGTCACCGTGTTCGAAAAGAACGACAAAGTCGGCGGCAATTGGGTGTTCAACGCCGCCACCGGCCATTCCAGCGTCTATGAAAACACCCACATCATCAGCTCGAAGGCGCTGTCGGAGTTCGAAGATTTCCCGATGCCGGCCGAGTATCCGGATTATCCGAAACACAACCAGATCCAGGCCTATTTCGACAGTTACGCGTGGCATTTCGGCGTGATGCCCGCCATCCGTTTCCGGCACACGGTCACTTCGGCGCAGCCGCAGCCGGACGGCTCCTGGCGGATCGCCTATACCGATGCCGAGGGCGCGGCGCAGTGCGCCGACTTCGATGTGCTGATGGTCGCCAACGGTCACCATTGGGCGCCGAAATTTCCGGAGTATCCCGGCCGGTTTACCGGCATCTACATGCACTCGCATGATTTCAAAGGTATCGACGACAGCTGGCGCGGGCAGTCGGTGCTGGTCATCGGTGCCGGCAATTCGGCCTGCGATATCGCGGTGGAATCGGCGCGGCTGGCGGGGCAGGTGTGCCTGTCGATGCGCAGTCCGCAGTGGTTCGTGCCCAAATTCATGCTCGGCAAACCTTCGGATGTGACCGGCGCCGGTTTGAATTTCCTGCCACGCCGACTCAAGCAATGGTTGATGACCCTGATGCTGCGCATCAGCCAGGGGCCCTACGAAAGCTACGGGTTGCCCGCCAACACAAAGCCCGTGCTCAGCCACCATCCCACCCTGAATTCCGATCTGCTCGATTTCATCCGCCATGGCCGCATCACGCCGGTGCCGGGCATAACGTGTTTCGACGGCGATACCGTGGAGTTCACCGATGGCAGCCGGCGGCGCTTCGACCGCGTCTGCGCCTGTACCGGATTCTGGATCAAGTTTCCGTTCTTCGCGCCGGATCTGATCGATTTCCAGCATGTCGAAAAAGTGCCGCTGTACCGCAAGATGATTCCGGACGGCATTGCCAATCTGTATTTCATCGGTCTGTTCCAGCCGACCGGCTGCATCTGGCCGCTGGCCGACTATCAGGCCATGCTGGCTTGCGCCGAAATCACCGGACGCTACCGGCGTCCGGCCGATCTGGCGGCGCGTATCCGTCACGAAATGGACAATCCGCACTATCGCTTCGATGGCGGCTCGCGTCATGCCACCCAGGTCGACTACCACGTGTTGCGCAACGAACTCAAAGCCGATCTGAAAAGCATCGGCATCGATATCGGCAAACCGCCGATGGGCATCGCCGGCCGTTACAAGCAGTGGCCGCGGTCCGCCGCCGGCGCGTGAATCGCGGATAAACCGCAGATTGCGGCACTATGGCTTTTCCAGGGAAGGGCGCTCTAGGATGAATCGAGCCCACCCGCATCAGGAGGAGTCATGGATACCAGCATCCGTCCATCCGCAACTGTTTGGGAGCAACTGAGTCCGGCACGCATCACCGCCATCAGTGCCACCTTGGCCATCCATATCGTTGCCTTCGGTCTTCTGATGGTGCCGGTAAGCCTGCCCGAGCCCATGGCTGCGCAGCGCACCGTCACTGAAATCATTTTCACCAAACCGGAAAAGCCCAAACCCATCCCCCTGCTGCCGGTGCCCCCGAAGCCCTTGGCGCCGGTCACCGCCGCACCGGCGCGCCCTGCGGTAACGCCATTGCCGAAAACCGACAGTGCACCGGCCACCACCGATCAGCCCTTGCCGGGTGATGTCTATGTGCCGGAAGACAACTCGCCGCAGGGCGAAACCATCGGCAATTCGGCCGGCGGGGATGTCGATGCCAGTACCCGCGCGCAGTATCCGATCGCCTATCCGCCGGCGGCCATCCGCGGCGGCATTACCGGTGTCGTCATCGTTCTGGCCAGTTACGATGCCACCGGCACCGTCACCGCCACACGCATTTACCAGCCCAGCCGTGATAAATCCCTAGATCGGGCCGCCCTGGCCGGTGTGCGCAAATGGAAAATCAATCCGCGCCGGGTGCAAGGGCAGCCGGTCGGCGGTGAGGCCTTGGTGGAGGTCCGGTTCAATCTTTGAGCGGTGCTGTGTTAAATTCCCAAGGGTTATCGCATGGTTTCAGGGGAAACGTGATTATTTCACCGTGTCGGATTGTCTTGCTGCTGTTGGTGGTCTCGCCGGTGCTTCGGGCCGGCGAGGTTTACCGTTGCGAGGGGCCGGACGGGGTTCCGCAATTCGTGCAGAAGAAAATCCCCGGCGCCAGCTGCAAAACGGTCAGCTACAACCACGAAAAATCCTCATTCACCGCGCCCCGGCCCGCGGCCGGGGACGCCGGTACGCAGACGGTGGCGGCCAAGGCCGCCGGCGAGCCCAAGTTCCTGCGCATGGGCTATTCCACGTCCTATGTCTGGGTCGATGCCGACGGCGTCAAGCATTTCGCCAGCACCCGCCCGAAAGGGGTGGCCAATGTGCAGGTCAAGCGCACCGAATACCCGATCTTCTCGATCGCGGCCTGCTACGCCTGCGGCCCCGGGACGACGGTCAATTTCGGCAATGTCCGCCTGAATACCCAGGCCTATGCCGCCGAAATCAAGGCCGCCAGCCAGCGATACGGCGTCGAAGAGGCCATCGTGCGTGCCATCATCCACGCCGAATCGGCCTATCGTCCGCATGTGGTCTCGCCCAAAAATGCCCAAGGGCTGATGCAGTTGATCCCGGCCACGGCTCGGCGTTTCGGCGTGCGCGATGCCTTCGATCCGGCACAGAACATCGATGGCGGCGTGCAATATCTCGCCTTTCTGCTGAAACGCTATCAAAACGACCTGACCCTGGCCGCCGCCGCCTACAATGCCGGCGAGGGTGCCGTGGACCGCTTCAAAGGCGTGCCGCCTTATAAAGAAACCCGGAATTACGTGGTTCGGGTCGGGCAGTTGGCCGATCGCTACCGGAAAGCCCTGAAATCCGGCTGAGCCCGTTCAGGCGTTGTTGAACAGGGGCTTAATCTATTACAATATGCCGATAAGTCCGGAGCAATCCGGGCCAGTTCCTTTCATTTCACTGATTTGGAGAGCCGAATGGCTAACCACGAAGTCAATACCGGCCGTCGCCGTTTCCTGACCACCACCACGGCCGTGGTCGGTGCCATCGGTGCCGGTTTCGCCGCCGTCCCGTTCGTCACCTCCTTCAAGCCCTCGGCCCGTGCCCAGACCGCCGGCGCCCCGGTCACCGTCAACATCAGCAAGATCGACAACGAGCCGGGCATGCGCATCATCCAGCAATGGCGCGGCAAGCCGGTCTGGGTGTTCAAGCGCACCCCCGAGCAGCTGGCGGCACTGAAAACCCTGGATGGCAACCTGCGCGATCCGAAATCGGACAACGTCGACCAGACTCCGGCCTTCGCCAAGAACGAAGCCCGCCCC
>JBMSNF010000168.1:0-3991 GCA_049421545.1 Arenimonas sp.
CTGTTCGGCCTTTACCTATTCGGAATTCTCAGCGTATTTGTGGTGGCCTGGGTGATGAAAATGCTCAGCCGCCGGTAATCCGAACATGCGCTGCTGCTGGAACTGCCGTCCTACCGGATGCCCAATCTGCGCGACCTCGCCATCGGTCTGTGGGATCGCATGCGCATTTTCCTGCGCCGCGTCGGTGGCATCATCCTCAGCCTGACCGTCCTGCTGTGGTTCCTGTCCAGTTTCCCGAGCCCGCCGGAGGGATTTACCGGGCCGGCCATTGATTACAGCTTTGCCGGCCGCATCGGGCATGCCTTGGCGCCCTTGTTCGCCCCGATCGGATTCAACTGGCAGATTGTACTCGCCCTGATTCCCGGCATGGCCGCCCGCGAGGTCGCCGTTTCCGGCCTGGCGACGGTGTATGCCCTGTCCAGTGACGAGGCCGGCATCAGCCAGCTGGGCAGCATCCTGGCCTCGCAGTGGAGTCTGGCGACCGCGCTTTCGGTGTTGACCTGGTATGTATTCGCACCGCAGTGCATTTCAACCATCGCCACCATCAAGCGTGAAACCAACTCCTGGAAACACACCGGCTTCGCCGTGATTTATCTTTTCGGTTTGGCCTACCTGTTTGCCTTCCTGGTCTACCAGACGGCGGCGGCACTGGCATGAGCGAAATCCTGCAATGGCTGCTGGTGTATGCGGCGGTGCTGTGGTGTGTTCTGCGTTTGATGCAGAAGTACGCATCGCCCTCGATGTGGCAGTGGCAGGCCAGAGTGAGTTATTTCTTTGAAACGCGGAACGCGTCATGGAGCCGGCGGCTGGGCCGCGCCCTGCGTCCTGCGGTGGCGATTCCGCAGGGATGCCAAAGCCATTGCAGCTCCTGCCGGAGCTGTGCCTGAGGCTCAGCCAGGCAACACCACTACCTTGTTGCGGCCGCCTTCTTTGGCCACATACAGCGCCTGATCGGCGCGATCGATGAAATCGTCCAGGCTTTCAAGCGGCTTCATCCGGCAAAGACCGATGCTGATGGTGCAGCGCAGCAGGCCTTCGCGGGTTTGGAACGGCCGGATACTGATGGCCAGACGGATGCGCTCGGCCATGGCGGTGGCCATATCGGCGGGCACCCCGGTCCAGAATACCGCGAACTCCTCACCGCCCAATCGCACACAGAGATCATTGGGACGCACCATGGTTTCCAGCCGTCGCGCCATCTCGAACAGCACCTGGTCGCCGGCGGCATGACCGAAACGGTCGTTGATGGATTTGAAATGGTCGATGTCGATGACGGCTAGATTGATTTGGGGCTCACCATCGCGGCGCGCGCGATCCAGCAGCCGTTTGAAGCGGTTGGCCATGCCCCTGCGGTTGAGCAGCCCGGTCAGCTCATCGAATTCCGCCAAGGCCAACATTTTCTTCTGCAGGTCATCGTTGACCAGCATCAGGATCGCGAAGCCCTGCATCACCAGCGCGGTGATGAAAATCAGCAATGCGGTCGAATTGACCGCCAGTGCCGGTCCGGCCCCCGTTCCCGCCGGGGAAACCGCAATCAGGCCGCGTAGCAATAGCCTTGCCAGCAGCAGGCCGACCAGGAAAGTTCCGAAACCGAGTGCGAAGCCGCGTTCACGGCGGAAGGCTTGCAGCAGATCCACCAGGGCCACACCGGTCAGGGCGGCGGCAACGGTCAATGTAAGCGCCAAAGTCGCCCAGTCCGCCAGCAGTGTCCGTCCGAGCAGCCACAGCCCGATGGCGGTCAGTGCGGTAACCATGACGATGGGAAGCCAAAGCAATGGCCGCCCGAGATAGGATTTGACCGCGAGAACGATGAAAGCGGCATTGAGCAGTACGCCGTACTGGCCCATGAGCGTGGAGGTTTCAGCCGGGCCATGATCCCGAAGCAGCTGGAACACCGCCGTGGCGGCGAAACTGCCGAACCAGAACCACAGTCCGAAACGTCCCTTGGCATGTATGGCGCCGGCGAATATCACCACGGCGGACGCGATGGCCAGCATCTGGTGCACGACCAGAAGCGTGCCGATATCCAACCCCTGAAGTTGTGTCCCCATACGCCTTATTCTACATCCGATAGATTTATTCTACATCCGGTAGACGGCTGCCGGTCCGCGTTCGATCGGTGCATTCAAAGAGGCCGACAGAGCCAGTCCGAGCACGCGGCGGGTATCCGCGGGGTCGATGACACCATCATCCCAGAGACGGCTGCTGGCGTAGAACGGATGGCCTTGACGCTCGTATTGTTCGCGGATGGGATCCTTGAAGGCGGTTTCGTCTTCCATGCTCCAAGTCCCGCCCTTGGCCTCGATGCCATCGCGTTTGACCGTTGCCAGTACCGAAGCGGCCTGTTCGCCGCCCATCACCGAAATGCGTGCATTCGGCCATGACCACAGGAAGCGGGCGCCGTAAGCACGGCCGCACATCGCATAATTGCCGGCGCCGAAACTGCCGCCGATCAACACGGTGAACTTGGGTACATGCGAACAGGCCACGGCGGTGACCATTTTGGCGCCGTCTTTGGCGATTCCGGCCTGCTCGTATTTCCGGCCGACCATGAAACCGGTGATGTTCTGCAGGAATATCAGGGGAATGTTGCGTTGATTGCACAACTCGATGAAATGCGCGCCCTTGAGTGCGCTTTCCGGAAACAGAATGCCGTTGTTGGCGATGATGCCTACCGGAAATCCGTACAGGTGGGCGAAGCCGGTAATCAGGGTTTTTCCGTAACGCGCCTTGAATTCCTGGAACTCGGAGCCATCGACCAGACGGGCGATGATTTCACGGACATCGAAGGGGCGGCGTGCGTCTTTGGGGACGATGCCGTACAGCTGTTCGGCGGGATAAGCCGGTTCGACCGGCGCTTTCAGCGCCAAGGGCTCGGGCTTGCGACGGTTGAAGTTCGCCACGAGGCTGCGGGCGATTGCCAAGGCATGCTCGTCGTTTTCGGCGAGGTGATCGGCCACGCCGGAAATGCCGGTATGCACCTCGGCTCCGCCAAGACTTTCAGCATCGACGACTTCACCGGTGGCGGCTTTCACCAGCGGCGGTCCGCCCAGGAAGATCGTGCCCTGGCCGCGTACGATGATGCTCTCATCGCACATGGCCGGCACATAGGCGCCGCCGGCCGTGCACGATCCCATTACCACGGCGATCTGCGGGATGTTGCGGGCGCTCATGCGCGCCTGATTGTAGAAAATGCGCCCGAAGTGTTCGCGGTCGGGGAATACCTCGTCCTGCAAGGGCAGGAAGGCTCCACCGGAATCCACCAGATAGATGCAGGGAAGCTGGTTCTCGAGGGCGATTTCCTGCGCGCGCAGATGCTTTTTCACGGTCATCGGAAAATACGTGCCGCCCTTGACGGTCGCATCATTGGCGACCACCACCACTTCCAGGCCGTGCACGCGGCCGATGCCGGTGATGATACCCGCCGAGGGTGCCTGATCATCGTATTGGCCGTCTGCAGCCAGCGCCGAGAGTTCGAGGAACGGGCTGCCCGGGTCGAGCAGGGCATCGATGCGTTCCCTCGGGAGCAACTTGCCGCGCGCCGTATGTTTGGCGCAGGCCGCTTCACCACCACCCAGAGCGACGGCTTTCAGACGCGCATTCAGGGCATCGCGCTGTTCCAGCATGGCAATGCGGTTGGCGGCGAATTCCTCGGAACCGGTATCGATGGTGCTGGTTAGTTTCGGCATGGAAGGTCTGGCGCCTCTTTTACTTAGTTTACCCAAAAAAAACCGCCGTTGCCGGCGGTTTTTTCAACAATCGCAAAGCGATTATTATTGCTTGGCTTCTTCAGCGGCCGGAGCGGCAGCGTCGGCAGCCGGAGCAGCGGCGTCAGCAGCGGCAGTGGCGTCAGCAGCGGCAGTGGCGGCGTCAGCAGCAGCGGTGGCGGCGTCAGCAGCAGCGGCGGTGGCGTCAGCAGCGGCGTCGGTGGCGGCAGCGGCTTCGGCGGTGGCGTCAGCAGCGGCGTCGGTGGCTTCTTCTTGCTTCGAGC
>JBMSNF010000169.1:0-3863 GCA_049421545.1 Arenimonas sp.
CAGATTTCCTTGCGTGTCGCCTCAAGCTCTTCCTCGCCGCGGGCGGCGATGATTACTTTGGCGCCGGCTTCGGCGATCTTGAGGGCGGCGGCCTTGCCGATGCCGGACGAACCACCGGTGATCAGCACCACTTTGCCCTCGACTTTGCCGCGCAGGGAGCGGTCGATGAACAGGTCGGGATCGAGATTGCGCTCCCAGTAATCCCAGAGGCGCCAGGCGTAGCTGTCGAGCGGAGGTACCGCGATCTTCGAGCCTTTCAGGGCGCGCTCGGCTTCGCGGGTATCGAACCGGGTCGGATAGGTGATGAAAGCCAGCGTTGATTTCGGAATCTTCAGATCCCGCAGAATCATGTTGGTCAGACGTTTGACCGGCGGCAGGTTGTTGACCGCCATCCGCATCGGCGCCGGGATGAAAGCGAACATGCGTGCATCCAGACGCATGGTCATTTCCGGTGCATGCGCGGCGCGCGCGAAGGTGTTCATCAGTTCGCCGAACCGCATCGGTTCCGGATCGACCAGATGGAAGCAATGGCCGTCCAATCCCTTCTTGTGGGCGATGTGATCCATGGCATCGGCCACGAAATCGACCGGTACCACATTGATGCGACCGCCCTCGATGCCGAGGGTCGGCATCCACTGCGGCAGGGTCTGCCGGATTTTCTTGATCAGGGTGAACAGATAATAGGGGCCGTCGATTTTGTCGATTTCACCGGTTTTGGAATGACCGACCACCATCGAGGGTCGGTAGATCCGGTACGGAACGGCACTTTGTTTGCGCACCAGGCCTTCCGACTCGTGCTTGGTTTTCAAGTACGGATCTTTCAATCCTTCGGCTTCGTCGAACATGTCTTCGCGGAAGACACCGGGATACAGGCCGGCGGCGGCGATGGAACTGGTGTGATGGAAACAGCCGGCCTTGATGACCGCAGCCAGTTCCAGGGCGTTCTTGGTACCGCCGATATTGGCCAATTTCTGGCTCTCGGCATCGGCGGTCAGGTCGTAGATGGCGGCCAGATGGAAGAAATGCTGGACCTTGCCCTTGAGGGCGGTGATCTGAGTGGCGCTCAGCCCCAGCTTGGGTTTGGACAGGTCGCCGGTGACCGGAACGATGCGTTTCATGTCCCATCCCATCGTTTCGCCGATCTGGCTGAGTTTCTTGGCCGAGCCTTTACGCACCAGCACGTGCACCTGCCCTTTGCGTTTCAGCAGGTTGCTGACCAGAAAACGGCCGATGAAGCCGGTGGCGCCGGTGACGAAATAAGCCATAGAAATACCCGATCCCTTTCCCGTTGAATGTTGAATAGGTGCTTGATTTTTTACCGCAAATCGCAGTTTAATGCATAATACTGGAATCCGACTTCAGGTCAAAGGACTTCTTCATGGCGACACTGCAGGAACAATTTGAACTGGCCGCCCTCGAGGCGAAGAATCTCAAGAAGCGGCCCGACAACGACACCCTGCTGCGGATGTATGGCCTGTACAAGCAGGGATCCGAAGGCGATGTCAGCGGACCGGCACCGGGCATGTTCGATTTCGTCGCCTCGGCGAAATACCAAGCTTGGCAAAAGCTGGAGGGTACCAGTCGGGAATCCGCCATGAAGAAATACGTCGACCTTGTCGGCTCCCTGAAGGACTGACGTGTCCGGAAAAACCCGAAACCGCATTCTGGATGTCGCCCTGCGCCTTTTCAACGAGCAGGGTGAAACCAACATTTCCACCAATCACATCGCCGACGAGCTGGAAATCAGCCCCGGCAATCTGTACTACCACTACCGCAACAAGGACGATATCATCGAGCAACTGTTCCTGCGCTTCGAGGAACGCATGGACCAGGCCCTGGTGGCGCCGGAGGGACGCGATGTCACTCTGGAGGACGTCTGGCTGCAACTCCATCTGGTCTTCGAATGCATCTGGAATTACCGTTTCATTTACCGGGACATCATCAATATCCTGAGTAGAAACAGGAACTTACGCCTTAGATTTGCACGGATTCTGAAGAGGGGATCGGCCAACGCCCAGGGCATCATGCGTGGTCTGAACGAAACCGGAGCCATGCGCGCCAGTGCCGCCGAAATCGAGGGTCTGGCCACCAATATCCTGGTTCTGGCCACATTCTGGCTCAATTACGCCAATGTCCGGGGCGAAAAAGACGAACAACGGGCCATCCAGCAGGGCATTGTCCAGGTCATGATGCTGGTTTCGCCTTTCCTGCGCGACCGCGAGCGCCTGCATCTGCACACCCTATCCAAAGCCTACACGGATTAAGGTTTTATTTAACAAGTTATTGCTTTCACAGGATTTTGGCGGTATAATGCCCGCTTCCCGTTTTCGTTGTTTAGGAATATAGCCATGAAAGTCCTTAATTCGCTTAAGTCGGCCAAGACCCGCCATCGTGACTGCAAGGTCGTCCGTCGCCGCGGCAAGGTCTTTGTGATCTGCAAATCGAATCCCCGTTTCAAAGCCCGTCAGCGTTAATCGCTTTCCAGGCGTTGCACCGATCAAGCCGGCTGACGCCGGCTTTTTCTTGTTCTTGGCCCCTTGCTTCCGGAGTTTAGGATGAGTGACACCCCCCGCTTCCCGGCCGAATGGGAGCCACAAGCCGCCGTTCTGATGGCCTGGCCTCACAGCGGCACCGATTGGGCGGCACGTCTGGATTCGACCATTGCCTGTTTCTCGGCCATCGCCGCCGCCATTAGCCGACGCGAGACCCTGCTGTTGCTGGTTCCGGATGCCGCCATCGAGCGCGCTGCCCGCGTGGCATTGGCCGAAGCCGGCACCGATCTGACCCGCGTGCGTTTCGTCACACTGCCCTACAACGACACCTGGCTACGCGACAGCGGCCCGATCAGTCTTCGTACCCGCGATGGTTTTGAGCTGCTGGACTTCCATTTCACCGCATGGGGCGGCAAATTCGAAGCCGGTCTGGATGACCGCATCGTCTCTGAAATGGCGGCACAGGGGCTTTTCCGGAATGCCGAACACCGACGCATCGACTTCGCTCTGGAAGGCGGCGGCATCGAAACCGATGGTGCCGGCACCCTGCTCTCGACCTGGCATTGCCTGCGCGAGCGGCATCCCGATAAATCCCGTGCCGACATCGAATCCGTCCTGAAAACCGAGCTCCGCCAGCACCGTGTGCTTTGGCTGGAGCACGGTTATCTTGAAGGCGATGATACCGACGCCCACATCGACACCCTGGCCCGTTTCGCTTCGGAAAATGCCATCGTCTACCAAGGCTGCGAGGACCCGGAAGACAGCCATTACCGCGAGTTGCGGGCGATGGCCGACGAGCTCGCGCAACTTCGCACCGTTGCCGGCGAACCCTATACCCTGCACGCACTGCCCTGGCCGAAGCCGATTCTGGATGCCGGCCGGCGCCTTGCCGCCTCTTATGCCAATTTCCTGATCATCAACGGTGCCGTGCTGATGCCGGTTTACGGCGACCCAGCCGACGCCCGGGCGCTTGCGGTCATGCAGCAGGCCTTTCCCGCGCACGCCATCATCGGCATCCCCTGCCGCGATCTAATCTGGCAAAATGGCAGCCTGCACTGTTGCACCATGCAACTCCCCGAAGGCTTACTGAAATGAACCGTTCGACGCTCAAAACCGCACTGATCCAGGACGTCAACCACGGCGATGCCGCCGAGAATCTGGCGGTGATCGAACAACGCGTGGCGGAGGCCGCAGCGGCCGGTGCGCGGCGAAGCGTCGAGGCCGTGCTGCGCATCGAGGAATCGGGCGCGGTGATGGCCGTGCGCAGCGCGCCGATGGCTGTGCAGGTCGGCCGGATGCAGGACGCCGTCGCCGCCACGCCGGTGTCGATGGGCGAGATCGAAGTGCGCGCGCAGGTCACCGTGACCGCGA
>JBMSNF010000170.1:0-3860 GCA_049421545.1 Arenimonas sp.
TGCTGATACCCGGGGTATCAGCAGCAGCGTGAAAGTGCGTGCGGACTGCCTGGAAGCTTCGGCGAATTGCGCCCTGGCACCGACCGGAACCTGAGGGAAGGGGACAACAAATGGAAATGAACATGATCACTGCCTTTACCGGACGCCGTCGTCAGCGCGGCATTTCGACCTTGGCCATCACCATGATGCTGTTGCTGATTCTCAGCGTGGTGGTCCTGTTCTCGACCAGTGTCGGCTTCTTCGAGCAGCGCACCGCGCTCAATGAAAACCGCGCCCGCATCGCCGAGCAGGCCGCGGAAACCGGCATCAACATGGCCGGCGAATTCATGAAAGCCAGCCGTTCCCTGATCATCAGCAATACGGCGGGTGGCTGGCTGGACAGCACCGCCGGCGGCAACGGCTGGGTCAGCTGCAACGGCGTCAGTAATACCGCCACTATCGGCGGCCGGCCGCATCCCTGCCGTTCCGAGCCGAACATCGCCCGCCGCAACCAACTCTGGTTCTTCACCACCGACGGCACCGGTGCAAGTCTGGCGACCACGCTCGTGCCCTACGGCGCCGTCGGCAATGTCGGTGGCGCCTCGGCGTTTCCGTCCTTGGTGACTGTGCAGGCCGTGCTCTGCCGCATCGACTCCTCGCTGGCCACACCGGCCTGTACCCAGAATCCGGCTCGCGGCAACCGCGTGGCCATCACTTTCATTTCCCATGCGCGTCTGGTCAATGAAGGCAGTACCGCCGTCATCAAGGAAACCTGGGCGTCCTATACCGACGCCAGTCAAACCTCGTCCGTGCCGGTCATCGGCTCGGGAATCGTCAAGGGCCTCGGCAACGCCCAGATCGTGACCAATCCCAACGCCGGCGGCTATGGCGTACCGGCCTCCATTTGGTCGCCCAATGATGTCGGCATCGGCAGTGTGCCCGGCGGCGGCTGTCCGGCTCCCGGGGGTGTCGGCAGCGTAGCCACCTGCCAGCTCGGTGAATATCTGAAAAGCACCCCGGCTTCCGGGCTGAAGACCACCTGCGTCACCGTCAACAACGCCTGCGGCTGTCCCGCAATCAGCGGTTCGGAAAATAATTTCCTTTCCGGGCATTCCGCCGGAACCAAGAAGGAAGGCATCGATATCCTTGACATCGATGGCGGTGATGGCACCTTGCCTGACGTCACATTCTTTCCCGGACTGGATTGCAACGGCAACAACAAGAGCGATCTGAGCGACAGCACCGATGATTCGCTGTTCGAGTGGATTTTCAATACCGGCGTTGTGGTCAACGAAGGTGCGAATACGGTGAACACCAACTGCGGCACTGGCGGCGCCACCAACTGCGCTTCGTATGTCCTGGAGGAAGAGCTTGGTGCCCAGGTCGTCACCTGCAATGCGCTGAATGCGCTCGGTGCGGCCGCATCCGGTTTGTATTACATCAAGGGCAGCTGCGATCTGCCGCCCCAGGTCGGTTCGCCGAACAATCCGGCCATCGTCGTGCTGGAAGGCGAAGCCCAAGTGAACAATACCGATTTCTTCGGCCTGCTGTTCGTGCGCAGCAACAACAACTCGGCCGTATTCAAAGGCGTCGGTAATTCCAAGATCATCGGTTCCCTGGTGGTCGAGGGCGATATCGACATCGCCGGTACCATCGACATCATCTACGACAACACCGCCGTCAACTCCGATCCGAATACGCTGCCGGCCAATGCCAAATTCGCCCGCGTGCCGGGCAGCTGGCTCGATGCGACCGAAGGATTCTGAGGATACCGCCATGAACAACATCTTTATGAAACGGAAAGCGCGCGGCTTCAGCATGATCGAGGTCCTGATTGCCGTGGTCGTCCTCGGCTTCGGCCTGATGGCGTTGGCTGCGCTGCAGACCAGCATCATCCGCTCGTCCGCGGAAACCAAGGCACAGACGGTCGCCCTGCAATTGGCCAAGGATAAGGTCGAGGATCTGCGCTCATTCCAGACGCTGGCCGGTTATCAGGCCCTGACCTCCGGCAACGACACCGCGACTGAAAGCGCCGTGACTTACGCGCGCACCTGGACGGTGACGCGCTTCGGTTATCAGCCCAGCGTCGGCGCCTTTGCGGCCATTGCCACTCTGACCGGAGCGACACCGGCCGCCGATGGCGGCGGTGTGGCGTATACCGCGAACAATGAATACAAACGCGTCGCGGTCACCGTGACCTGGACCGATGCCACCGGCGCGACCCAGAGCATCGGCATCGAGGATGCCATCGGCGCGGTATCTCCGGGTGATGGTGCGAAAGTGGTGCTCAACAACACCGCCAGTTCCGAGCCACGCTATCCGCGGGTTCTGATCAATGATCCGAGCCTGACCGAGGGCGTGATTCCGATTGCCGTGGGCAACGGCACCGAAACCGCGGCGACCAATCCGAAACCGGAAATCGCCGGCAACAACAACAACCAGCACGTGGTCGAAACCCGGTTCGACGTGTTGACCTACGCCGGCCTGAACGACAACACCGCCCAGGTGCAGTCGCGGGTGGAAACGGTGGTGGTCGGGTGCACCTGCAATGCCGGTAATGCGGTGAATACCGATACCAGCTACCGGCCGACCTACTGGAACGGATTCCGTTATGCCGTGCCGACTGCCGCATCCTATGCGCCGAAAGCCGGTGCCGCGACCATCGCCAACAATGCACCGCCGCAAAGCCAGTACTGCAATACCTGTTGCCGCGACCACCACGATCCGTCCGGCGTGAGCGGTCCGAAGTTCGACCCGCGCCGCAACACGCATACCCACTACAAAATCGTCAACGGTACCCTGGTGGCCGCAGGCGCCAACGACGACTATGTGGAAGCCTGCCGCCTGATTCGCGTGGATGGCATCTTCCGTGTCGCCGCCGACATGAACAACGATTATTTCAATCTGCTGAGGACCCGCAACGACGGCAGCGCCGGCGCCTATGCCCCGACGGCCACCGCCACCACCAATTACCAGAACATGGTGCTGGATTATCTGGGCACGCGCATCGTCAACCAGGGCAGTCCATCGGCTTATAACACGCTGTTGACGGCATCGGCTGTGCAGGCGCTGGAGGCTACCAACAACATCAACGACCCGGACAGCATCTCGATCCAGCGCTCGAACGATTTCAAGTGGCTGCACAGCCGCGGTCTGTTCCTGGATTACCTCGAACCGGAAGCGCTGGATAAAATCACCAACGCCAAATCGTCCTGCGATACTTCGGTCACCACGCTGCAAAGCTGTGTACTGAAGTATGTGCCGTTCACGTCCATCAATCTTTCCGAATTGACCAACTGGTCGCCGACCTCCGGCACCGAGCTGGTGGTGACCAATGCCGATTTCGCCAACAGCGTGAGCCAGAGCGATCCCGTGCGCGGCAAAGTGGTGCCCGGTTCGAACCCGACCAACAACACCAAACAGACCGCCTATTCCTCCATTTTCAGCTCGAACTCCGGCGTGGCTCTGCTGTCGTACACCATCGATACCGACGAAACCACACTGAACGACAGCCAGGTGTTCGCCATCGGTGGCGGATCTCCTCCGGATGGCGGCGGTACCTACCAGGTCAATGTCACCAATTACACCTTCGGTTCAGCCGCATCGACTTATCCAAGTTTCACGGCCAATCCGGCGGTGGTCTGCAACTACTCGACCGGTGGCAATCCCTATAACTGCACGACCAGTACGTTGGGTGCCACCACGCTGAACATCACCAGCTACAACTATGAAGGCGCCAAGGTCGCGTACTCCGCCACCGGCGGCAGTAGCGGCATCAGCTGTTCGAAGACCACCGGCAACAATGTCACCACGATTACCAATATCGGCCTGTCGATTCCGGCCAATTCCAGCAATGCGCGCCGGACCTGCAGCAATTTCGC
>JBMSNF010000171.1:0-3853 GCA_049421545.1 Arenimonas sp.
CCTGGCCGAAGGTACGGTTGCCGAAATGATCATCGCCACCAACCCGACCGTGGAAGGCGAGGCGACTGCGCACTATCTGGCGCAGCTTGCCCGCCAATTCGAAGTCAAGCCGTCCAAACTGGCCCATGGCGTACCGATTGGCGGCGAATTGGAATACGTCGACCGCGGCACGCTGGCGCACGCCTTCGGTACCCGCATCGACATGCCCTGAGGAGCCCATGAGCGACAGCATCTTCGAGAAAATCATCAACCGCCAGATTCCCGCCGACATCGTTTTCGAAAGCGAGGACATCATCGCGTTCCGCGATATCGCGCCGCAGGCGCCGGTGCATGTGCTGTTCGTGCCGAAGCACCGCTTCGATACCCTCAATGATGTTCCGGATTCGGAGGCGCTGATGCTGGGGCGGCTGATGTTGGCGGCACAGGCCTATGCCAAATCCATCGGCATTGCCGATGATGGCTATCGCGTGGTGATGAACTGCAACCGCCACGGCGGGCAAACCGTCTTCCACATCCACATGCACCTGCTGGGCGGCGCACCGCTGACCGGCGGATTTGCCTGAGTAAGGCGCGGCGGCTCAGTCCGCGTAGCCCCAGGGCGTCGGCGGTAAAGCGACCGGTTTCGTCAAATCAAAATCCACACGGAATTCGCGGCCTTCGCGAACCAGGCGATAAGTGAATTTTTCCGGATACACATACATCTGCCAGGTGTTGCCGTTCGATTGCGGATTACCGGCGGCGGAGAATAATTCCTTGGAATACTGGTCCGCAGGAAACGACTGTACCGTTGCCCAACCGGCATCGAGGGTATGACCGCCGTACATCGTTGATTTGTCGCTGCTGCCATCCTTATGGCGATGGTCGTGCTTCAGTTGCAGGCCGGAGCCGGTTTTGCTGATCAGCCAAGTGCGCGATCGGTCTTCGCCGACGTGGAACGGAATCTGGAGCTGGGTGTCGCTGCATTTCCGGACATGCATGACCAGCCGACCTTCGAATCCCGGAGATGCCGGATTATCGATGCTGACCTTGCCCTCGAAGGCTTTTCCGCAGTGGCGACGGATGGCATCGAAGAAGGCATCATGGGTCGGAATCGATACTGGGCCGGTTGTCGGTAGCGTTCCGGCCCAGGCGGATCCGGAATAGAGCAGGGCAAGCAGGATGGCATGACGGAACATGGCGGACTCCTTTAAGGTGATGATAACTATAACCGGTGTCAGACTCCGGAATCCGGTGCGCTGTTGATTTTTCCTGTGTGCTGATTGATATCCGCGACCAGTGCGGATATCCCGGCCGGATCAAGCGCTGTTCTGGCGTAGCGCCATCGAGTGTAGCGCAGCGCAATGGCCTTGAGCCCGGAGTCGTCAACGCGTGCCGCGAAGTCGGTTGCGGTTTCATGCGCGGCCTTGGCGACACCATGTTTCCGAAGTCTTGCGACCAACCGGTGCCAGGCTGCATCAATCGGATGCTCTTTGAGGCGGGTTCGTTGCGAAAGACTGAATATTGCAAACGAAATCAGTCCAGCCAGAGTCAGCAGCACCAGCAACATCTGCCAACGTTCGGCACGGGCGAAGCCGATGTTCTTGAACAGGGCCATTTGACGGGCGGCATTGAATCCGATGACCCAGTCGTTCCAGCGGGAACGCATGAAGTCTCCGTAGTCGAACAGGGGCGAGAAGGTGCCGCCACCGCCGGCATACTGGTCCTGCCCCGGTCTTCCTGCCAGTGTGTCCAGAATGTTTTCCGGCGCAACGGCGGCCGTCGGATCGATCCTGACCCAGCCTTCGCCATCCAGCCAGACTTCGGTCCAGGCATGGGCATCCTTGATGTACAGCACCCAGTAACCGCCATAGGGGTTGCGGTAACCGCCGACATAGCCGGTGACCACACGTGCCGGAATGCCGGCGGCGCGCATGAGCATCGCGAACGATGAGCTGAAATGCTGGCAGAACCCCCTGCGGTCTTCGAACAAAAAGCGATCGACGGCATCGAAGCGCGGCGGGTCGGTGGCCAGCGTATAACTGAAATCATGGCGGATCCACTGCAGCACGCGGGCGATGTACTCGCGGTCGTTTACCGCCTGCGCCCGCCACTGCAACGCCAGAGCCTGCGTGCGTTTGTTGAACGCCGTCGGAAAGTTCAAGGCGCGTTGCCGTTCGGCATCGCCCAGTGGTCGGATTGCATCCGGTTGCGTCCAGGCCGTGGCCGCGTATTGGGTCATCTTCTGGATGGGCGTGTTGGAGTAAAGGCTGGAGTCAGCGCTGAGCGTGTAAGGTTCCGGTGCCTGACGTGGCCAATCCAGTACCGGCAGATATTTCTTTTCCGTCGGTTCAAGACTGACCCGGTAACTGATTTTTTCCTCGGCCTGGGTATCCAGTGACTGAGGCGCGGAAACCGGAGCAGCTTGACTGTCCTGCGGATTGCGCCGCCATTCCATGCCATCGAAATCCCAAAGCACCGGGCCGCGCCAATAGCGTTGTTCCGGCGCCGGAACGGGCCCGGTGAAATCGACACGGAAAGCGATACGGTCATCGGCGAGGATATCCAACCATTGCCCGGGTTTCATGCTGTCACCCAGACCGGTGCCCTGTTCGGACAGCCCCGGCAAACCCCAGAGCGGTGTGCCGATGCGCGGAAACAGCCAGAACAACGCCGCCGCCATCGGTGCCGCCATGAACAGTGCCCGCAACAGTGCTTTGAGTGAAGACCAGCGCCACTTCTCCGGCAGCAGCAACTCGCCAGTGCTGCTGATCTGCAGCAGGAACAGCCAGAACAGTACGCTGATGAGTGAAAGCGCGAGCGTCATCGGAGTTTGTACACTCAACAATGCCGCGAATGGCAGGAACAAGGCAAAGCCGAGCAGGGCACGAAGGTCGCGCAGGGTCGTGGTTTCAAGACACTTCAGGGCCATCATCAAGGCCAGCATGGCGGCGGCGGTATCGCGCCCGAAACGTCCCTGATAGGCGAATAGCAAGAGCAGGAGGGTCGCGCCCAGGACTCCGAGAATCAGAAGCAGATGCGGTTTCGGCAGGAAATAGGCGGCAGCCAGAACCGCCGCAATCAGCACCAGCAGAATGGCCGGCAGTTGCGGCAGCAGCGGCAGCACCGCCAATGCCGTGCACAGTGCACCTGATTTTCGAAGGGCCTCAGTCATGGGGCAACAAGGCCAGGGCTTCCAGGCAGCGCCGCTGGTGTTCGGCTCCGGCTCCGGTTTCGATCCGAGTTCCGGGAATATCCAGTGCGAAGCGCCGTTGTCTTTGTTCGGCCTGCAACACCCACAGGCAGAGCTGGGAGATGCGCGCTTCGTAATCCAGATGGCCAAGCCGGTGCCAGTCCAGCAGCAATTCATCGGTATTGCCGTGCTCGTATTCGCGGACCTGCAGATTTCCGGCACGCGCACTGGCTTTCCAAGCGATCTGTTTCCGGGAATCGCCGCTGCGGTATTCCCGCAGATGATGCGGTTGCTCGGTCTGCTGCCGGCTTTGCCGGCCGCTGCCCGAATCGGCCGTCGAATAGAAGGCGTTCAGATCCTGTCCCTGCGGAGTCGGATACACCATGACCTGTTCCTGCAGGTTCAAGGTGCACCAGGCACGCGCGAGACCGAGCGGATGCAGGGTGGCTATCCGGATCCGGTCAATCAGAAGGCGTCCGCGTCTTTGTGTTGGAATGGACAGCGTCGCCCCGTGCGGCTCCGCGCCAAGCATCAAGCCGGTATTGGATGCTCCATGCGAAACCACATAGTGGCGGGTTTGGTTACCGCGTGGTGAAATCAGTAGGGTCAGGCTCAGCATTTGGCCGGCGAACACCGGTTGCGGTTTCTGCGAACGCAGCTGCAATCCCAGCAGCGCAAGATGCC
>JBMSNF010000172.1:0-3827 GCA_049421545.1 Arenimonas sp.
TCGGCATCTCCGCACTCGATACGGTCTTGCCGGTGGTGCCGATGTTCCACATCAACGCCTGGTGCATTCCCTATGGCACGCCGATGGTCGGCGCACGCCTGGTGCTTCCCGGCCCGCGTCTGGATGGTGCCAGCCTGTACGAACTGATGGAAACCGAACGGGTCACCGTCAGTGCCGGCGTTCCCACCATCTGGATGGCCCTGATGCAGCATGTGGAGCAGAACAAACTGCAGTTCAGCACCATGCGCCGCACGGCGGTCGGCGGCTCGGCGATGCCGCAGGCGCTGATCGCCAAATTCCGCGATCTCTATGCGGTGGAAGTCCGCCATGGCTGGGGCATGACCGAAACCACCGCGGCCGCCACCATGGGCTTCATCGCACCGAAAGACCAGAATCTGCCGCGTGAGCAGCAACACGCCCTGTTGGCCAAACAGGGCAAGTCGCTGTTCGGCATCGACCTCAAGGTGGTGGACGAAAACGGCGCCACCCTGCCCCGTGACGGCGTCAGCCAGGGCGAACTGATGGTGCGCGGCCAGTGGGTGATGTCCCGCTATTACAAATCCGAACAGTCGGCACTGGTCGACGGCTGGTTCCCGACCGGCGACATCGCCACCATCGACGCTTCCGGCCGCATGCAGATCCGCGACCGCAGCAAGGACGTCATCAAGTCCGGGGGCGAATGGATCAGTTCGATCGATCTGGAAAACACCGCCTTGCAGCATCCGGGCGTGGCCATGGCCGCCGTCATCGGCGTGCGGCATCCGAAATGGGAAGAACGCCCGCTGTTGCTGATCGTGCGCAAGCCGGACGTGGCGGTCAGCCGCGAAGACTTGCTGGCCTTCCTCGCCGAGCGCGTGGCCAAATGGTGGGTACCGGATGAAGTACTGTTCGTGGATACCCTGCCGGTCGGTGGCACCGGAAAGGTGCAGAAGAACGAACTGCGCAAGCTTTACGGCAGCGTGTTCAGTTGATCAGATAGACCCGCGCCATCGGATAATCCTCGCTGACCTGCAGAAACCAGCGGCCGGCGATTCCCGGCACCAGCTTGACTGCCGGGTCCGTCAGGGCTTGGGGAAGCTTCATGCGTCCTTTGAGCACCTTCCACTGCTGACCGTTATCGAGCAGGAAATTCGTTCCTTCATCCCACCCGGTCAGCGTACCTTTCAAGCGCGCCTGTATCGGCTTCTCATTGAAGCCAAGCAAAGGCCTGTCTGCAGCACTGGAGGATGCGGTCGGCGGAACGTTGCCGGCAACAGTGGCCGGTGCTGTGGGCAGCGGCGTGGATTGCGTTACAGGCTGACCGGCAAGGATGGCGTTGAGTTTCGCCAGCTGTTCGGACGATAGCGTGCTCAGTCCGGTTTCCCGCAACTGCTCGGAGCTCAGGCGTTTTTCCAGCGGCACATAGGGCTCTGCCGCCGAAACGGCTCCCGCCATTAACACAATAAATGCGATCATTGCCCATCGAATTGCAGTCATGGCTTGCTCCTGACGGTTCATGACGATTTTATGACGAAATTATGACGGTTGTGTGTCAACGCCGCAGCGTGCCGAACAACCAATCCCCTATCGGGTATGTGATATTGAAATTACTGTGCGCCATCTGTGTTTGGTCGTGATGGAGGGTATGCAAGCGCTTAAGCCTTGCCATGAATGGCAGGCGCGAAACCCAGTGATCTTCCGGCAGATGGTAGGCCAGGTGAAGGTATTCGTAGTTGAGGAAGTACAGCAACCCGGTGATGGCAAACAGCCAGCCGGCGTTGGCACTCACTAAGTAACCCACCGCCAAAGCCACCGGCGTGCCAAAAGCACCCAGGAACAGCATCAGCAGGATGGGCGGAAACAACACGGCCTTGAAGTCCTTCGGCCCGTCCACCGGCATGGCGGTATCGGTGAAAAATCGGTGATGCTGCTTCACATGACGCGTATACACCAACCCGAATCCGCGGCGCGGGTGGTGCATCACGAAGCGGTGGCCGAAGTATTCAGCTAAGTTGGCATATAAGGCAACCGCCGGAATGAACAACCATTCCCACCATTGCACATGTTCGAGTTGCCACGCGCAGATGGCAACGGAAAGGAGAACCAAGGCGTTGGTTACAGCGAAATGCCGCCAGCCGGAATAGCCTTTGGGTATTTCCGAAGCACGGTATGAATCGCGGAAGGCGGGAGAATGTTCGATTGTCTTATCCTTTTGGCTCTATAAGACCGATTGTGATGAATGGTTAAGAAACCATAGGCAAATTCAGCCCCTTTTCTTTCGCGCATTCAATGGCAATCTCATAACCCGCATCGGCATGGCGCATCACGCCCGTGCCCGGGTCGTTCCACAGCACACGCGACAGACGCTTGGCCGCTGCTTCGCTGCCATCGGCCACAATGACCACGCCGGAATGCTGCGAATAGCCCATGCCCACACCGCCACCGTGATGCAGCGAGACCCAGGTGGCGCCACCGGCCACATTCAGCATGGCATTGAGCAAGGGCCAGTCGGACACGGCATCGGATCCATCCTGCATGGCTTCAGTTTCGCGGTTCGGAGACGCGACCGAGCCGGAATCCAGATGGTCACGGCCGATCACAATCGGAGCTTTCAATTCGCCCGACTTGACCATTTCGTTGAAGGCCAGCGCCAAGCGGTGGCGCTCGCCCAGACCAACCCAGCAGATACGCGCCGGCAGGCCTTGGAAGTCAATACGCTCCTTGGCCATATCCAGCCAGCGGTGCAGATGCGGATCGTTCGGAATCAGTTCCTTGACCTTGGCATCGGTTTTGGCGATGTCTTCCGGATCGCCGGACAGCGCAACCCAACGGAACGGACCGATGCCACGGCAGAACAGCGGGCGCACATAGGCCGGCACGAAGCCGGGGAAATCGAAGGCATCGGCGCAACCGACGTCCTTGGCCATCTGCCGGATGTTGTTGCCGTAATCGAACACCGGAATGCCCATGTTCTGGAAATGCAGCATGGCTTCCACATGCACGCGCATGGAATGCTTGGCGGCTTCCACGGTTTTGGCGGGGTTGTGTTTCTGTTCGTCGATGTACTGCTCCCAGGTCCAGCCAGCCGGCAGATAGCCGTGCAGCGGATCATGCGCCGAGGTCTGGTCGGTCACCGCATCCGGACGGATGCCGCGGCGGACCAGCTCCGGCAGGATTTCGGCGGCGTTGCCGAGCAAGGCCACCGATACCGCTTTGCCCTCTTGGCAGTATTTCTCGATACGGGCAAGAGCGTCGTCGAGATCCTTGGCCTGTTCATCCACGTAGCGGGTCTTGAGGCGCATGTCGATGCGCGACTGCTGGCATTCGATATTGAGCGAACAGGCACCGGCCATGCTGGCGGCCAAGGGTTGCGCGCCGCCCATGCCGCCCAGACCGGCGGTCAGAATCCATTTTCCGGTGAGGTCGCCGCCGTAATGCTGGCGGCCCATCTCCACGAAGGTTTCATAGGTGCCCTGCACGATGCCCTGCGAGCCGATGTAAATCCACGAACCGGCGGTCATCTGGCCGTACATCATCAAACCCTTTTTATCGAGTTCGTTGAAATGCTCCCAGGTCGCCCAATGCGGCACCAGATTGGAGTTGGCGAGCAGCACGCGCGGTGCGTCCGGGTGTGAGGGAAACACGCCAACCGGTTTGCCGCTCTGGATCAGCAGGGTTTCGTCGTCGTTCAGGGTTTTCAGGGTGGCGAGAATGGTATCGAAGCAGGCCCAATCGCGTGCGGCACGGCCGATGCCGCCGTAGACCACCAGCGCCTGCGGATTCTCGGCCACTGCCGGATCCAGATTGTTCTGGATCATGCGGAAAGCGGCTTCGGTCAGCCAGGATTT
>JBMSNF010000173.1:0-3810 GCA_049421545.1 Arenimonas sp.
CGCCTTCGTGGCCTCGGTGCTGCTGTTCCGGTTCATTCCGCAGCAGTTCTTCCCGTCGTCCACGCGCCTCGAGCTGATGGTGGACGTGGAGCTGGCCGAGGGCGCTTCGCTGAAAGATACCCAGCGTGTTGCCGAGCAGCTGGAACGCGAATTGGCCAAGCGCAAGGAGCTGGTCAACTACGTCAGCCATGTCGGCGCGGGTTCGCCTCGCTTCTATCTGCCGCTCGACCAGAAACTGCCGCAGGCCAACTTCGCCCAATTCGTGATTCTGACCAAGGACATCGAGTCCCGCGAACGGACACGGATCTGGCTGATCGATCTCATGCATGAAAAATTCCCGACCGTGCAGACCCGGGTATCGCGTCTTGAAAACGGCCCGCCGGTCGGCTATCCCATCCAGTTCCGTGTTTCCGGAGAGCACATCGATGAGGTCAAGCGCCTCGCGCGTGCGGTGGCCGACAAAGTGCGTGCCAATCCGCATGTCGCCAATGTCAATCTGGATTGGGACGAGCCCAGCAAGATCGTACGTCTGAACATCGACCAGGACCGCGCCCGTGCGCTCGGCATCACTTCCACGCATCTGGCGGCCTTCCTGCGCGGTTCGCTGTCGGGCACCACCGTCAGTACCTACCGCGAAGGCAATGAGCTGATCGAGATCCTGCTGCGCGGACCGGACAACGAGCGCGCCAACCTTGATTTGCTGGACAGCCTGTCGGTGCCGGTCGATTCCGGCGCCAGCGTGCCGCTATCGCAGATCGCCACGCTCGAGTACACCATGGAAGACGGCATCATCTGGCACCGCAACCGTCTGCCGACCATCACCGTGCGTGCCGACATCTACGACGAGACCGCGCCGCCGACGGTGACCGCGCAGATCCTGCCGGAACTGGAAGGCATCCGCGCCGCGCTGCCGACCGGCTATCTGCTGGAAACCGGCGGTACCGTGGAGGATTCCAACCGCGGCTCGAAATCGGTGGCCGCCGGCATGCCGCTGTTCCTGCTGGTGGTGATGACCCTGCTGATGCTGCAGCTGAAAAGTTTCCGGCGTGCCTTCATGGTGCTGTTGACCGCGCCGCTGGGGCTGATCGGGGTGACCGCCTTCCTGCTGATTTTCCGGGTCCCCTTCGGATTCGTGGCCATGCTCGGCACCATCGCGCTGTCGGGCATGATCATGCGCAATTCGGTGATTCTGGTCGATCAGATCGATCATGACATCCGTGCCGGCAGCGCGCCGTATGCCGCCATCATTGATGCCACCGTGCGCCGCTTCCGGCCGATCGTGCTGACCGCATTGGCTGCAGTGTTGGCGATGATTCCGCTGTCGCGCAGTGTGTTCTTCGGACCGATGGCGGTGGCGATCATGGGCGGGCTGATTGTCGCGACCCTACTGACCGTGTTCTTCCTGCCGGCGCTGTATGCGGCCTGGTTCAAGGTCGAACGCGATACGCCCGCGCAGGCGCTACCGTAACCGCCAGGAACCCCGCTGATGCAGAACATCGACATTGCCGTCAACGACGATCGCCTGATCGCCCATCTGTTTCCTGCGGCAACGCAGAACCGGCGCGGCCGCAGCGTCATCGTCGGTCCGGCCACGGCGGTGCCGCAGACCTTTTACTACAACTTCTGCAACTACCTCGCCGGTCATGGATTCGATGTGCTGACCTTCGATTTCCGCAGCGTCGGTCAATCGAAACTGCGCCCGATCCGTGACTATGCGGACATCGGGTTTTCCTCGTGGGCCGAACAGGACTACCCGGCGGTCATCGATTGGATGCGCGCACGCCATCCGGACCAGCCGCTGTATATCGTCGGTCACAGCGTCGGCGGCTGGATGCCGGCACTGACGCACGCCAGCGCCCGCATCGACGGTTTGCTCGGCATCGCCGCCCTGTCCGCGTATTGGCCTTTGATGGCGCGTCCGCACCGCTATTTCCACTGGTTCGCCTGGACGGCTTTGGTGCCCCTGACAACCCGATTTTTCGGTTACTGGCCGGGCTGGGCGGGCTTGAGTCACGATTTGCCCGCCAAACTCGGCCGTGAGTTCGCCGAGTGGGCCCAGCAGGCCGATTTCGTGTTCGATGCCCGCCAGTTCGATGCCCGCGGCAACGCCCGTAAATTCACCGGACACCTGCATCTGTACCAGATCAGTGATGATCCCTGGGGCACACCGGAAGCGGTGCGTGGCCTGATCGCGCATTACCCGAACGCGCGCAGCGCAGCCATGGAAACCCTCCGTCCCGCGGATTTCGGCGGCCGTGCCATCGGGCATCTGAATTTCTTCCGCAGCGCCCAAAAGGACACTTTGTGGCCGCATGCCCTGAAGCAGCTGGAGGCTTTCGGCGGATAAACGCCGCATAACCGGCACAGCGGGCGGCATCGCCAATGCATCCGGCTTTTGCTTTAATAGGCCGACCATCCCTCGAGGAATTCACCCATGTCCGTTGCCACTCCCAAAAGCGCCTGGATTCTCGCCTCCGGCATTCTGCTCGGCCTGCTCCTTTTGGGCCTGACCCTCGGCCAGAGCCTGCTCCGGTTCAAGGAATACGAACGCACGGTGACAGTGAAAGGGCTATCCGAACGCACCGTGCCCGCCGATACCGCCCTGTGGCCGGTGACCTATGCCGCCAGCGGCAATGATCTGCCGGCGGTATTCACGCAGCTGGAGAAAGACGGCGCCAAGGTCCGCGATTTCCTGCGTGCCAAAGGATTCAAGGATGCGGAAATCACCTTGTCGGCGCCGAATGTGAACGACAAAGGCCAATATGCCGATGAGAACCGTGCCGGTTTACGCTATTACGTGACGCAGACCGCAACGGTCTACACCAAGAACATCGAGCTGGTACGGGCGATGAACACCCAGATCGCCGAGCTCGGCAAGCAGGGTGTCGGTGTCGGCGGTGGTTATCAATCCACCGATTACCAGTTTTCCGGTCTGAATGCGCTCAAGCCGCAGATGATCGAAGAAGCCACCCGCAACGCCCGCCAGGTCGCCCAGAAATTCGCGGAAGACTCCAACAGCCGGCTCGGCAAGATCAAATCGGCCAGCCAGGGCCAGTTCAGCCTGGAACCGCGCGACGCCAACACCCCGCACATCAAGGCCGTACGGGTGGTGGCGACGGTTGAGTACTATCTGGCGGATTGAACCGTTCAGGCGCGGAATCGCCGAATGTGGGACAATGGGCATCCATTTACGCATCAAGGTCCACTGTCATGAGAAAAGCACGCGCCCGCCGCCGCGCTGCCCGCCTGAAAGGCCGGTAAGCCGAAAACCCGCCGAGAGGCGGGTTTTTTTATGTCCTGACATGGGCGCGAGGATGCGTGGCAACTGCTTGATGTAGGTCAGGGCGCTTGCCGGATGCAGCTCCTAGACTGTCTCCAGTTCCCTTCGGAGATGACCATGACCACTGCCTGCTACCCCCTCAGTATCCTGACGCTGGCCCTGCTCGCCAGTCCTGTCTTCGCCGCAGATGCCACTGCCGGGAAGGTGCTGTTCGATGCACGCTGGCGGCTGGAAAGCGTTGACGATGATGCTTTCGCCGATTCGGCATTGGCCAACACCCTGCGTGCGCGTGTGGGTTACCAGACAGCCGTACATTCAGGTTGGAGCGGCGTCGTCGAACTGGAAGCGAACCAACACCTGTTCGGCGAGGATTTCAACAGCACCGCCAATGGCCAAACGGCCTACCCGATCGTGCTTGATCCGGACAACAGCGAATTGAACCAAGCCTATGTCCGTTACGTGCCGGATGCCGCAACCCGGTTCACGCTCGGCCGTCAGCGCATCCAGTGGGACAATCAGCGCTTCTTCGG
>JBMSNF010000174.1:0-3664 GCA_049421545.1 Arenimonas sp.
GATGATGTTTCGGCTGTTGAGGCCCGGACCATCGATGGTCCACAACTCCTGCCGCGGCAGCTTGATGCGCGACCAGTTGAGTTCACTCTGAATCACCATACCGTAGACATCGGCTGCCGCACCGGCTTTCTGCAGGCTACCGCCGCTGCTGGCGCAGGCAGTGAGAAAAGCCGTGAGGGCGGCCAGAAAAACGATGCGCAGGCATTTCAGGTTCATAAGCGGGTCTCCAGGCGGGCGATATCCTGTTCGATGAACAGACGATCGTCGGCGTCGGGTTTCTTGGTGAGGTAGATTCTCAGGTTGTGAAGGGCGTCCGCAGGCTGTCCGTTGCGTTCCAGGGCGAATCCGTATTCGCGCCAGGCCTCGGCCGGGGCGTGGGCATTTCCGACCGCACGCACATACAGAGCTTCGGCCTGTGTCCGGTCATCGCCCTTGTTGCGGCGGCGCAGCGCTTCGCCTTGGTAGAAATCATAGATGCCTTCGAGTTCCGGGCGTGCACCGGCACGCAGGTCGCGGATGACCTGGATGCTGGTGTCGTACATCCGACGGCTCAGTTCGGCTTCCAGCCACTTCTGGAGATAGGGCTCGGTTGCCGCGTCAAACTGCTGTTGGTTGGTTTTGAACTCACCCCGATACGCTGCAGCCGCCGCCGTCATGTCCTCAAGCCGCTCGGCGGTTTTCGGATGGCTGGCGAATACCGGGCTGTGTTTGGCACGGACATTGGCCTTTTCCTCGTTCTGCATGCGCGTCCAGACGCGGACACCGGCCTGCGGATCGTAGCCGAGCCGGGTGGCGATGTCGAAACCGATCGTGTCCGCTTCGCGTTCGTTGTCGCGCGAAAACTGCATCATGTTGGCAAGGCCCGCCAGTTGCGCAATACCGCCGGCCAATCCCGCGCCACCCACCCAGGTCAAAACACCGAATGTCGCGAGGAACGCGGTCGTATCCTTGGCTTTGTCCCAGCTTTGCAGGCTGTGGCGCTGTCGGTAATGGGCGAATTCATGGCCCAGCACCAGCGCGAGTTCGGCCTCGTCCTGCATGCGCAGCAGTGCGCCGGAAAAAACCAGAACCACGCCGTTCGGCGCCATCGAGGCATTGAATACAGGCACATCGATGATGTAGAGGCGCAGGTCCTTGCAGTAGTCCGCGGTGACCTTGCAGAGCACGTCCTGCACATAGCGGTTGAGCTCGGGGTCGGTGACCCGCAGGGGTGAGTCGCGGATTTGTTTCTCGGCCTGGTCCATGCCATACCAAAGTTCGGCTTCGGTGCTGCCGGGCGCGGGTCTTTCACCTGGTTTCAAGGGCGATACGGCACTCTCCGCTGAAGGGGCTAACGCAAGGAGGGCATACAAAGCAAAGCGGGCGAGCTTCACAGCGGAAGATCCTCCAGCAATTGTTTGACCGCTGCCCGTGCGCCCTTTTCATCGCGCAGATCACCGCTCTGCCTGACCATCAGGTTGTGCCAGACCACCTGTCCGGTGCGCAGGTCGACCACGCTGGCAACGCCGACCTGGACCCCGCCGCCGATGTCGACATACGCGCCCATGGCGGCGCCGGCGATGAGCGCGAAGGTGCGCAAGGCGGTCCGTCCCGAGCTGGCATAGCTATCACGGACATAGGTGAACAGGGCATAGTCGGCGCCGGTCAGCTGCCGGATCTCCTGTACGCCCTGGCCCAACTGCCAGTCGAGCAGGGGTTTGCCGGTCAGCGGATCTTTCTTGGTGGCCAGAACGCTGCCGGTTGCCGAATACTGGGCGATGCTCATCGCCACTTCCTGGTTGAGACGCAGGACCTGTCCGAGACGGGATCCCGGCGCCGTGTCGTCGGGAATGTCGAAGGTGCTGATGCGGGGACCGTTCTCGCGGCTCAACAGATGCTTGACGCCTTCGGGATAGTTCCGGCGGGCGGCGTCGGTCCATTCGCGGCGGGGTTCCTGTAGGCCGCCTGCGGTGACTTCGGTCAGCTCGATGTCCGGTTCGATGATGACCAGACTGCCTTGGATGCGGATTTGTTCGCCATGCTGTCCGGCCGCGGTTTTGGCACTGCCGGCGGCTATGGCGTTACCACACCAGACATAAACCAGTGCCAGCACCAAGATCCGTATCGTGCTTTTGCGAATCAACATGTTATTCCCCAAATGTGCCCTTTCGGCACTTTAGCATTCGGCCGCTAAAAGCGTGTGCGGTCTGCCGTCATGATATGATATGTCACCGATTTTCCACAATAAATTCCGGAACCGCATCATGCCTGCACTCGCCCAGCGCATCGGCCGCGCCAAACCCTCCGCCATCATGGCCGTCGCCGAAAAAGCCAAAGCCCTGAAGGCCGCAGGCCGCGACATCATCAGCTTTTCCATTGGTGTTCCGAATTTCCTGCCCGGCCCGCACATTTACGCTGCGGCGGCTGAAGCTCTGGCCAAGGATTCCGGTCAGTACGGATCCAACCGCGGTGCCGATGCCTTGCTGGATGCTTTTTTGGGCCATATCGAACGCGCCGGCCTGACCGGTTACACCCGGGCGAATATCGCCACCGGCATCGGTGCCAAGCACATCCTGTACAACCTGGCCGAAGCGCTGCTGGATGAAGGCGATACCATCGCGTTCGCGGTGCCGTACTGGACCACCTACCAGGACATCGCCGACATCCTGAATGCCAAGACCCTGCATCTGAAATGCCCGGCCAGCCAGAATTACAAAATCACGCCGGAACAGCTGGATGCGGCCTTGCAGCAGAAGCCGAAAGTGTTCCTGTTCAACAACCCGAACAATCCGACCGGCATGGTTTACAGCAGGGACGAAATCGCGGCATTGGCCGAAGTGCTGGTGAAATATCCGGATACCTGGATCATCGCCGATGACATCTACCACCGCATGGTGTTCGATGGTCTGGGTTACCACAACTTCATCCAGTTCCAGCCCGGCCTGCGCGACCGCGTGATTTTCGTGGACTCGCTGTCCAAGACCTACGGCATGCCCGGTTGGCGCGTCGGTTTCATCGCCGGCCCGGAGAGCGTCGCCAAGGCCATCACTACCCTCAATTCGAACCACATCACCAATATTCCGGAAGTCGTCACCGCCGCCGCCGTGGCCGCATTGACCGGCCCGCAGGATGTACCGGTTGAGAAGAATGCCGAATTCCAGCACAAGCGCGACATGGTGATGACGGCCATGAATGCGATTCCGGGGTTGATCTGTCCGCGTCCGCAGGGTGCGTTCTATGTGTTCCCGGATATTTCCTGTGCTTTCGGAAAGTCGCATGACGGAAAGATCATCGGCAACGATGTCGACTTCTGCAACGCGCTGCTGGACGCCAAAGGCGTGGCCTGCGTTCCCGGTTCCGCCTTCGGCGAGCCGAAGTCCCTGCGTATTTCCTATACCTGCCCGAGCGCGCAGTTGCCGGAAGGCCTGAAGCGTTTCGTTGAATTTTTCACTGAATTGACCTGATCCCGGAGAGAATCCCATGAAAGCCCCCATCCGTGTAGCTGTGACCGGCGCCGCCGGCCAAATCGGTTATTCCCTGCTGTTCCGTATCGCCTCCGGTGAAATGCTGGGCAAAGACCAGCCGGTCATCCTGCAGATGCTGGAACTGCCGATGGAAAAGGCCCAGGCCGCGCTCAAGGGCGTGATGATGGAACTCGAAGACTGCGCCTTCCCGCTGCTGGCCG
>JBMSNF010000175.1:0-3663 GCA_049421545.1 Arenimonas sp.
GGTCGGCGCGCCGCCGGCACAGGTCGGAGTGAGTCCCGATGCACTTTCGCCGATTTCAAGTACGCCTACCGTTTGACCATCGACCTCACGGAAGGCCAAACGCAGCGCGCGGATCTCGCCGCGGGCCCGCTCCACCGTTCCGGACGTACCGCCGGTGCGGTCGTAGGCATAAATGACGCAACCGTCATTGGCGGTGCCGTCGCCGTCGGCATCGTCATCCACGAAAATGCGGGCAAAGGGCGAAATCACTAGGGCATTGAGGGTCGAGGCCGCGGTGTAGCGGTTCATGTTCTCGTCATAACCGGCCCGGCGCAGCTCGCGGGAGATGAAATCCATGGAGTTACGCAGCTCCTGGCTCAGCCGGGTGGACTGCACGTATTCCGAATTGGCGGTCAGACTGGACAGGGTGAATGCCAGCACGGCCGAAACGACGATCAGGCCGATGGCCAGAGAAATCATCAGCTCGACCAGACTGAAACCCCGCGATTGACGTTGATAAGTGCTCATGACGTCCTCAGTTGCAGCGGCGATTGGTGTATTGCGGCATTTTGGCGCTGGCCGCACTGGGCTCGCAGGCCACGGCACGGCCGAACAGATCGACATTCACCCGCAGGCGGTAATCGGTGCCGCCAGCCGGGCTGGCCAGTTCCCAGTAGCCGGCGCTGGTCGGCTGTGTCAGCCCGCCGCGCTTGGGATCGATGATGACCACGCCGTCATCGCCGATCAGGTCATCCGGGGTGCCAAGATAGCGGATGCGTTTCCATTCGGCCTGATCGACCGGATAGCGGCCGACATCGCAGAAATCGGCATTGGCGGGATTGGTCTCGAAGCAGTCGCACTGCGTGTCATCGGCGGGATCATCGGTGACGGCTGCACCCATGCAGTATTCGGCGCTGTCGGTGCCCATGGACACCTTGACCAGGGAATTGCGTTTGAGCGCTTCGAACCGGGCGTTGGCCCAGAAGCTGATGATTTGATCGCTCGCGCCACGCAGGGCGCTGCGCTGGCGGAATTCATTGAAGGACGGCAATGCCGCCATGAGAATAATGGACAGCACCGCGATAGTGACCATCAGTTCGATCAGGGAAAATCCCCGTACGGAAGGCTTGTATTCGGACACGCGCAATTCCCCGCTCTTGGCACAGCCTACTATGCCTCCGGATTCCGGGCATGGCAACGGACAACCTGATGAACGGCAGGTTTTTCCGATAAGCGAAGCCGCCCGCATTGCATTCAGCGCCGGAAATTGGCATCCTTAGGACACATCTGGCGGGAGCAAAACATGCGCAGCAAAGGTTTTACCCTCATCGAGCTCTTGGTCACCCTGGCGATCGTCGGCATTCTGGCCATCATCGCCATCCCCAGCTTCACCGAACAGGTGGCGAAAAGCCGGCGCTCGGAAGCCATGCGCGGACTGGGCGATCTGCAACTGCGGCAGGAGCGCTGGCGCGCCAGCAACACCAGCTACGGCACCTATGCCAATCTGGGCAGCCCGACCGTTCCGAACTATACCCTCACCATCACCGGCGTCTCCGCCACCGGCTACACGTTGACCGCGACCCGCGCCGGCGCACAGTCCGGCGACCGCTGCGGCAACTTCGTGCTCACCGTCGCCGCCGGCGTTGCCACCAAGTCCCTGTCGGGCGGCAGCAACACCAGCAACTGCAACTGGCCTTAACGGACCACTTTGTAGCAGGGGTGGTAGACCCCGGAGATTTTCATCCGGCGCTGTTCCACGAACGACTCCAGCAACTCATCCATGGCCTGCATGATGTCGGCATCGCCCGATATCATGAACGGGCCCTGTTGTTCGATGGCACGCATGGCCGGTTCCTTGACATTGCCGGCTACGATGCCCGAAAACGCCCGTCGTAGATTGGCGGCCAATTCATGCAGGGGCTGGTCGCGGTGCAGTTTCAACGCCGCCATCGCCTCGTGGGTCGGTTGGAACGGCTTCTGGAAATCCAGAGGTACATTCAGCGACCAATTGAAGAAAAAGGAATCCTTCTCCTTGATGCGCTGCTCGCGCACCAGGTGGATGCCGCGGCTCATCAGCTTGCCGACACGTTCGGCATCGTCGACCACGATGGTGTAGTGCGCGGCCGCGGTTTCGCCGAGGGTCAGCTTGATGAAGCGGTCGATGTGTTCGAAATACGCCGCCGAGCCACGCGGTCCGGTCAGCACCAGGGGCATGCGGATATCGGTGTTGTCGGGATGCAGCAACAGGCCGAGCAGATACAGGATTTCCTCCGCGGTGCCCACGCCGCCCGGGAAGGCGATGATGCCGTGCCCGAGCCGCACGAACGCCTCCAGGCGCTTTTCGATGTCCGGCATGATGACCAGTTCGTTCACGATCGGATTCGGGGATTCAGCGGCGATGATGCCCGGCTCGGTGATGCCGATATAGCGGTTGTGGATGCGGCGCTGCTTGGCATGCGCGATGGTGGCGCCCTTCATCGGTCCTTTCATGGCGCCGGGACCGCAGCCGGTACAGATGTCGAGCGCGCGCAGGCCAAGCTCGTAACCGACTTTCTTGGTGTACATGTATTCTTCGCGGCCGATGGAGTGACCGCCCCAGCACACCACCAGATTCGGGTCGGTGTTCGGATGCAGCACCGAAGCGTTGCGCAGGATTTCGAACACGGCGCTGGTGATGCCGGCATTGGTTTCCAGATTGAACTTGCCGCTGGTCCGGATTTCACTGGAGGTGTAGGCGATGTCGCGCACCACGGTGAACAGCAGATCGGCCACGCCGCGGATCAGATTGCCGTCGACGAAGGCGGTGGCCGGGGCGTTCTGCAGATCCAGCCGGATGCCGCGGTCGAGCTGCAGGACCTCGATGTCGAAATCCGGGTAGCGGACCTGGGCCGCGCGCGGATCAGCGGATTCGGTGCCGGTAGTCAGCACCGCCAGCGCGCAGCGGCGCAGGGTTTCATGCAGACCGCCTTGGCTGATGTCGCGCAGCCGGGTCAGCTCCTCGCGCGAGAGCACATCCATGCCAGACGGCGAGTCGTTGTAACGGCGGTGTGGCGGAAATATTTGGGTACTGATGGTGGGGCTTTCTTTGTTCATTGCGATCGATTTTCGTGTGAAGGATTCAGCATAAGCCTTTGCCGGACTTTAGGCAAAAAAAACCGGCCTTGCGGCCGGTTTTTCAGGATGAGGCGGGATCAGAATTCGTACTTCAGGGTGACTTGCGCCGCCCACTGCGATTCGCCGGAGTTCTGACGGGTGACGAAATCCTCGACAGTGCCGTTGATGCCGTAGATGTAACGGCCGCTGGCATCCAGACCCATGTAATCGACGAAGCTACGCGACAGGCCGCCGGCGGAGCTGAACGCGATTTCATCGATATGGCCCCAATCCTTGTTCAGCAGGTTGCCGAAGTTCAGGATGTCGAAAATCAGCGTGGCCTTGTTGCCTTTGAAGAAGCCCGGCAGTTCCTGGCTGATACGGACATCGAAGGTGTTGGTCCACGGCGCAAAGGCGGCGTTGCGCGGCACGAAGGTTCCGGCGTACTTGTCGAGACCGTACTGCTCGGCGATGGCCCAGAAGGTCTGCTCGGCCTGCAGGGCGGTCGTGCTGCCCGGGCCCTTGAACACCACTTCACCCGAACCGACGCCGACCGGGATGTACATCAGGTCATTGTTGTTGTTGTCGCCG
>JBMSNF010000176.1:0-3660 GCA_049421545.1 Arenimonas sp.
CAGTTTCACATCCACCGGCAGGTGCGCCATCTGCCGGCCGATGGCGGTGAGCTGGCGCTGGCCATCGATGGCACCCAGCTCGGTGAGATTCTGCCAGCCGTCATTGATGGCACGCACGTCCGGCATGTCGATGAACGGGAATTTCTCGAGCGCGCCCAGACGCAGATGCAGCATGCGCAGGATGACCCCCGCCAGCGACGCCCGCCGGATTTCCGGATCGGTGAATTCCGGGCGCTGGTTGAAATCGGCCTCGCTGTAAAGCCGGTAGCAGATGCCCGCCGAAATACGGCCGCAGCGCCCTTTGCGTTGGTTGGCGCTGGCCTGAGAAACCGGCTCGATCTGCAGCCGGTCCATCTTCTGGCGCGGGGAATAGCGTTTGACGCGCGCCAGACCCGGGTCGATCACATAGCGGATGCGCGGCACCGTCAGCGAAGTTTCCGCGACATTGGTGGCCAATACGATGCGGCGGCCACGGTCGGGATGGAACACGCGGTCCTGGTCCTTGGCCGAGAGGCGGGCGTATAGCGGCAGGACGTCGGTGGCACGGTATTTGCGACGTGACAGCAGCAGATGGGTTTCGCGGATTTCGCGCTCGCCCGGCAGGAACACCAGAATGTCGCCGAGCCCGTCCTGCGTGGTGATTTCATCCACGGTCAGCGCGATTTTCTCGGGCAGGGTCAGATCATCGGCGCGCTCGCGGCCGTTCCGGCCGGCTCCAGTTGCATTTACATCCTCCTGGAAGTCGCGGTAACGCACTTCCACCGGATGGCTGCGCCCTTCGACTTCCAGCACCGGCGCATCGGCGAAATGCGCGGCGAATCGGGCGGTATCGATGGTTGCCGAAGTGATGATGATTTTGAGATCGTTCCGGCGCCCGACCAGCGTTTTCAGATAGCCCAGCAGGAAATCGATATTGAGGCTGCGCTCATGCGCTTCGTCGATGATCAGGGTGTCGTAGCGCGACAGCCAGGGATCACTCTGGATCTCGGCAAGCAGGATGCCGTCGGTCATGAACTTCAGATAGGTACGCTCGCCGACCTGCTCGTTGAAGCGGACCTGGAAACCCACGGCGCCGCCCACCGGCGTCTGCAGCTCCTCGGCTACACGGTTGGCCACCGCCCGCGCGGCGATGCGACGGGGCTGGGTGCAGCCGATCATGCCGGCGACGCCGCGTCCTGCACTCAGACAGATTTTCGGAATCTGGGTGGTCTTGCCCGAACCGGTTTCACCGGCAACGACAACGACCCGGTGCTCGGCAATCAGCCGGCGGAGCGCATCCGCATGCTGCCCGACCGGCAGGGACTCATCGACCCGCGCCTCGGGCACCCCGGCAGCACGTGCCGCATATGCTGCACGGCTCCCCGACAAAGCTTCGGCAAAACGCTGCGCCGCGGCGGCTTCGGCCGGATTGCGCTTGGCAGCGGCCTGCAACCGGTGCAGCCGGCCTTGATCCTGGCTGAGGGTTTCGGGAAATGGGGACATGCCGCCATTTTATCGGATTGCCCCGATGAAAAACGGCGCCTTGCGGCGCCGTTTCGTTTACTTGACCGGTTGCAGCGGACTGGCCGTGACCGTCCCTTCCTTCAGGCGCTTCTCGAAGAAGGCCAGCAGGCGGTTGGCGTAATCGATCTGATTCTCCTTGAGCACGTTACCGTGACCCTCGCCCGGGTAAATCTTCATTTCAGCCGGAGTACCGACCTTCTGCAGCGCGGCATACATCATCTCGGTTTGTTCCGGCGGACAGGTGGTGTCCTTTTCGCCGGCGAACAGCATAACCGGAATCCGGATATTGGCCGCCAGACGGGCCGGCGAATACTGCGCGACGTCATCCTGGGCGACATCACCGAAAAACGCCTTTGCCGGATTCATGCCGCCGCCGCCGTTGGTGGAATAGTTCAGCTGGGTCGGAAGATCATAGGTGCCGACGTTGCCGACCGCGCAGCGATAAAGCGCTGGCTCCTTGGCAGCACCCATCAATGCAGCATAGGCACCGTAACTCGCGCCATAGATGCAGATACGACTCGGATCGGCGATGCCCTGGCTGATTGCCCAACGGGTGGCGTCGGTCAGATCGTCCTGCATGGCCTTACCCCACTGGCGGTAGCCCTTCTCCCGAAACTCCTTGCCATAGTTGCCGGAGCCCCGGAAATTGACCTGCATCACGGCATAGCCGCGACTGGCCAGCATCTGCACTTCCGGGTTATAGCCCCAGCTGTCGTAGGGTCCGAACGGCCCGCCGTGCGGATTCACAATCAGCGGCAGGTTCTTGCCGGATGAGCCCTTGGGTATGGTCACGAACACTTCGATCTCGAGACCATCACGGGCTTTGAACTTCATCGGCTCCATCAGCGACAGCTTGGCCGAATCAATCCATGACGCACGCGATACCAAATGTTCGGCTTTCTGGGTGGTGTTATCGAACAGATAATACTCGCCGGCAATGGTATCGGACTCGACCACATAGATGATTTTATTGCCGTCAAGGGTCGCGGATACCGGGTACACGTCGGCATCCGGGAAGGAGGCCTGCAGTTTGATCAGGTTACGGGCGAACGGATTGGCTTTGTCAATGAACTCATAGCGCGGGAAGCCGTCTTCGTAACGAACGGCATACACGCTGTCATCGACCGGGGAAGACAACAACACGCCCGGATCAACATTGTCGTCGCGGGCAATCTGCTTCTTCTCGCCGGTCTTGAAATTGTAGGTGAACACCGCGTTCGGGCCGGTATCCTGACTCAGCGTGTAATACAGCATCTGGTTATCGGCGGAGAATGCCTTGGCCTCGAAATCCTGCCCCGTGGCTTTCTGGTCATGAATCACCACCCAGTCGGCTTCTTCGCTGGCGCGCATGTAAACCTTCGAATCCTTGTAGGACTTGGCCTTGATGAAACCACGTACCTTGGCGGCATTATCGGTCACGAACTGGCCATAACCTTCTGTCGGCGGTTTTTTGAAGGTGGGTCGGATATCGCCGTTCTCAACGTTCATGCGACCGTAAGTGCTGGATCCGGTATCCGAGGCGTACTGCACCAGCACGAATTTGTCGTCGTCCTTGAGCGTATCGAGAATCTGCGCGAAATAGCCACGGCCATAGGCCGTACCGATATTCGATCCGTCCGCATCCATGGCGTACCAGGCGCCGGTCCAGGACGGACGGGCATTGGCACCCTCACGGACCGAGGAGGTGAATAGCAGGCGTTTGTTGCTGACCCAGTAGAATTCACCGATATAGGCCTTCTCTTGAGGTTTAAACGAGCCGGTGACTTGCTTGCTGGCCAAGTCCATTACCACCAACGCAGTCAGCTTCTCAAACGGCACGGTAGCTGCCAGATAACGGCCATCGGGGGAAATCTTGACTTCACGGAAACTCGAGCGTTTCCAGAAATCCTCGACCGGAATCGGCTTTGACAGAACCGGCTGGGCCGCCACCAACAACAAAACGGCCATGAAAATGCGCTTGAATCCCATCGTCGTTTCCCTGAATGTCGGTAAAGGCATTACTGTAAAGGCTCTAGGGCGCTAAAACAATATCTCCGCCCCGGCTTTTGCCACGTCCATGAGAAACTTCACAAGTCGTGGACATCGGCCCGCACCGGAAATATCACCCGCTGCTAATGGAGGGTTCCATGGAATCAGTCCTGACGGAATTCAAAAAAG
>JBMSNF010000177.1:0-3650 GCA_049421545.1 Arenimonas sp.
GCCGAGCACGGCATCCACGCGCGCCGATTCGCGATCGAACAGGTAGAACGCCAGCGGTTTGTCGCGGGCCAGAATGAAGTCCAGCGCCTGATCCAGGGTGCTGTAGGTCAGCACCGGCAACAGCGGCCCGAAGATTTCCTGCTGCATCACCGTCAAGGTTTCCGGCGGATTCACCAACACCGTCGGCGGCATCAGGCGCAGGCCTTCGGCGCTACCGTGTTCCGGGCCGCAGGCCACGGTGCGCACGCCGGCGGCTTTGGCTTCGTCCAGCCAGGCCTGCAGGCGCGAGGACTGGCGCTCATTGATGATGCCGGTGTATTCGGCGTTGCCGGCCATGTCCGGATAGCGGCGCGCGATGCTGTCGGAAAACGCGCCGATGAAGGCTTCCAGCTGCGCCTCCGGCAACAACACGTAATCCGGAGCCACGCAGGTCTGCCCGGCATTGAAGCATTTGCCGAAGGCGATGCGGTCGGCCGCTTGCGCGATCGGAAAATCGGCGGCGATCAAGGCCGGTGATTTGCCGCCGAGCTCGAGCGTGACCGGGGTCAGATTGGCGGCAGCGGCGGCCATCACATGCCGGCCGACGGCGGTGGAGCCGGTGAAAATCAGATGGTCGAACGGCAGTTTGGTGAATTCCGCGCCCACGGTGGCATCGCCCTGCACCACCACCACTTCATCGGTGGAAAACACCTCGCCGACCAGCTTCTCGATCAGCGCGCTGACCGAGGGCGTGAACTCGGAGGGTTTGATCATCACCCGGTTGCCGGCGGCGATGGCATTGGCCAAGGGAATGATGGCGAGCTGGAACGGATAATTCCACGGCGCCACCACACCGACCACACCCAGCGGGGTGTAGCGGATTTCACCGCGGGCCGGCTTGAAGGTCAGGTTGATGGAACGGCGCTGCGGGCGCATCCAGCGGCGCAGGTTCTTGCGCGCATGCTTGATTTCATCCAGCGTCACCATGACATCGGCGGCCAGGGTTTCGATGCGGGCGCGGCGGCCGAAATCACGGCTGCAGGCCTCGACCACCGCTTCGCGGTTGCGGCGCACGGCGGCATCCAGCCGGCTGAGCAGCTCGATGCGCTGTTCATAGGTGAATGCGCCGCGCAGGTGTGCCTGTTTCAAACGGTCGAAGTCGGTGCGAAGGGCCATGGCGGTCGGGTAGAGTGAGGGGGATTAAGCGGATTGTACCCAGTTTCCGTCAACAAAAGGTCAACCCATGCCGGCTCTGCGCCCCTTCAATGGCATCACCCCCCGCCTCGGCGAACGCGTGTTCATCGACCCGGCCTGCACCGTCATCGGCGACGTGCACATCGGCGACGACAGCTCGATCTGGCCGGGCACCATCCTCCGCGGCGACGTCAACCACATCCGCATCGGCGCCCGCACCAACATCCAGGACGGCAGCATCGTGCATGTCAGCCACGACGGCCCGGACGGACGGCCCGTGGGCTACCCGACCCTGATCGGGGATGACGTGACCATCGGCCACGGTGCCATCGTGCATGCCTGCACCATCGGCAACGCCTGCCTGATCGGCATGGGCGCAACGGTGTTGGATGGCGCGGTCATCGAGGACCACGGCTTCGTCGGTGCCGGCGCGGTGATTCCACCGGGCAAAACCGTGCGCCGTGGCGAACTCTGGCTGGGCAATCCGGCCAAATGCGTGCGCACGCTCAGCGAGCAGGACATCGCGCAACTGTATTATTCGGCGAAGCACTACGTACGCCTGAAGGATATGTACCTGGCCGAAGCTTAAGCCGGCCAGGGAATCACGCGCTCCACGCATTGCAAGGGCACCGGCGCGGTGATGTGCGGGAACAGTTCGCCGCTGACCGGATGCGGATCCCAACGCAGATAATCGACCAAAGCGGCTTCGTCCAGTTTGAGCAGCAGCACCTGCGCCACATCGCCGAAACGCCGCGCGAACACCGCCGGCACCTGCTCATGGCTGGCGGCATGGATGAAGCCTTCGCTTTCGAGCGAGGCCGTGTGCCAGTAACCAAGCTGTTGGGCGTTGTCCCAATCGGCCGCGCGCGCAAGAATGTACACGCCGAACGGCAAAGCCTGCGGCGTCACTCGGCGGCACCTTCGCCATCGGCCAGACGGCGCAGTTCGGCATACACGGCTTCGGTGTCCGGGCGCTGGCCCTGCCAGATGCGGAAACTTTCGGCGGCCTGCTCGACCAACATGCCCAGGCCATCGAAGGCCTCGCCGCAGCCGGCGGCTTTGGCCCAGGCCAGGAAATCAATGGCGGCCATGCCGTAACTCAGATCCACCGCCACGGTGGCCGCGCCGGCCAAACGGAACGGCAACTGCAGGGGCTGCGTGCCGCGTCCGGCGGACGTGGCGTTGATGATCAAATCGAAATGACCCAGCTCCGGCAGATCCTGCCAATAACGGGTATGCGCGCGCTCCGGTTCCTGCAGGGCGTCCACCAGATCATCGGCACGCTCAGGCGTGCGGTTGCACACCACCATCTCGCCGATACCGGCATCCATCAGCGCCGGCGCCACGCCGAACGCAGCGCCGCCGGCACCGAGCAGCAGGGTGCGGCGGCCACGCAGATCGATGTTGCGGCGCAGGCACAAATCATTCACCAGACCGACGCCGTCGGTGTTGTCGCCCTGCCAAGCGCCGTCAATGAAACTGAGCGTATTGACCGACTGCGCGCGCCGGGCGCGTGGCGCCAGGTCGCTGCAGAGTTCCATCACCGCCCGTTTGTGCGGCAGGGTCACATTCACGCCAACGCCGCCCTCGGCCGCGAAGCGGCTCAGGCCCTGCGCGAGCTTATCCGGCGACAGCTCCAGTCGGGTGTAATCCAGATCGACCGACCACTGCCCGGCGAAATGCTGGTGGATGTAGGGCGACAGCGAATGATCGACCGGCTGGCCGATGACCGCGAAGCGTGCATGCGGCTGGCGCAGCGGCACGGCTCAGTCCTTCAGGTAACGGGCGGCGTCGAGCGCGTAATAGGTCAGGATGCCATCGGCGCCGGCGCGTTTGAAGGCCAGCAGCGCTTCCATCACGCAGGCGCGCTCATCCAGCCAACCGTTCTGCGCGGCGGCCTTGATCATCGCGTATTCGCCCGAGACCTGATAGACGAAGGTCGGCATTTCGAAACGGTCCTTGACTCGGCGCAGCACGTCCAGATAAGGCATGCCCGGTTTCACCATGATCATGTCGGCGCCCTCTTCGATGTCGAGCGCGACCTCGCGCAGGGCTTCATCGCTATTGGCCGGATCCATCTGATAGGAATACTTGTTGCCGCCGCCAAGCGCCGAGGCCGAACCGACCGCATCGCGGAACGGGCCGTAATAGGCCGAGGCGTATTTGGCGGAATAGGCCAGAATCTGGGTATTGACGAAGTTCTCTTCTTCCAGCGCTTCGCGGATGGCGCCGATGCGGCCGTCCATCATGTCGCTGGGCGCAACCACGTCGGCACCGGCATGCGCATGCGACAGCGCCTGCGCCACCAGCACTTCCACGGTGTCGTCATTCACCACGTAGCCGTCGGCATCCACCAGACCGTCCTGGCCGTGACTGGTGTAGGGATCGAGTGCGACATCGGTAATCACGCCCATTTCCGGAAAACGCGATTTGATGGCGCGGATGGCGCGCTGTGCCAATCCGTTTTCATCATAGGC
>JBMSNF010000178.1:0-3608 GCA_049421545.1 Arenimonas sp.
GAAAAGCCTCGGGCCCGAGACGGATCTGGGTGAAAACGCGTTGCTCGAAGTCACGGCGCGCCTTGCGCTGGTCGACGATGGCGCCCAGCATCGGCGCCGGTACGTACGGGGCGTCGGCGAAGACGAAACCCTGCAGGAAGCCGCGGAAACTGTCGACCTCATACACCGCGAACGGATTGTCGCCTTTCAGCACACGCCGGGCGAATTCATTTTCCGTGAAGCGCACGCCCGCCGAGGACATGAACACGACGCGCTCGACCTGTTCCGGATGCGCGGTCGTCATCAGACCGGAAATCATGCCGCCCATGGAATGCCCGACCAGCAATGCCGCCGGCTCCTTCTGCGCGCGCAGGAAGGCGCTGAGGCGTTCGGCCTGTGCGCTCGGACCGTAATCGGCGCCGGCGACCGGCATGCTTTCGCCCCAGCCGGGCAGATCGACCGCAATGACGCGGTGATTGCGTGCCAGCTGCCGCATGACCGGCAACCAGTTTTCCTTGCTGCCGGTATAACCATGCACCAGCACGATCAAGCGGCCTTGGCCGGCCTGCAGATAATGCCAGCGTTCGCCGGCCACGGTTTTCTCATGGACTTCGGCGCCGGCCAACAGGCGCTGGCGGGCGAATTCGGCACGCAGCATCTGCGCCGGAAACAACATCACCGCGGCGACCGCCAGCAGCGCCAGAACCAGAACCGCGGCCAGGAGTTTCTTCATGGCTGTTTGGCTTCCGGCTCCGGCGTTTTCAGGGCATCGGCCACCGAACCGGTCGTTATCGGGTGATAGCCCGGCCGCGCCTTCTCGAACACCTTCGCGGCGAACGCGCGGCCGTCATCGGTTTTGGCCAATTCGGCATAGATCGGCATGATCAGTTTGCGGCGGCCGATGGCGGTCAGGAATTTCTCGATGTCCGGACGGGCATCGGTGTAGCCGCTGCGGACCGTCAACGGATACCAGCGCTGGGCGATTCCGGGATTGGGCGTTCCGGTGAAACGGAAGGCGGTGTCGAGTTCGGTCATCTGAGCGCCGGTCAGTGTCGCCGGCATGCGTTCGAGGAAGCGTACCCATTCCTGCGTGCCCCAATCGGCGCTGACCAATGCGTTCGCCGGAACATCGCCGGCGATCCATTCCGCCTGCGCTTTGTCGATGGCGGCGAAACGGGTCGAAACCGCCGGCTTGGCCGAGGACGGAATGCCCGGACTATGCAACCACTCGCGGATTTCGCCGATGCTGGCTTTTCCGGGATTTTTTTCCAGCAGCTCGACGGTCAGGAAGCGCTCGAACTCGGCGCTATGGCTGCTGGTGAAGGCATGCGTGGTAAACCAGTGCCGCAGAAAGGCATCGAAGGTTTCGCGCCCGAAACGCTGCTCGAGGAAGATCAGGAACCACTGGCCTTTGATGTAGGCGACATCGCTGAGCGATCCGTCCGGATCGCGGCCGGTCAAGGGCGGCAGCGCCAGCACTTGGTCTGCCGGCGCCGTGGTTTTCAGCGCTTCAGCCAGACTGTCCTGGCTGATGACGTTCTCCATGTCGGCCTGTTCGCGGCCATAGACTTCCTCGACGATGCGGTTTTCGACATAGCTGGTGAAGCCTTCATTGAGCCAGATGTCCTTCCAGGAACTGTTGGTGACCAGATTGCCCGACCAGGAGTGCGCCAGCTCATGCGCGATCAGGCTGGTCAGCGATTTGTCACCGACGATGACCGTCGGCGTGATGAAGCTCAGGCGCGGATTTTCCATGCCGCCGAACGGAAAACTGGCCGGCAGGATCAGCATGTCGTAACGGCCCCATTGATAAGGGCCATAGAGTTTCTCCGCGACCTGGATCATTTTCTCGGTATCGGCGAATTCGGCGGCGGCGGCATCGGCCACGCTGGGTTCGGCCCAGACCCCGGAACGCGCCGAAATCGGTTTGAATACGACATCGCCGACCGCGATGGCCAGCAGATACGACGGAATTTTCTGCGGCATGCTGAAGCGGTAATCGCCGTCCCGCACCGCTTTCGGATCGTTGTCGGCGCTCATCAGCGCCATCAGGGAGGCGTCGGTGCGGATGCGGGCATCGTAGGTGAAGCGCACGCCCGGCGTATCCTGCAAGGGCACCCAGGAGCGGGCGTGGATGGCCTGCGATTGGCTGAACATGAACGGCTGTTTGCTGGCGGTCATTGCCGGCGTCAGCCATTGCAGACCGGAAGCCTCCGGCACGGTGCTGTAGGTGATGCGCACACGCGGCAGGGCTGTCGGAAGCTTGATGCGCAAGGCCGAGCCCAGCACCGCATCCGCGGCATCGAGACGGTAGGCCAGCGCCTTCCAGGTTTTGCCATCGAAACCCTGCACGGCGCGGATGTCCAAGGCTCGGGTATCCAGCACCAGTTCGCGGGCCTTGTCGTCCTGCCATTTCAGAAACAGTTCGGCGCTGCCGGCAAGCGTGCGTGCTTCCATGTCGGCGCGCAGATCCAGCGTCAGATGGTCGATGCGCACGCGTTCCGGCTGTGCGTAGGAATTCGGATCGGGGACATCGCTGCTGTCCACGACATTGCCGGCAGGTCCGGCGGATTCGGCAGCGGGCTTGCACGCCGTCAGAGTCAGCGCCAACAGCGTGGCAATCAGCAAACGGAACATGGGCATACCCCTCAGATCTTGAAACCGCTGTGGATGGCGACGATGCCACCGGAAAGATTGCGCACCGCGCATTGCTCGAAACCGGCCTGTTCCAGCATGGCTTTCAGACCGGCCTGGTTCGGATGCTTGCGGATCGACTCGGCCAGATAGCGGTAGCTGTGCGCATCGCCCGCGATCAGCTCGCCGAGCTTCGGCAGCACTTTGAAGGAATGGAAATCGTAAATCGGACGGAACCACTCGGCCTGCACTTCCGAAAACTCGAGCACCATGACCTTGCCGCCGGGCTTCAGGATGCGGTACATGGATTTCAGCGCCGCCAGCTTGTCGGTGACATTGCGCAGTCCGAACGCCATGGTGATGGCATCGAAGCTGTTGTCGGGGAACGGCAGCGCTTCCGCGTTCAGCTGCACATAGCGCAGCCCTTTGATCAGGCCGAGGTCGGTCAGCCGGTCGCGGCCGACACCGAGCATCTCGCGGTTGATGTCGCCGATGATGATTTCGCCGGTATCGCCGACGCGCTCGAGCAGCAGCTTGGCGATGTCGCCGGTGCCGCCGGCCAGATCGAGCACGCGGTCGCCGCGCTTGATGCCGGAAGTGCCGGTGAAATAGCGTTTCCACAAGCGGTGCACGCCCAAGGACATCAGGTCGTTCATCACATCGTATTTCTGGGCGACCGATGTGAACACTTCGCCGACCAGTTTTTTCTTGTCTTCGACGGGGACGTCGCGGAAGCCGAAATGGGTGGTTTTATCGTTCATGGCCTATTATCACACGCTCCGAGGGCCTTTTCACGGCGGCATGGCTGGACGAAGGCCCCCGGATAACCCAGAATGGGACTCCTTCCGAATGAGATCGCCCATGTCCCGCCTGCGCCCGTCTGTCCTCCTGTTCATGTGCCTTCTGTTCGCCGCAACCAGCGTCACGGCGGCACCGGAAGGCGATGCCCGCGTCAAGAAGCGTCTGGATGCCCGCAGCATGAAATACGAGGTGTA
>JBMSNF010000179.1:0-3601 GCA_049421545.1 Arenimonas sp.
CAACCGTATTCGACCGGCTGCCGCCGGTGCGCGACGCACGTTGGGTGGCCGTCGGCCGCCTCGACATCAACACCACCGGCCTGCTGCTGCTGACCACCGACGGCGAACTGGCCAATGCCCTGATGCATCCGTCCGGCAACATCGAACGCGAATACGTCTGCCGCATCCACGGCGAAGTGCCGGACAACGTGGTCGACCGCCTCGCCCGCGGCGTCGCGTTGGATGACGGCCCGGCCAAATTCGAAAAAATCGAACGCATCGGTTCCAGCGATTCGCACGCCTGGTTCCAGGTCGTCATCACCGAAGGCCGCAACCGCGAAGTGCGCCGCCTGTGGGAATCGCAGGGCTATCAGGTCAGCCGCCTGAAGCGCGTGCGATACGGCGACATCACCCTGCCGCGCCTGCTCAAACGCGGCCAGTGCGTGGAACTGGAACAGACCAAAGTGGAAGACCTGCGCGCCCATTTCGGACTCGACAACAACGCGCCGGTGCTGACCCTGCAACCGGTCATCGGCCAGCGCAAATCGCGCCCGACCGAAATCCGCGTCGGCAGCGACCGCAACCAGAACGCTTACGTCAACGGGCATGTCAATGAAGAAGCGCGCGAACTGCGCCGCTTCGATCATGTGCGCGAAGAACGCCCGCGCGGCGGCCGTGGCCGCCCCGGTGCCGGCGCCAAAAAGCCGTTCAACAAGGGCGGCAAATTGGGCAACGACAATGCCGGCAACCGCGCCCCGCATGCCGGCAAGCCCTTCAACAAAGGCCCGCGCCCGGAACGCGATGACAACTTCGGCAACCGCGCCGAAAAACCGCGTTTCAACAAAGGACCGCGCAGCGGCCAAGGCGCCCAGCCGGCCGGCGAATTCAAATCCTGGTACGTGCCGGAAGGCGTTGATACCGGTTCCCGCGTGGCTCCGCCGCGCGCACCGCGTGCCCCCAAGCCGTTCGGCGAACGCGGTCCGAAACCTTACGGCGACCGCGCCGCCAAGCCCTTCAATAACCGGGGTCCACGCCCGCAGGGTGACCGCCCGCAAGGCGACCGCCCGTATGCGCCGCGTGGTCCGAAACCGTATGGCGACCGCCCGCAAGGCGATCGTCCGTTCAACGCCCGTGGCCCGCGTCCGCAGGGCGACCGTCCGTTCAACCCGCGCGGTCCGCGCCCGGACGGCAACCGTGCCGGTCCGAAGCCGCCGTTCAAGAAGCGCAAGCCGGAAGACGGCTTTCCCTCTGACGATTAATCGTTAAATAAAAAAGCCCGCGTATGCGGGCTTTTTCATAATTGCGCAGCATTTATTGCGGAACGTTTTTTACGGGTGGATCACAGACAAAAACGGTATTTCCGTTGCCTGTATCCGTAATCAGAACACTGTATTCGGCATTCTCAACAGCAGTGTTCTGATCAACAATATTTCCGGCGCGGTTACCGTTGCCGTTCCAGCTGAGTTGGTTGCTGGAATCATTCTGGAAGACCACACCGAAAATGGTATAGCGACCATCCGCAATCAATTGGACATTAGCCGTGTCGTTACCTCTGCCAGCTTTCGCCTGCATACCGCCGGCACCATCATCGCCGCCTGCATATTTATAGCTGTAGAGCGAACCATTGGTCGCGGTCACATGGGTCTATCCGGCATCCGGGGTATAACCTAATCTGAGATCCAGCGTGATATTCGGGGAATTGGACATATTATCTCTCCATGATGTGGGCAAAACATCACCCGGTTAGCGGAACAGCCTCCGCCGGGCTCTTGCTACTTACGTGGCAAATGGGATGAATGGAACAAGCCCGGCCTGCTTGAGGCGCTCCTTGTAAGGTGCAGCCTGCTCTTTTTGGCCCAGCAGTTCCAATGCCTGGACCAGATCTTTCAGTCGTGTAAACGGCAGTTCGCCGCCCGGATTCTCGGACAACAATTTCACTGCCGCCTGATATTCGACTTCGGATTGTTGTTTATTTCCACCTTGCCTTGCGATGCTTCCCCGCAGGAGATGGATCTGCGCTTTGCGCTGGCGCAGATCTTCATTCGGTTGCAGTTTCCATTTCGGCTCAATGACATCTATTGCCTCCTGGGCTCGCGCGGCGGCACCGGCTGTATCTCCCGAAATCAAAGTCAGTTGGCCTTGCGCAAGAAACACCTGCGCCAGCATGTCAGCAGTCCGCTCATTCTTCGGATTCAGGCTGAAGGCCTTCTCGATGATGGCCCGGGCCTCCCGCAATTCCTTGTCGGCATTGTTCCGGGAGAATACCGAGTGCTTGAAGCGACATTCGCCCAGATTCATCATCCATTCGCCATTCGATGGGTCCTGTCTGAATAATGACTCGGAAATCTTCATCGCTTCGGAAACGGAATTCTTTGCTTGCTCCAAACGGCCACGCTGGAGTTGCACCGCGTAGAGAAACAGCAAGGATTCGGCATAATTTTGTTTCCATTTAACATTGACCGTATCCTCACGCATATTCATGGCATTGGCATCGCTATAAGCTTGGTAGTAAATTTCCGCCTGCTCCAAACGCCCGCGGCGGAGCGCCAGGCTGCCCAGCCAGGAATCGATATTTGCCGCTTCAAATCGAAGCTCGTAATCCTTTGGAAATTGCTTGAGCCAACCCACATACAATTCGCGCTCGGCCAACATGGCTTTCTCGGCCTGATCATACTTGCCCAGACTTTCATCCAAAACCGCCATGTTGTGGTAGCCATAGGCCGCTTCTTTCTGCCAGGCGAAGTTGCTGCGGTCCATCGCCGCCAGCTTGATGCCGCTGTCGCGGTACTTGCCGAACCACAGGGCCGTGTCTTCGAAATTGCCCTGCTGCCAGGCCACGAAACCGATCCAGTACTGGGCCTGCGCCAGATCGAACAGACGCTGGCCGTTTTCGGGCGCGCGCTGATACAGGGCCATGCTGCGCGCATGCGCTTCCTTGAACGCCGTCATCGCTTCCTTGTGGTTGCCCTCGTTCACGCGCACCTCGCCGATGCCGGTGAGCGATCGCGCCTGCTCTTCCAGGGCGCGGTCACTCAGATCGCGCGGATTGAGCGTGGCGAAATAACCGGTGGCCTTGTCGTCCACCGAGCGCATCAGATCGAGCCGCCCGACTTTGGTCAGGTTCTTGCGCAGATCGCCGAGCATGAAGCCGAGGATGTCTTCGGCCTGCGCCTGCCGGCGTTCGGCGTCGTTGCGGGCGATGTAGGCGGTCACCGCCAAGCCGACGGCAATGGCCATGCCCAACAAGGAGGCGGCCGTGATCAGGGCCATGCGCTTGTGCCGCTGCTGCGCCTCGCGCTGGGCCAGATCATCGAAACCGACCCCGAGCAGGCCGGCCACCAGCTTGAGGAAAGCGCGGGCGCGGCCGTCGCCTTCTTTGCGGGCATCGGCGGCCAGCGGTTCGCGTTCGGGGCCGCCGGGCGTTTCCGGCGCAATCAAGGCCTGCGGAAAACTGGCCTGCCCCGGCTCGCGGCTGGCCGGATCGCCGCCGATGATGAAACTGAAGATGCGGTCGCCGCGGCCGCTGGCCCGGAACGCTTCCACTTCGGCATTGACCCAGTGCGAGCGCGCCGAGGCCGGCGAGCAGATCACCACCAAAGCCGAGGAATCGGCAAGGGCCGCG
>JBMSNF010000180.1:0-3557 GCA_049421545.1 Arenimonas sp.
ACCACAAGGACATCGGTACGATGTACCTGTGGTTCAGTTTCTGCATGTTCCTGGTCGGCGGTGTCATGGCACTGATCATCCGTTCCGAGCTGTTTCAGCCGGGCCTGCAGATTGTCCGTCCGGACTTTTTCAACTCGATGACCACCTACCATGGCCTGATCATGGTGTTCGGCGCGATCATGCCGGCTTTCGTCGGCTTCGCGAACTGGCTGATACCGATGCAGATCGGTGCTCCGGACATGGCGTTCCCGCGGATGAATAACCTTTCTTTCTGGCTGTTGCCGCCTGCGGCGCTGCTACTGATCGCCGCCCAGTTCATGCCCGGCGGTGGCGCCGGTGTGGGCTGGACCATGTATGCCCCGCTGTCGACCCAGGCCGGCCCGGCCATGGACCTGACGATTTTTGCGGTCCATACGCTGGGTATTTCCTCGATCATGGGTTCGATCAACATCATAACCACCATCCTCAACATGCGCGCCCCCGGGCTGACGCTGATGAAGATGCCGCTGTTCTGCTGGACCTGGCTGATCACCGCCTACCTGCTGATCGCGGTGATGCCGGTGCTCGCCGGTGCCATCACCATGACGTTGACCGACCGTCATTTCGGCACCAGCTTCTTCAACCCCGCCGGTGGCGGTGATCCGGTGATGTACCAGCACATCTTCTGGTTCTTCGGTCACCCCGAGGTCTACATCATGATCCTGCCGGCCTTCGGCATCGTGTCGGAAATCATCCCGACCTTCGCCCGCAAGCCGCTGTTCGGCTATCAGGCGATGGTGTACGCCACCGCGTCGATTGCCTTCCTGTCGTTCATCGTGTGGGCCCACCACATGTTTACCGTGGGCATGCCGCTGGGTGGCGAGTTGTACTTCATGTACGCCACCATGCTGATTGCCATCCCGACCGGTGTGAAGGTGTTCAACTGGGTCACCACGCTCTGGCGCGGATCGATCAGCTTCGAAACCCCGATGCTGTTCGCGCTCGGCTTCGTGGTCATGTTCACCATCGGCGGTTTCTCCGGCCTGATGCTGGCCATCGTTCCGGCCGACTTCCAGTACCACGACACCTACTTCGTGGTCGCGCACTTCCACTACGTGCTGGTCACCGGCGCCATCTTCGCAATCATGGCCGGTGCCTATTACTGGCTGCCGAAGTGGACCGGTTACATGTATAACGAAACCCTGGGCAAATGGCACTTCTGGCTGTCGACCATTTTCGTCAACCTGCTGTTCTTCCCGCAGCACTTCCTGGGTCTGGCCGGCATGCAGCGCCGCGTTCCCGATTACAACCCGGCCTTCGCCGACTTCAACATGTGGTCCTCGATCGGCGGCTTCGGCTTCGGTCTGGCCCAGTTGTTGTTCGTCTACATCGTCTGGTCGTCCGTCCGCGGCGGCGTGAAAGCCGAAGCCCGCGCATGGTCATCCGCCCGTGGTCTGGAGTGGACCGTGCCGTCGCCGGCGCCGCACCACACCTTCGAAAAGCCGCCGGTGATCAAGGACGGCGATCTGGCCCACGGCGACGTCAGCCACTGAGCCTGAAAGGAACCGGACCATGAGCACGCAGACACGCCGCGGCACCCGCAAGATGATCATTCTCGCGGTGGCTTCGTTCGGCTTCGCATTTGCGATGGTTCCCCTCTACAACATCGCCTGCGAGAAGGTTTTCGGCATCAAGCTCGACAACAGCGCCAGTGCCGAACCCAAGCTCGCCGGCACCGCCATCGATGAAACACGCACGGTGCAGGTCTATTTCGACGGCACCGTGAATTCGAAACTGCCGTGGGCGTTCGCTCCGGTGCGGACCAGCATGACGGTGGTGCCGGGCAAACTGTATTCCACGTCCTACACCGCCCGCAGCACCGCAACATATGCCACGGTCGGCAACGCGGCGCCGTCGGTCGCGCCGAATCAGTTTTCCGGATTCTTCAACAAGACCGAATGTTTCTGCTTTACCGAACAGGCGCTGGCAGCCGGCGAAAGCCGCGACATGCCGGTGCGCTTCATCGTCAGTCCCGATCTTCCGAAGGAAATCACCACGCTGACGCTGTCCTATACTTTTTTCATCAATGATGCCGCCACCGCGAAATTGAATGCGGGAACGGCAACCGGAACCGCTCTGGCGGCGCCTTAACTCAGTACCGGGGATTTTTATGGCCAACACCCACTCGCACGACGCCGAAGTTTACTTCGTACCGCACCACAGCCGCTGGCCGTTCCTCGGCTCGATCGCGCTGTTCATCATGATGAGCGGCGTGGCCAACTGGTTCAACGGTTCCGCCTGGGGCGAGCCCGTGTTTTTCGCCGGTCTGCTGTCGGTGTTGCTGGTGTTGGGCTGGTGGTTCGGCGATGTCATCTCCGAATCGCTGCAGGGCCGCTACAACGCCCAGGTCGATACCTCCTTCCGCATGGGCATGATGTGGTTCATTTTCTCGGAAGTGATGTTCTTCGCAGCCTTCTTCGGCGCCCTGTTCTACGCGCGCACCTTCGTGCTGCCGTGGCTGTCGGGCGATGGTGACGGCGCGCTGACCAACGCCTATCTGTGGCAGGGTTATGTGGCCGGCTGGCCGACCAACGGCCCGGCCGGAATCGGCGGCGCCTTCGAAACCATTCCGGCCTGGGGCCTGCCGCTGATCAATACCCTGATCCTGCTGACCTCCGGCGTCACCATCACCATGGCGCATCATGCACTCAAGGCCAATGCCCGCACCGCGTTGCTGTGGTGGCTGGGCGCGACCGTGCTGCTGGGCGCGTTCTTCCTCGGCCTGCAGGCCGAAGAATACATCCATGCCTATCACGAACTGAACCTGACCCTCGGTTCGGGCATCTACGGCTCCACTTTCTTCATGCTGACCGGCTTCCACGGCATGCACGTGCTGCTCGGCACCATCATGTTGTCGGTGATGTGGCTGCGCTGCGCCAAAGGCCATTTCAGCAAGGATCACCACTTCGCCTTCGAAGCCGTGGCCTGGTACTGGCACTTCGTGGACGTGGTCTGGCTGCTTCTGTTCCTGTTCGTCTACGTCCTGTAATGCAAAAGGCCGGCGCAAGCCGGCCTTTCTTTAGCGGGAAACGGAAGCTTAGCCGTGAATCCCGTGCGGTTTGATGACGCCGGTCAGAATGCCGGCAATGACCAGCAGAATCAGCAGCACCGACAGCCCGATGCGCCAGGTCAATGATTTGACGGTGCGGTCGGTTTTGCCTTTGTCCACCATCATGTAATACAGGCCGGCACCCAGATTCCAGAGTATCAGGAGGATAAAGGCGATGATCAGCAGTTTTTCCATGGTATTCACCGGGGCTCGCGTATTCTGGCCATTATCGGCGAAATCCGGAGTATTCGTGTGAAGTTACGCATCATCCTCGGACTTGCAGCCATTCTGGTCGAGCTGCTGCTGTTGCGGCTCGGCTTCTGGCAGCTGGCCCGTGGCGAGGAAAAACAACAGGCGTTGCAGACGGTCGCCGCGGTGCTGCAGGAAAAGCACGCGCAACCGCTTGGCGCCGCCTTGGCGCAGGCGCAGGGTTATACCTGGTCGCAGGGCCGTGTGACGTTCCGCGAAG
>JBMSNF010000181.1:0-3550 GCA_049421545.1 Arenimonas sp.
TGGCAGCCGTTGCCGGCACCGCAGGCGACCTCCATCGGTGCAAGCGCTGCGCAGTTGCAGGCCATCCGTATAGGCATGGAGGCGACCATGCATACCCGCAAGGGTACCGGCTGGGCAATTGCGCTCGGTTCGCCGTACCGGATTGCCGGAAAAACCGGGACCGTGCAGAAAATCAGCCGGCGCGGCAGCGTCAGCATGGATCCCCGCAGTCTGCCCCTGCATCTTCGTCATCAGGCGCTGTTCATCGGTTATGCGCCGGCGGACAATCCGAAGATCGCGTTGGTGGTGGTGGTCGAGCACGGCGGTTACGGCGCCAGTACGGCCGGTCCGATCGCGCGCAAGATGATGGATGCCTACCTGCTGCCCAAGCCCGAGCCCGCGGTTCCGGAGATCGCCAATGATTGAACTGCTCGCCGGTTTCCGTGATTTCATCGCACGTCTGCTGTCACGTGTCGATGTCCCGCTGATGGCGGCATTGACCGCACTGATGACGGTCAGTCTGCTGGTCCAGTCCAGCGCCGGTGACGATGCACTGCATGCGGTGCTGGCGCAGGGCGCGCGCTTCCTGATCGGTTCGGCCGCCTTGCTGCTGCTGGCCAATACCACGCCCGCCACGCTGCGGTCGTGGACGCCCTGGATTTATGCCGGCACGCTGTCATTGATGCCGCTGGTGTTCATTTTCGGCAGCGGCCGCAGCGCCAATCTCTGGCTCGACCTCGGGGTGTTCTATCTACAGCCGGGCGAACTGCTGAAACTGAGCGTGCCGATGATGCTGGCCTGGTACCTTCACCGTGAAACATTGCCGCCGAGCTGGAAGACGCTGGCGGTCAGTGCCGTCATCGTCGGCTTGCCGGTCTTGCTGATCGTGAAGCAGCCCGATTTCGGGACCGGCATGCTGGTCGCCGCATCGGGTGGCTTCGCCTTGTTTCTGGCCGGGCTGCAGTGGCGGCGAATCCTGGCCGCCATCGGCATGGCCGCCGTCGCCGTCCCCATCGGCTACCAATTTCTGATGCCCTACCAGAAAGACCGCATCATGGTGTTTCTGAACCCGGAAAGCGCTCCGCAGGGTGCGGGCTGGAACATCATCCAATCCAAGATCGCGATCGGTTCCGGCGGTTTCAGCGGCAAGGGCTGGGGCGAAAGCACCCAGGCGGCGCTCGACTTCCTGCCGGAGCATACGACCGATTTCGCCTTCTCGGTGTTCTCTGAGGAGTGGGGCTGGCTTGGCGTACTGGTGGTGATGGGCCTGTACTTTTTCGTCATCGCGCGCTGCCTGTGGATGGCGATGCAGTCCAAGGATACCTATTCGCGCCTGCTGGCCGGCACCTTGGCCTTGACCTTCTTCATCTACATCGTGGTCAACGGTGGCATGGTCGCCGGTTTCCTGCCGGTGGTCGGCGTGCCGATGCCTTTGATCAGTTATGGCGGCACCTCCGCGGTGTCGCTGCTGGCCGGGTTCGGATTGATCATGTCCGCTTTCGCACACCGAAAATACATGGGTGACTGAACCGTGCAAGCCCGTACCGAAATGCCAAGACCCTTTTCCGACCTTACTGGATGAACTCCGATGCTGCCACCGCGCGATGATCTGCATTTTCTTCTGTTCGATTGGTTGCAGGCCGAAAACCTGAGTGCTATACCCGAATTCGCGCACGTCGATGCCGATACCATGCAGGCCATGCTCGATGCGGCACTGGCCCTGGCCGAAGCGGAATTCCTTCCGCATGCCGCCAAATCCGATGCCAACCCGCCGCAGTTCAAGGACGGCCGGGTCGAGCTGATGCCGGAAATCGCCCAGGCACTGGCGGCCTACCGCGATGCCGGATTCTTCGGCATGGGAACCCCGCCGGAGGAAGGCGGCCTCGGACTTCCCTATACGCTGGTGGCGACAATCGGCGGCATCTTTTCCTGCGCCAATGTCGCGACCAACGGTTATGCCTTTCTCACCAAAGCCGCCGCCAACCTGATCCGCGAGGTCGGCAGCGAGGACCAGAAGCGCCGTTACCTTCCACCGATGGTCGAGGGCCGCTGGTACGGAACCATGTGCCTTTCGGAACCCCAGGCCGGTTCCAGTCTGGCCGATATCCGCACCACCGCCGAACCGCTTCCGGACGGACGCTATGCGCTGCGCGGAAACAAAATGTGGATCAGCAGCGGCGACCATGAGATTTCGGAGAACATCGTGCATCTGGTGCTGGCCAAGATTCCCGGCGGCCCTGCGGGCAGCAAGGGCATTTCGCTGTTCATCGTGCCGCGTCGGCACGTCGATGGCGAGGGCAATGCCGGTGTGCGCAACGGCGTCACCCTGATCGGATTGAACCACAAGCTCGGTACGCACGGCCAGGTCAATTGCCTGCTCGGCTTCGGTGAAAGCGAAACCTGCATCGGCGAGCTGGTCGGCGCACCGCACGATGGCCTTCGCGGCATGTTCGTGATGATGAATGAGGCCCGCATCGGTGTCGGCATCGGCGCCACCATGGGCGGCTATGCCGGATACCGGGCGGCCCTGGCCTACGCCAAGGAGCGCCGCCAGGGCAGGGTCGTGGGTGAACGCGATGCGTCCTCTCCGATGATTCCGATCATCGCGCATGCCGATGTCCGCCGCATGCTTCTGCGCGCCAAGAGTTATGTTGAAGGCGGTTTGGCTTTGTGTCTCTATGCCGCACGGCTCGTGGATGAAGCGAAGTCCGGTGGTCCCGGGGCGGCCGAGTCCCAGGCTTTGGTCGATCTGCTGACGCCGATTGTGAAAGCCTGGCCTTCGGATTATGCCTTGGAAGCCAATTCCATCGCCATCCAAGTGCACGGCGGTGCCGGGTATACGCGCGATTTTCCGGTCGAGCGCCTCTGGCGTGAAAACCGCATCAATGCCATCCACGAAGGCACCAACGGCATACAAGCCATGGATCTGCTCGGCCGTAAATTGCTGGCAGACGGCGGCCGTGCATTCGCGCTGCTGTCCGCGCGCGTGGAAGCCACGCTAGCCGCCGCCCGCAACGATGAAGCGCTCGCACCGCTGGCCGCCATTCTGGAATCGCGCTGGGCGAATTTCGCTCCTGCCATTCAGGCCGCCGGAGCGGCCGCACGTGCCGACATGGACCTTGCGCTGGCCAATGCCTATCTTCTGCTGGATGCGATGGGGCATGCGGTCGTGGCCTGGTTGTGGCTCGATCAGGCGCTGACCGCGTCACGCCTGCAGGCCGAAGCCCGCGGTCCGCAGCGGGCTTTGCTGCAGGGCAAAATCGCCGCCGCGCGTTATTTCATCATCTGGGAACTGCCGGCCAAGGATGCGCAGCTCGTGCGGTTCACCGCACTCGATCCGCTCTGCCGGGATCTGGATCCGGAAGTGCTTTAAGTTGACGCCGTACGCATTACGATGGCAAATGAACTGTGGTAATTTGGAGTCGTGCGCCGAGCGAACAAGGAAACAGGACATGAAGAAGATTCCGATGCTGGTACTGACCCTCGCACTGGCCAGCTGTACCGGCACAGCGGTCAAGCAGGCGGCGGTACCGACGCCGCCGGTTCCGGTTCCCGCAACACCGCCACCGCC
>JBMSNF010000182.1:0-3408 GCA_049421545.1 Arenimonas sp.
GTGTTCGATAAAACTACCAAAGAAAGCGGTACGCTCGGCAAGTTCAATCTGACCTACAAACTCGATTCCGAAAAACTGATTTATGGTACATGGTCAGAGGGTTATCGTCCGGGTGGCGTGAACCGCAGAGGTACCTTGCCGCCATATCTTTCCGATTATCTGACCAATTTGGAACTCGGCTGGAAAACATCCTGGATGGACAACCGTATGACATTTAACGGTGCGGTTTTCCGCCAAAAGTGGAAAGACTTCCAGTTTGCGATTTTGGGTGCCAACGGACTGACTGAAATTAAAAATGCCAACCAGGCGCAGATTGACGGTCTTGAAGTGGATCTGAATTGGGCGGCAACCTATAATCTAGCAATTTCAGGCGGCTTTGCCATCTATGATGCAAAATTGACTGCCAATTATTGCGGTTATGTCAATGTCGATGGTGTGCCGGAAACGAATTGTGCGACCCCAGAGGCGCCCAAAGGCTCACGCTTGCCGGTAACTGCCGAATTCAAAGGCAATTTGACGGCACGATACACCTTCGACTGGAAGGGCTATGAGCCGTTCATCCAAGGCTCCATGGTACATGAAGGCAAGCGCACAAGCGATCTGCGCTTGGAAGTTCGAGATATTCTCGGCGATTTGCCAGCCTATACGGTTTTTGATTTATCAGCAGGAATACGCAAAAACAACTGGACCCTCAACTTCTACGTTAAGAACCTGTTCGATCAGCGTGCTGAATTCAACCGGTTCACTGCCTGTACGGAATACATCTGCGGTGCTTCGGGGTACGATCCGGACTATCCGAATGGCCAGATCTATACCATCGCAAACCAACCACGAACGATGGGTCTGCGCTTCTCTCAGGAGTTTTGAGTTTCATTCTCTTATGAAAAACCCCCGGCATGCCGGGGGTTTTTCTTTGGCCGGAACCGGCGGAATCAGTCGAGCGCGTAGCCGAACTGCTGTTTGAACTGCATGGCGAACTGGGCGTAGCTGAAGCGCTGGTTCTGTGGGCCCAGATGCTCGATTTTGAGTGCACCCATCAGCGAGGCGATGCGGCCGGCGGTGGCCATGTCCATGCCCTTCATCAGCCCGAAAATCAGGCCGGCGCGGTAGGCGTCGCCGCAGCCGGTCGGATCGACCACCCGGATGGCGTTGGCGGCGGGGATCTGCAGCAGACCGGCGGCGGTATGGATTTCGGAACCCTTGTCGCCGCGGGTGATGATGTAGCCCTGCACGCGGCTGCTGATTTCGGCCGTACTCAGGCCGGTCTTGTCGCTCATCAGCAGCGATTCGTAATCGTTCACGGTGACATAGGTCGCCTGTTCGATCATCTGCTTCAGTTCGTCGCCGTTGAACACGGGCATGGCCTGGCCGGGATCGAAAATGAACGGAATGCCGGCTTCGCTGAACTCCCGGCAGTTCTGCAGCATGGCCTCGTAGCTGTCCGGTCCGACAATGCCGAATCCGACATCGGGCACGTCCTTCACATGGTTCTCGAACGAACGCATCATCGCGCCGGGGTGGAAGGCGGTGATCTGGTTGTCGTCGAGATCGGTGGTGATGAAGGCCTGGGCGGTGTACAGGTCGGGCACCACCTTGACATGGGTCAGCGGGATGCCGCAGTGCTCGAAATGCTCGCGGTAGGACTCGAAATCCTGTCCGACGGTCGCCATCGGGACCGGTTTCCCGCCCAGAAGGTTCAGGTTGTAGGCGATATTGCCGGCGCAGCCCCCGAACTCGCGGCGCATGCGCGGCACGAAAAACGAGACATTGAGGATATGCACCTTGTCGGGCAGGATGTGGTTCTTGAACTGGTCCTGGAACACCATGATGGTGTCGAAGGCCAGGGAACCGCAGATCAGCGCGCGAGACATCGTAAATCCCTGAAATCCATAAGGTCCGCCATTTTACCCGATTGGCCGGCATCTGTCTGAATTTCAAGGAAACATGATGCAGGCATCGCTTGTCCCCGCTGGCCGGAAACGGTATCCTATTGACTCGCTCCAATCCCCATTTCATAAGGCTTTCCACGATGTTTAAAAAGCTCCGCGGTCTTTTCTCCAACGACCTGTCCATCGACCTTGGAACAGCCAATACCCTGATTTACGTGCGTGGCCAGGGCATCGTGCTCAACGAACCGTCCGTGGTCGCCATCCGGACCGGTCGCAACAGCCACCATTCGCATACCGTCGCCGCCGTCGGTGCCGATGCCAAACAGATGCTGGGCCGCACACCCGGAAACCTCACCGTGGTGCGTCCGATGAAAGACGGCGTCATCGCCGATTTCACCTACACCGAAGAAATGCTGAAGCACTTCATCCGCAAAGTGCACACCTCGCGTTTCCTGCGTCCGAGTCCGCGCGTGCTGATCTGCGTGCCCTGCGGTTCGACGCAGGTCGAACGCCGCGCCATCAAGGAGTCGGCGCTTGAAGCCGGCGCCCGTGACGTGTTCATCATCGAAGAACCGATGGCGGCCGCCATCGGTGCCGGCATTCCGGTCGCCGAAGCGCGCGGCTCGATGGTCATCGACATCGGCGGCGGCACCACCGAAATCGCGGTGATCTCGCTCAACGGCATCGTCTATTCGCAGTCGGTCAAGATCGGCGGCGACCGCTTCGACGAAGCGATCATCAACCATGTGCGCCGCACCCGCGGCACATTGATTGGCGATGCGACCGCGGAAAAAATCAAGCTTGAAATCGGCTGTGCCTTCCCGCAGCAGGACATCAAGGAAATGCGCATTTCCGGCCGCAACCTGGCCGAAGGCGTGCCGCGTGAAATCGTATTGAATTCGAACGATGTCCTGGAAGCGCTGCGCGAGCCGCTGTCGGGCATCGTCAGCTCCATCAAGCTGGCGCTGGAACAGACGCCGCCGGAACTCTGCTCCGACATGACCGAGCGCGGCATCGTGCTGACCGGCGGCGGCGCACTGCTGACCGATCTCGACAAACTCATTTCCGACAAGACCGGCCTCCATGTCCATGTCGCCGATGATCCGCTGACCTGCGTCGCCCGCGGCGGCGGCAAGGCCCTGGATCTGATCGACATGCACGGCGGCGGCGAATTCTCGACACGCGAATGATCCGTGGCATCGGATAAGCGCATTTCACTCCGGATCGGCAGCGGCCTCGGCGCCTGGCTGCCGATTCTTTTTTACGCCATGGCGGCTTTGTGCCTGATGGCGGTCGATGCGCGATTTTCCATCAGCAGAGAAATCCGAAACCGCACCAGCATGTTGGCGTCGCCGGTCTGGTGGCTGGCATCCCGGCCGCAGGCGCTCTGGCAGGGCGCCGTCGCGGCATTGAGCACCAATGACGGCCTGCGTCAGCGCATCGAAGTGCTGGAAAAGGAAAAACTCAAGACCGATCTCACGCTGCAGCAGATGCTGGCGGTGCAGTCGGAAAATGCAGA
>JBMSNF010000183.1:0-3401 GCA_049421545.1 Arenimonas sp.
CCAGCCGTTCGGTAACGCGCTGGGTATCCTTGAGTGAGGCGCCCTCGGCCAGCTCCACATCGACCATCAGCTCGAGCCGGGTGGACGAGGGGAAGAACTGCTGCGGAATGAACCGGAACAGCAGCACCGAGGCCACGAAGGCGGCGACGGTGCCCAGGATCACCGTCCGCCGGTGCTGCAGACACCAGCCGACCCACTGTTTGAGTTGGCGGTAGAACGGCGTGCCGTAGGGGTCCTGATGCGCGGCACCGGAATCGGCCAGCCAGCCCTGTACCGCTTTTGGCAGCAGCAATGACAGACGCTGTTTCAGCCGCGATGGTTTCTGTACAGGCGGCGTCGTTGCGGTATGCGCATCCGGCAGCAATCGGTAGCCGAGGAAAGGAATGAAGATGACCGCCACGATCCAGCTCAGCAACAACGCGATGGTGACCACCTGGAAGATCGAGCGCGTGTATTCCCCGGTCGAGGAATTGGCGGTGGCGATCGGCAGGAAACCGGCCGCGGTGATCAGGGTACCGGTCAGCATCGGGAAGGCGGTGCTGGTGTAGGCGAAAGACGCCGCCGACAGGCGGTCGAAACCCTGCTCCATCTTGATGGCCATCATTTCGACGGCGATGATGGCGTCATCGACCAGCAGGCCGAGCGCGAGAATCAGCGCTCCCAGCGAAATCTTGTGCAGACCGATGCCGAAGTAATACATGGTGGCGAAGGTCATCGCCAGTACCAGCGGAATCGACAGCGCCACCACAAGTCCCGGGCGTTTGCCGAGCGAGAAGAAACTGACCAGCAGCACGATGATGACGGCCTCGGCCAGAACGCGCACGAATTCACGCACCGAATGCTTGACCGCGGCCGGCTGATCGGAAACCTTCTCGAGGACGATGCCGGCCGGCAGGGTTTTCTGCAGGCGCTGGAATTCCGTCTCCAGCTGTTCGCCGAGCGCGATGATGTCGCCGCCCTTGCGCATGGACACCGCGATGCCGATGCCGTCTTTGCCCATGAAGCGCATTTTCGGTGCGGCCGGATCGGCGAAACCGCGCGATATTTCGGCGATTTCACCGAGTCTGAAATTACGCCCGTTCGCGCGCACGGGGAAATTGCGGATTTCGTCGATCGACCGGAATCCACCGCTCACGCGCAGCTGCACGCGGTCGGTTTCGGTTTCGAAGAAGCTGCTGCTGTTGACCGCATTCTGGGCATCGATGGCCTGCTGCACCTGATACATGGACAGGCCGAGCGTGGCCAGCTTGGTGTTGGACAGATTGATCCAGATCTTTTCATCCTGCAGGCCGACCAGTTCGACCTTGGCCACATCCGGGACGCGGTGCAGCTCGAGTTCGATGCGTTCGGCGTAGTTCTTGAGGGTGGCGTAATCGAAGCCTTCGCCGCTGAGCGCATAAATATTGCCGAAGGTGTCGCCGAATTCGTCGTTGAAGAACGGACCCTGAACGCCCTGCGGCAGCGTATGCCGGATGTCGCCGACTTTCTTGCGCACCTGATACCAGAGTTCGGGGACATGATCGGAGGTCATGGCGTCTTTGGCCATGAACATCACCATCGATTCACCGGGCTTGGAATAGGAGCGCAGGAATTCGTACTGCCCGGTTTCCAGCAGTTTCTTCTCGATGCGGTCGGTGACCTGCTGGCTGACTTCGGCGGCGGTCGCGCCCGGCCAGAAGGTGCGCACCACCATGACCTTGAAGGTGAACGGCGGGTCTTCCGACTGGCCGAGTTTCTGGTAACTGAAGATGCCCACCAGCGCCAGCACCAGCATGGCATACCGCACCAGCGTGCGGTTCTTGATGGCCCATGCGGAAAGGTTGACGCTCATTGTTCCGCCTTGCCGGAAGCGGCCATCGGCACCGGCCGGTTGTCGGCATCGACGGCGCGCACGCTTTCGCCTTCGCGCAACAGATGCACGCCGGCTTGGACAATCCACTCGTTCTGCGCCAGTCCTGCCGTGATCTCGGCGCTGCGGGCGCCGTAACGACGCACGCTGACGCCCCGTTTCTGCAGGCGACCATCCCGACTGACGATCCACACCGCGGGTTTGCCGTTGCTTTCGGTCAAGGCCGACAAGGGCACCGACAGCCCGGGGTTTCCGCTTTCCTGCATGTACACGCGTGCGCTCTGGCCGAGCTGGGTCGTGGCGGCGGCATCATCGAAAGCCACCCGCACGGCATAGGTACGGGTCAAGGCGTCGGCGGCTGCGGCGATTTCACGGACTTTGCCGTCGTAAACGGTACCTTCCTGCGTCCATAACTCCACTTTCACCGGCTGCCCGAGTCGCAGGTTCGGCAGATGCTGTTCGGCCACGGTAATGGCCACATCGCGGGCACCGTCTGCGGCGAAGGCGAACACCGGCTGACCGGCCGACAGCACTTGGCCGGCTTCGGCCAAGCGTTGGCTGATGACGCCGTTGGATGGCGCCCGGATGACCGCATAGCCGGCCTGATTGGTGTTCACCCGCGATTGCGCGACCGCCTGTTGGTAACGCGACTGTGCGGCCTGCGCCTGGGCTTTCTTGCTGTCGTAGAGGGATTGCGACACCAGTTGTTTGCCGACCAGCTCGCGGTAGCGCGTCAATTCGGCGGCGGCCAGATCACGGTCGGCGCGCAGGGCCTGCACCGAGGCTTCGGACGCCTGGCTTTGCAGGGACAGATCACTGTCATCCAATCGCGCCAGAATCTGGCCGGCCTGCACCCGGGCACCGGCATCGACATAGCGGTTGGCGATTTTACCCGGGACACGGAATGCCAGAGTCACTTCCTCTCGGGCGCGGACCTCCCCGGCAAAAACCTGCGAGGACGTCCCGCTGGCTTGGGCTTGGGTGACCAGAACCAGGCGCCGGGTGTCGGGCTCCGGACCGGAGGAGCAGGCGCTCAGCGTCAATATCAGGGCGGCGGCAAAGCCGTAACGGCGGGAGGAATGGAGGTGCATGGGGACATCCGAATTATTGTACTGAACGGTATACTATCATTATATTGTACTAATTGGTACACTAATGTGATGAATCTGCGAAACCCCCAAAAACTCGGCCGGCCGAAGAACCCGGAAAAGCGTCAAGCCATCCTTCAGGCCGCCGCCGAGCTGTTCCCGGCCAAGGGCTTTTCCGGCGTCAGCATGATGGAAATCGCCGAAAAGGCGAATGTTTCGAAACTGACCCTGTACAGCCACTTCGCCGACAAGGAAGACCTGTTCACGCAATCGGTCATCGACTGCTGCGAACAGCAGTTACCGGCCAGCAGCTTCAAACCCGCACCCGGTCTCGACCTGGAGCAGGCCCTGCGCGCGATCGGCAACGGCTTCCTCGATCTGATCATGGATGAAAAGGCCCTGACCCTGCACCGGATGATCATCCAGCAGTCGGGAGCCGACGGCGACCATGCCGGCCTGTTCTT
>JBMSNF010000184.1:0-3401 GCA_049421545.1 Arenimonas sp.
TTACAATGGAAATATCCAGCGTGCTTGGACGAAGCGGTGGGCCAAGCTGCAGCCATTGCCGGGCCACAAGCGGCCATTGGCCGGGGGTCTCGGAGCTATCCATGCAGGAATTCCTTGTTCGGTCGCAATATCATCGTTTCCAAACCGTCGACCAACCGGCCGAGCCCGGCCTTGTCGCCGGCAGAAAGCAAGGGCGGGCTGCCCGGGGTTTTATTCGCATCCAGCAGGATCACGTCATCACCATGCATCACGAAGTCGAATTTTCCGTAATCGAAGCCCAAGGACTTCCGGATTTCTTGTAGTGTTTCCGGAACGGCACATGGCTCTTTGCGAACGACATTGGCGCCTTTGATGATCATTTCCGGACTGATGAAGCGGTTGCAATGGCCTTGGTCACCGCAGAACACCCAGTGCCGGATGGCGTACATGTCGCCTTCGCGCTCTGGCATGAAACAGTCGATGACCAGTGAAGCATCGTTGCTGAGCTCCTCCGGAACATCGCGGATGCTGTTGAATACCGCGTATTCCGGAAAGGCTCGGACTTCCGGGGCACTGCCTTTGCGGCGTTCATTTTTGGCAGTTTCACCGCCGGCATGGCAATTCAGATTCGATTTGACGATGACCGGCCCATTCCAGTCGGGTCGCTTGGCAAGCAGCGCGCCGCTGATGATGTTTTTGGAGATATCGGCGCCCTCCCGATTCAGGCAGCTCCGGAACCCTGCGGCGTAAGCGATGTAATCCTCCGGAACCCGGGTCAGATCGACGTGCAGTATTGCCAGATCGGGGTCCGGATTTTTGGCTTTCATGCCATGGACGATTTCGACATCATGGCCACGCCGTATCAGTTCGAAAACCATCTGTCCGATCAGATAGGGACAGTTATAGCCATTGCCGTCGCGCCGTGGCCAGAGGACCTGGTCGAGCTCATGGCAGAGGATTGCTATTGACGCCATCGTTGCCGCCGGAGCATGAAGGGTGTCTGACTATTAAATCATGTCCGTGCGGGCATGTGGTTCCTGCACACCCATGCTGCGTTAAAATAGGGGCATGCAGGACATCCTCAATATCGCCTCCTACCGCTTCGTAGCCATCGCCGATGTCGATGCCGTGGCCGTGCGGGTCAATGATTCGTGCGAGCGTCATACGCTCAAAGGTACCGTGCTGGTCTCGCCGGAGGGCATCAATATCTTCCTGGCCGGGGCCGACGAGGGCATTCGCGGATTCCTTGCCGAGCTGCAGGCCGATTCCCGTTTCAACGGCATTACGGTCAAGTTCAGCCGGAGCGGCTTCGTGCCGTTCAAGCGCCTGCGGGTCAAGCGCAAACGCGAAATCATCACCTATCGTGACGCTAGCCTGCAGCCGGAGAAAGGCCGCGCTCCCAGCGTGAGCCCGGAAACGCTGGCGCAATGGCTGGACAGGGGGTGCGATGATGCCGGACGGGAAGTGGTCCTGCTCGACACCCGCAATGCCGAAGAGGTCGTTTACGGCTCGTTCGAGGGGGCGCTGACGTTTCCGATCGCCAAATTCACCGAGTTGCCGGAAGCGGTTGCATCCCGGAAAGCGGACTTGGCCGGAAAAACCGTGGTCAGTTTCTGTACCGGCGGCATCCGCTGCGAAAAATCGGTGCTGCGCATGCAGGCCGAGGGTTATCCCGACTGCTACCAGTTGGAAGGCGGCATCCTCGGCTATTTCGAGAAAATGGGCGGCAGGCATTATCAGGGCCGCTGCTTCGTGTTCGACGACCGTATCGCGCTGGATCCCAATCTGGATCCTCTCATCGAAACCCCGGGTTTCTGAAAGCGAAAAGCCGCCCTAGGGCGGCTTTTCGATGTTTGGTGGATCTGAGGAGGATCGAACTCCTGACCTCGTCATTGCGAACGACGCGCTCTCCCAGCTGAGCTACAGACCCGTGCGACTATGCTAATCCAACCCGGTCCGGGCTTCAAGCCGAAGCCAAAATGGGTTTGAAGGCATCGGCCAGAAGAGTCTCGCGCCAGCCCTGCAATGCGGCCGGCCAGACGCCGGTTTCCAGCAGATACTCCAGATGCTTGCGCGAGCACAGCAGGCCCTCGGGAACGGCCAACTCCTGAGCCTTGGCCAGAACCGCCTGTTGCAGGGTTTTCAGACGCGCTTTGGCGGCGGCATCGGGCTCACGGGCGAGCGGGGCCCGGCGTTCCTCGTCATCGAACGGTTTCTGCAGCAGGGCGAACAGATGCTGGCGTGCGCTTTTCGGTGATTTTGGATAGCGCGCGAAAATCGCATCGAGGTCTTCGACGGAGCTCAGGGGGCTGCGGGCCAAAGCGAAGGCCGCGTCATTGTCGATGATCCAGCGTTTCGGTTTGTTGCGCTCGATGGCGCGTGCATCCCGCCATTGCAGAATCCGCCGCAGACGCAGCTGCGCCTCGGCATCCAGCGGCTGGTTGCTGCGGATGGAAAGATGCGGATTGGCTTCGGGCTGTTCATCGGCGGCTGCGGCGGCTGCGCGTGCACAATCGGCATCCAGCCATTCCCGGCGCTGCAACTGTTGAAGCCGTTCGGCAAGATGGGCATGCATGGGCAGGATGTAACGGACATCATCGGCCGCATAATGCTTTTGGGACTCCGTCAACGGACGTTGCAGCCAGTCCGAGCGGGTTTCGCCCTTTTCCAATGTCACGCCGCAGAGCTGTTCGACCAGCTTCAGATAGCTCAGGCTGGCGCCGAGCCCGCACAGGGCGGCGGCGGTCTGGGTATCGAATACCGGTGTCGGCACCGCGCCGCAACCGGCCTTGAACGCCTGCAGGTCCTCGCTGCACGAATGCATGATTTTCAGCACATCCGGATTTTCCAGCAGTGGTTTCAGCAACGCGGCCACTTCCGGCTTGCCGGCATCGATCAGAGCGATTTCTTCGCCCACAACGATCTGGACCAGAGCCAATTGCGGATAGTAGGTGCGTTCACGGATGAACTCGGTGTCCATGCCAATCAGGCGGGCATCGGCATGGGTTTGTAAAAAGCGGGTTAAATCGGACGGATTGTCCAGCCAGATCATAGCGGTTTCTTTCATCTTGGGATAAGGTAGCTTAACTTGCCATTGCCCTGATTGCACAGACATTTCATGAGTCCACGCCTGCCCGCAACGATGAAGTGCCTGATTCCCATCGGAATCATTTTGGCATTGGCGGCCTGTGCTGAAAAGAATTCCGCGCCGGCCGCACCGATTGCCGCAAAATACGGGGCCGAGGGCATGCAGGTCGGTCAAATTTTTTCGGATCGGCTTGCCCGGGGCCGCTATGGCCCGGAGTTGATCGTCATTCCCCCGGGACGCTTCATGTTGGGCGCTTCCGGAAAAGACGGTAAAGCGCCTGCTGCGGAAAAACCGGCGCATCCCGTGGCGTTCCAGCGCAGCTTTGCCATGACCC
>JBMSNF010000185.1:0-3382 GCA_049421545.1 Arenimonas sp.
CCCAGACCGGTTTCTTCCACGGTATTGCCGGTGACATCGGTGCCGATCAGCGACATCGGCAGGCAGACACCGTTCTGGAACACTTTTTCTAGGGCGTCGCGGGTGATGCGCTTGCCGCGCAGCAGGCCGTTCATGTCGGGCAAAATCAGGTCAATCAGCTCGGCATTGTCGTGTTCGGCCAGAACTTTGGCATCGGCGGGGTGAAGGGTGGGGTCGGTCATTGCAGATATCCGAAATGGTTGCGCTGATACTAGCAGAGATTTTGCGGAGTGTAAAAAATATTCATCATTCACGCCGATTTTGATGCCTAATCACGGCATTCCGGGCGCTCAAACAAACGTTTCATCGGTAACAATTCGGGCGCAATGGGCTTTGTTACGGGTTCATCAGGGTCTACGCGGCCTTGAAAATTTCTGTTGATAAAATTTTACAGTCGGGTTAGGGTAAAGGCTCTATCGAGCCACGCAGTACCCGTGCATGATTTTCGTCGGAATCCCCGCAGACAGCAGAATGATCGGCCCGCATCCGTTCCAGGCCGTGGGTGAAAAATACATCCGTGCCATTCTCGACGGCGCCGGCGCCCAGCCCTTGCTGATTCCCTCGGTCGCACCGGGTCTGGACCTGGATGCGCTGCTGGATCATGTCGACGGCCTGTTTCTGCCGGGCTCGCCGAGCAATATCGAGCCGCATCATTATTCCAACGAGCCCAGTTACGAAGGCAACCTGCACGATCCCAGCCGGGATCTGACCACCCTCAACCTGATTCCCAAGGCCATCGCCAAACGGGTGCCGGTGCTGGCGGTCTGCCGTGGCTTCCAGGAAGTGAATGTGGCCATGGGCGGCACGCTGCACCAGAAAGTGCATGAGGTGCCCGGCATGATGAACCACAAGGAAGACCTCAGCCAGCCCTTGGATGTGCAGTACGCACCGGCACACGCCCTCGATTTGGTGCCGGGCGGTTGGCTCGCGCGCTGGGCCGGGGCGACGCGCGTGAACGTGAATTCCCTGCACGGCCAAGGCATCAATAAGTTGGGCGCCAATCTGATTGCCGAGGCCATGGCCCCTGACGGGCTGATCGAAGCCATCCGTCTCGATTCCGAAGACACCTTCCTGCTGGCGGTGCAATGGCACCCGGAATGGAAGGTCACGGAAAATCCGTTCTCTCTCGAAATATTCAAAGCCTTCGGTGCGGCCTGCAAAGCCCGCGCCGCAGGCCGGAACCCGGTGAAACCATGAGCAAGAAAACCAGCAAGACCACGAAAAAAACGGCAAGCAAGAGCGCTGCCAAATCAGGTAAAAAGTCCGAGCGCCGCGTCCTGCCGGCCAAGGAAGACAAGGTCGTTTCGACTCCGGCCAAGCAAACCGCCGCCAGCGAACGCGAAGAGAGCCATCTCAAGCGCTGGCTGCGTGAAAACCGCATCACCGAAGTCGAGTGTCTGGTGCCGGACATGACCGGCAATGCCCGCGGCAAAATCATTCCGGCCGCCAAGTTCTCGCATGATTTCGGAACCCGTTTGCCTGAGGGGATTTTCGCCACCACGGTCACCGGCGAATACATCGACGAATACGACCAGATCGTCAGCCCGTCCGATTCGGACATGTACCTGCGTCCCGATCCGAACACCGTGCGCACCGTGCCTTGGGCGTCCGACCCGACCGTGCAGATCATCCACGACTGCTTCACCAAGGAAGGCAAGCCGCACGATCTGGCGCCGCGCAACGTGCTGCGGCGGGTCATCGAACGCTATGATGCACTCGGCCTGAAACCGATCATCGCGCCCGAGCTGGAGTTCTTCCTCGTCCAGAAAAACACCGATCCGGATTTCCCGCTGCAGCCGCCGGCCGGACGCAGCGGTCGCCCGGAAACGGCACGGCAGAGCTATTCGATCGATGCCGTCAACGAATTCGATCCGATCCTCGATCTGATGTACGACTACTGCGAGGCCATGGAGCTCGACGTCGACACGTTGATCCATGAATCCGGCGCGGCCCAGCTCGAGATCAACTTCATCCATGCCGATCCGCTGTCGCGCGCCGACCAGGTGTTCCTGTTCAAACGCACCATGCGCGAGGCCGCGTTGCGCCACAACATCTACGCGACCTTCCTGGCCAAGCCGATGGAAAACGAGCCGGGCAGTTCGATGCACATCCACCAGAGTCTGGTCGATGCCAAAACCGGCAAGAACGTATTCATCGGCAAGGGCGGCGCCCGCCACAGCGAACTGTTCATGAACTACCTCGGCGGTCTGCAGCGTTACATCCCCGAGGCGATGGCCTTCTTCGCGCCGAACGTGAACTCCTACCGCCGTCTGATTTACGGGGAAGTGTCGCCGAAGAACGTGCAGTGGGGTTACGACAACCGCACCTGCGGCCTGCGCGTGCCGTTCGACTCCCCCGAGAACATGCGCGTGGAAACCCGTTTCGCCGGATCCGACGTCAATCCGTATCTGGCCATCGCCGCCACGCTCGCCTGCGGCCTGCTCGGCATCGAACAGAAACTGCAGCCGACCGAACCCTCGACCGGTTACACGCACACCTCCGGCTTCGAGCTGCCCAAGTCGATGCAGGATTCGCTCGAGTATCTGGAGCGATCGGAAGCGCTTTCGGCCATTCTGGGTGAACGCTTCTGCCGTGCCTATGTGTGCATCAAGCGCAAGGAATACGAGACTTTCTTCCGCGTCATCAGCTCCTGGGAACGCGAGTTCCTGCTGCTCAACGTCTAACCGGACCACCTGTCATGCCCGAAGCCCTTCATCGCCTGCAGCAGCTTGATGCCGCCCATCACATCCATCCGTTCAACGACAATGCCGAACTGGCCAAGAAAGGCACCCGCATTCTGACCCGCGGTGAGGGTTGCTATGTCTGGGACAAGGAGGGCAACAAGCTGCTCGACGCCTTCGCCGGCCTGTGGTGCGTCAACATCGGCTACGGCCGCAAATCGATGGGGCAGGTGGCCGCCCATCAGATGGACGAACTCGCTTACTACAACACCTTCTTCCAATGCACCACCGAACCGGCCATCCACCTGGCCGCCAAGCTGGCTGAAATCTCGCCGGCCGACCTCAACCATGTGTTCTATTCCAATTCCGGCTCGGAAGGCAACGACACCGTGTTGCGCATGGTCCGCCATTTCTGGGCGGTACAGGACCAGCCGAACAAGAACATCGTAATCGGCCGCTATAACGGCTATCACGGCTCGACGGTCGCCGGTGCCAGCCTCGGCGGCATGAAAGGCATGCATGCCCAGGGCGGCCTGCCGATTCCGGACATCCACCACATCGAACCGCCGTTCTTCTTCGCCGACGGCGGCGATTATTCGCCGGAAGAATACGGTCTGGTCGCGGCGCGCCGGTTGGAGGAGAAAATCCTCGAGCTCGGGCCC
>JBMSNF010000186.1:0-3381 GCA_049421545.1 Arenimonas sp.
CGGCACGCAATGCCTCGATTTCAGCATGGGCGCAGGGGTCGGAATGGGAAATCGTCCGGTTATGACCGACCGCCAGCAGTTCCCCGCTTTCTTTGACCAACACCGCCCCCACCGGAACCTCATCCAAAGCCTCGGCGGCCTCGGCCTGGGTCAGGGCTTGCCGCATCCAAGCCGCATCATCGGCGTTGAATTCGGCCATTATTCCCATTCAATGGTTGCCGGCGGCTTGCCGGAAATGTCATAAACCACACGAGAAACACCTTTCAACTCATTGATAATACGGTTTGAAACCGTTCCCAAGAGCTCATATGGCAGGTGCGCCCAATGGGCGGTCATGAAGTCCACGGTTTCCACCGCGCGCAGGGCGATGACCCATTCGTAGGCACGGGCATCACCCACCACCCCAACCGACTTCACCGGCAGGAAGACCGCAAAAGCCTGCGAGGTCTTGTGGTACCAGCCGGATTTGCGCAGCTCGTCGATAAAGATGGCATCGGCCTTGGCCAGCAGTTCGGCGTATTCGGCTTTCACTTCGCCGAGGATGCGCACGCCCAGCCCGGGACCCGGAAACGGGTGGCGGTAGACCATATGCGGCGGCAGGCCGAGCTCGACACCGATGCGGCGGACCTCGTCCTTGAACAGCTCGCGCAGGGGTTCGACCAAACCGAGCTTCATGTGTTCGGGTAGACCGCCAACGTTGTGGTGCGACTTGATAACGTGCGCCTTGCCGGTCTTGCTGCCGGCCGATTCGATCACATCCGGATAAATGGTGCCCTGCGCCAGCCACTTCACATTGCTGAGCTTGGCCGATTCCTCTTCGAAAATTTCGACGAACAGACGGCCGATGATTTTGCGTTTGGCCTCGGGCTCGTCGACACCCTTGAGAGCTGAGAAATAACGCTCCGCGGCATTGACCCGTATGACCTTGACGCCCATGTGTTCGGCGAACATGGCCATGACCTGGTCGCCTTCCTGCCAGCGCAGCAGGCCGGTATCCACGAACACGCAGGTGAGCTTGTCGCCGATGGCTTTGTGCAATAGCGCCGCAACTACCGAGGAATCAACCCCGCCGGACAGGCCGAGCAGGACTTCATCGGTACCGACCTGGGCGCGGACACGGGCGATCTGGTCATCGATGATGTTGGCCGCGGTCCACAGCGCGCGGCAGCCGCAGATGTCCTTCACGAAACGGGCCAACAGGGCCTCGCCGGATTGGGTGTGGGTGACTTCCGGATGGAACTGCACGCCGTAATAGCGGCGCGCTTCATCGGCCATGGCGACAATCGGCACGGTATCGGTCGATGCGGTCACGGTGAAGCCGTCCGGAACCCGGGTGACGCGATCACCGTGGCTCATCCACACGTTCAGGCGCGGCGGCTGTCCGGTGGCGTCATTCAGGCCTTCCAGCAGGGCACAGGCGCGGTCGATGTTGACCACGGCCGCCCCGAACTCACGGTGATGGCCGGACTCGACCATGCCGCCGAATTGCATGGCCAGGGTCTGCATGCCATAGCAAATGCCGAGCACCGGCACCTTGCAATCGAATACTTCCTGCGGCGCGCGCGGCGAACCGGTTTCGGTGGTGGATTCCGGACCGCCGGACAGGATAATGCCTTTCGGATTGAACGTGGCGATATCGGCCGGATGATGATCCCAGGCCCAGATTTCGCAGTAGACCCCGGCCTCGCGGATGCGTCGGGCGATCAGCTGCGTGTACTGCGCGCCGAAATCGAGGATGAGGATCTTGTCACTGTGGATATCGGTCATTTCAGCCTGCGCGGTAATTCGGCGGTTCTTTGGTGATCTGGACGTCATGCACGTGCGCTTCGCGGGTACCGGCGTTGGTCACACGCACGAATTTGGGTTTGGTGCGCATCTCTTCGATGGTGGCGCAGCCGACATAACCCATGGACGCGCGGATGCCGCCGGCCAGCTGATGCACGATCGAGCCGAGATGGCCGCGGTACGGAACGCGGCCTTCGATGCCTTCCGGCACCAGCTTGTCGGCATCGGAGGCGTCCTGGAAATAACGGTCCTTGCTGCCCTGCTCCATCGCGCCGAGCGATCCCATGCCGCGGTAGCTCTTGTAGCTGCGGCCTTGGAACAATTCGACTTCGCCGGGTGCTTCTTCGGTGCCGGCGAACAGGCCACCGATCATGATGCTGGAAGCGCCGGCGGCAAGTGCTTTGGCGATGTCGCCGGAATAACGGATGCCGCCATCGGCGATCAGCGGAATACGGCCTTTGAGAACTTCAGCCACCATGGACACCGCGGTGATCTGCGGCACGCCGACGCCGGCCACGATGCGGGTGGTGCAGATGGAGCCCGGACCGACGCCCACTTTCACGGCGTCCGCGCCGTGATCCATCAGGGCCAGCGCCGCATCGGCGGTGACGATGTTGCCGCCGATGACATCGACGTTCGGGAAATGTTTCTTGACCCAGGCCACGCGCTCGAGCACGCCCTGCGAGTGGCCGTGCGCGGTATCGACCACGATCACATCGACGCCGGCATGCACCAAGGCTTCGACACGGGCTTCGGTATCGCCGCCGACACCGACCGCGGCACCGACCAGCAACTGCTCGCTGGCGTCTTTGGCGGCATTCGGATTGTCCCGGGCTTTCTGGATGTCCTTCACGGTGATCAGGCCGCGCAGCTGGAAGCCGTCGTTGACCACCAATACTTTTTCGATGCGGTGTTTGTGCATCAGGGCCAGCACTTCGTCATCGCCGGCACCTTCGGATACGGTAACCAGACGGTCCTTCTTGGTCATGATGTTGCGGACCGGATCATCGAGTTTCTTCTCGAAGCGCATGTCGCGGCTGGTGACGATGCCGACCAGCTGACCGCCTTCGACCACCGGCACGCCGGAAATGTTGCGGGCGCGGGTCAGTTTCAGCACTTCACCGATGGTGGTATCGGGGCCGACGGTGAAGGGTTCGCGGATGACGCCGGCCTCGAAATTCTTGACCATGGCGACGTGCGCGGCCTGTTCGGCGGCGCTCATGTTCTTGTGCAGGATGCCGATGCCGCCGAGTTGGGCCATGGCGATGGCCAGACGGGCTTCGGTCACGGTATCCATGGCCGCCGAGACGATCGGCAGGTTGATGCGGATGTTGCGGGTCAGTTGCGTGGCCAGGCGGACGTCTTTCGGAAGAACCGAAGAATGCGCGGGCACAAGGGATAGGTCATCGAACGTGAGGGCTTCAGCGAGAATGCGCAGCATGGACAGCTCCGAGCTTGTGAAGCAATCCATTATACCCGATTGCGACCGCTGCCGTCAGCTCAAACGTCGATGGATTCGCAGGCTTCCAGCGTATTCTGCATGAGCGTGGCCACCGTCATCGGTCCGACACCGCCGGGAACCGGCGTAATCCAACT
>JBMSNF010000187.1:0-3372 GCA_049421545.1 Arenimonas sp.
GGCCGCCATGAACCAGCCTTACAACAAAGCCGCCGATGTCCCGGCCGATTTCATCGCCAAGGAAAAGGAAATCGAACTGGCCAAAATGCCGGAGAAGGACAAAAACAAGCCGGCCGACATCCTTGAAAAGATCATTGCCGGCAAAGTCAGCAAAATCATCAATGAAGTCACCCTGTATGGACAGCCGTATGTGCTGAATACCGACCAGAGCGTAGAGGCCGCCGTCAAAGCCGCCGGCGCCGATGTCATCGGTTTCCAACGACTGGTGGTCGGCGAAGGCATCGAAAAAGTGGTGGAAGATTACGCCGCTGAAGTCGCCAAGGCCATGGCCGTCTGAATCAGAAAGCCACCTTCGGGTGGCTTTTTTTCACTCCCCACTTTATTGAAGCCGAATCACCATGACCCACATTCGCCGTCTCGATTATGCAAGCACCGCGCACGAGCCTTATGAAGTCGCTTCGGAGAAAATGCTTGCAGGAAGTCCCAAGCAGATTCTCAGCAATCACTTCAGCAATGGCGCCGGCAATTTCCATGCCGGCTTCTGGGAAGCCGAACCGGGCATCTGGCGGGTGAACTACACCGAATACGAATACTGCGAAATCCTGCAGGGCGTGATCGTGATGACCGATGAAGCGGGCGAAACCCAGACCGTCCGTGCCGGCGACCGTTTCACCATCGAACCCGGCTACCGCGGCACCTGGGAAGTGCTCGAATATGCCCGCAAGGTCTATGTCATTTACGAACCCTGACCCCGCTTCCATTCCGCAACAGAAGCCGCCAATCCGCTAGAATGACCCTACCGACGCCACCCCGGAGCCCGCCATGAGCACACTCAAATACCTCCGCATCCTGTTTAAGCTGTCCGTCTAAGCCTTGATGGGTGCCGGCGATTACGGCATCGACCCCAATATCATCAACGGTCTGGCCCGTGAAATCATCGCGGTGCAGCAGGCCGGCGCCGAAGTCGGCGTGGTCATCGGCGGCGGCAACATCTTCCGTGGCGCCGGTCTGGCGGCAGGCGGCATGGACCGCGTGACCGGCGACCACATGGGCATGCTGGCCACCGTCATCAATGCGCTGGCCATGCAGGATGCCCTCGAAAAACACGGAGTCAACGCCCGTGTCATGAGCGCCATCAAGATCAACCAGATCTGCGAAGATTACATCCGCCGCCGTGCCGTGCGCCATCTTGAAAAGGGCCGCATCGCGATTTTCGCCGCCGGCACCGGCAATCCCTTCTTCACCACCGACTCCGCGGCCGCGCTGCGCGCGACCGAAATCAACGCCGAGCTGCTGCTCAAGGCGACCAAGGTCGACGGCATCTACGATTCGGATCCGAAAAAGAATCCGGATGCCAAACGCTTCCAGCGCCTGACTTACGACGAGGTGCTGAACCGCAATCTGCAGGTGATGGATACCGCCGCCTTCGCGCTCTGCCGTGAAAACGACATTCCGCTGCGCATCTACGACATGGGCAATGCCGGCGCGCTGATGCGCATCCTGCAGGGCGAGGATATCGGTACCCTCGTCACCCGCTGAACGCATGCACGCGCACCCGCACGGTCCCCATGACCATCGCCATGCCAGCCATCACCATGTGTTCGCATGGGCGATGTGGATCAATCTGGCGTATTCGGCCATCGAGGCCGGCTTCGGTCTGGCCTTCAATTCGCTGGCCCTGATTTCGGATGCCCTGCACAACCTCGGCGATGCCGCCGGTCTGGCCTTGGCCTGGGGCGCGGCCTGGATGGCCAGCCAGGCACCGACCGAACGCCATACCTTCGGCTGGCGCCGCGCCACCCAATTGTCGCCCTTGTTCAACGCGATGCTTCTGGTCGGTTTCAGCGGCGCCCTGCTCTGGGAGGCCATCGGACGCTTCCAGAATCCGCCGGAGGTCCCCGGCGGACTGGTCGTTGCCGTGGCGGGCCTCGGCATCCTGGTGAATCTGGGGACCGCGGCGCTGTTCTTGCGCGGCCAGAAAACCGACCTGAACAAGCGCGGCGCTTATCTGCATCTGCTGGCCGATGCCGCGGTATCGCTGGCGGCTGTGATTGCCGGTCTGGGCATCTGGTGGCGTCACTGGTATTGGCTGGATCCACTCACCGCCCTGTTGGTGGCCCTGGTCATCGGTGCCGGCAGCTGGCACCTGCTCAAAGCCAGCTTCATGCAGGTCATGGATGCGGTCCCCGAAAACTTGGAAAAGGCCGAGGTCGAGTCCTTCCTCGGCGGCCTACCGGGGGTAACCGCCGTCCACCACGTGCACATCTGGTCGCTCGGCGCCGAGGAAATCGCACTGACGGCGCATATCGTGCGTAACACCGTCGACGGACATGACGGATTCATCGACGGCGCCAATCAGGCCCTGCAGGAGCGCTTCGGCATCAACCATGCCACGCTGCAGATCGAGCTGGGTGAATCCTGCCATCACGATCATCATGACCACGCCCCGCACCACTAGTGTTTTTTCATTGATTTTAAGCATTTAGCTTCATCTCGGTTTATAATTGGGCTCATCATCGGAACAGGAGCCCCGCATGCTCAACGAAATCAAAAAAGATGCGCAGACACGCATGGCCAAAAGCGTCGACGCCCTCAAGCACGAGCTATCCTCGCTGCGGACCGGCCGCGCCAGCACCGGGCTTGTCGACAACCTGAAAGTGAATTATTACGGATCCGATATGCCGCTCAGCCAGGTGGCGACGGTGACCGTCGCCGATGCCCGCTCGATTACCATCACGCCCTGGGAAAAGGCCATGGTCGGCGCCATCGAAAAAGCCATCCTCGCCTCAAACCTCGGCTTCACGCCCAATACCCTGGGCCAGGTCATCCGCATCAATCTGCCGCCGCTGACCGAAGAACGCCGCAAGGAACTGATCAAGCACGTCTACGCCGAAGCCGAAAATGCCAAAATTTCGGTCCGCAACATCCGTCGTGATGCCATCTCCGGCGTGAAGGATCTGCTCAAGGAAAAATCCATTTCCGAGGACGAGGCCCGCCGCAGCGAGGATGAAGTCCAGAAAATCACCGACAAGGCGGTCAAGGACATCGACGACATCGCCAAAGCGAAGGAAACCGAGCTGTTGGCCGTCTGAAAGCTCTGGCCATGCGCTCAGATATGCCACGACATCCGCAACACATCGCCGTCATCATGGACGGCAACGGGCGCTGGGCCGAGCAACGCGGCAGCATCCGCAGCGTCGGTCACCGTGCCGGCGCCAAAGCCGTGCAGATCGCCATTGAATTCTGCCTTGAGCAGGACATCGGCAGTCTGACCCTGTTCGCCTTCTCCAGCGAGAACTGGAATCGCCCGCAGGAGGAGGTCAGCACCCTGATGAAGCTGTTCCTGCGCATGCTCGATACCGAAATCGAGGA
>JBMSNF010000188.1:0-3350 GCA_049421545.1 Arenimonas sp.
GACACGCATCAGCCCTGGCTGCATCTGGATGACGGATTGCCGCGGAAACCGGAATAAAAAAGGGATGGCCGAAGCCATCCCTTTTCCAATAACAGGGTTGCATTCTTTTTTGGTCATCGACTTCTTAATGAAGCCGACAATATTGCCAATCATGCCCTTAAGCCGGCGGAAGCGGCCATCGAATCCAGCAGGACATCGATGGCTGTTTTTGGGCGAGGCCATACGGGGCTCCTTTGCCAAGACCGTAGACCTGCAGTTAATATTTGACAAACTAAATATTTCAATAAATAATATTAACAAATGCTATAGTTACTTAAATTTCGGGGAAAATCATGACGAAAGCACCCAAGAAAAAGGCTCCGCCGCGCTTTTATTACAAGGGCGACCGCCTCAAACCGCTGCGTGCGTTCTGCCAAACCGCCCGTCTGGGCTCGGTTTCGCGCGCGGCCGAGTCCCTGTTTCTGAGCCAGCCTGCGGTCACCCTGCAGTTGCAGGCCCTGGAGCGTGAATTCGGCACCCGCCTGTTCGAGCGCTTCGGCCGGCGCTGGACGCTCACCCAGGAAGGCGCCGCCCTGTATGATCTGGCGCGCCCGCTGGTGGAGGGACTGGACCGGATCGACAAGGATTTCCATGAAAAAGTCGGCAACCAGGAAACCGCCGAGCTGCATATTGCCGCTGGGAGTTCGACGATTTTGTATCTTCTTCCTGAAATTGTGTCTAAATTCAGGGAAAAACACCCTAAAGTGCAGCTATTTCTGCATAACGTGACGGGCCAGGATGGCCTTGGGCTGCTCCGCAATGACGGCTGCGATCTGGCCGTGGGTTCGGTACTGGATGTGCCCGGCGATCTGGTCTACAACCCCGCCTACAGTTTCGACCCGATGCTGATCATGGCCAAAGACCATCCCTTGGCCAAAAAAGACAACATCAAGCTGGCCGATCTGTCGCCTTACGGCCTGATCCTGCCACCGAAGCGGCTGAGCACCTGGCGCCTGGTGGATCTGGTGTTCCAGAAGAACCGCGTGCCTTATACCGTGGCACTGGAAGTGGGCGGCTGGGAAGTGATCAAGCAATACGTGGCCATGGGCCTGGGCATTTCCATCGTCACCGGCATCTGCCTCAACGCCCAGGATCAGGAGCGTCTGGTGGCGCGCAACATGAAGGAATACTTTCCCTCGCGCAGTTACGGCGTGGTCATGCGCAAAGGCAAGCTGCTGTCGCCGGCGGCGCAGGCGTTCGCGGAACTGGTCAAGCCGGGCACGATACCGGCGCGCGGCTATTTCGAAACCGGGCACTCGGAACGCTGAGGTTTATTTCGCGGGCGTACAGACCGGCTCACGCCCGAGCATTTTATCCATGCGGCTTTGCGGTTCGCAGACCGGTGCCGGCGCGGGCTTCGGGCGCTTGGCCTCCTGCGCCGCCAATTGCGCTTTCTGCCATTCGGCGATGCGGGCGCGGATCTGCGGCAAGGCCGCCTGCGCCGCGCGCTCACCTTCGAGTATGGCCTGATGCCGTTGTTCGAATTCGGCCGGGCCGATGGCGGCCACCCGCGGCCGGATGATCACTTCGGCGCGCGCGAGTTCCTGCTCACCGAGCTTCTGGCCCATGATCGCGACCGACTGATTGACGATGCCGAGCATGCCTTCGGGCGTCTTGCCACTGGCTTTGCTGGAGATATCGACGGCGATGACCACGTCGGCGCCGAGCTGGCGCGCGGCATCCACCGGTACCGGACTTACCACGCCGCCGTCGACATAGGTTTTAGCGCCGATCCGGACCGGCTCGAACACGCCGGGAATGCTGCTGGAGGCCCGCACGGCCTGACCGGCGTTGCCGCGGTTGAACACGGTACGCTGACCGGTTTCCAATTGGGTCGCCACCGCCGCAAACGGTTTCGGCAGACGTTCGATCGGTTTGCCGCCGATCTGGGCATTCACGTAATCCTGCAACTTCTGGCCTTTGACCACGCCACCGGAAAACAGACTGACGTCTCGGATCTGCGACTCATCGAGCGCCACCGCGCGTTGCTGCAGGCGATACGGATCCATGCCGCTGGCATACAGCACGCCGACCACGCTGCCGGCGCTGGTACCGGCCACCACCGTGGGTGTGATTCCGTTGGCTTCCAGCATCTTGATCACGCCGATGTGGGCGAAGCCCTTGGCGGCACCGCCACCGAGGGCAAGGCCGATGCGGATTTTCGGCAAGGGCACCGGCTTCGGCGCCGTCACCACGGTTGCGGGTTCCGCTTTCGGCGGTGGCGTACTGCTGCAGGCGGCAAGCATGGCCAAGGGCAGCAGGCGGAAACAGAAGGTGAGTCGGGACATGCGCGGGAGTGTAGCATGCAGGCCGGCGACGACTTTTCCCCAAGCGCGTGTTGCGGGCGTAAAATACAGCATCCATTCATCCAGAATCACCGCCATGACCACCGATACCCCGCCCGACCGCCTCTCGCTCGACAACCGCAGCCCGTATTTCAACGAGGCCGCACTCGACCGCGGCATCGGCGTGCGTTTCAAAGGCGTGGAATACACCAACGTCGCCGAATACTGCGTGTCGGAAGGCTGGATCCGGTTGCCGGTCGGAAAATCGCTCGACCGCCGCGGCAACGCCATGACCTTCAAACACATCGGCCCGGTGGAAGTCTGGTACCTGACCTGAGAACGGCTCAGGCTTCCGACAACAGGCGACGCAACAGCCGTCGCCGCCGATTCAATGCCATGGCAAGAAACGAAAATCCGGAGAGCTGCTGATACGGCAGGCGTCCACCCGGCCCGTCCGCCACGCGGCTGACATACAGATGCGCGCTGGCCGCCAAGGCGAACAGATCGGTAAGCATGTCGCGATTCAGATCAAACGCCGGAATCCCCGATGCCTGCGCATGCAAATGAATCGGGTGGCCGCCCAGATCCGGCACTTCGCTGACTGTCATGATTTGCGCACGCTTGAAGGTCTGGCGCGCCAGGCGGATGACTTCGACATTGTCACTGCAGACCAAGACCCGCCGACCGGCCAGCTTGCCGACAAGCGTGCCGAAAAAGTGGCCGATATCGGTGACGTAATCGGTATGCCGTACATGGATGGCGTCGTAATCGGCGCCAAGTCCGGCAATGCGCCTGCGGATGTACTGGGCTAGCTCCGGCTGAAGGCGCAGGCGGCGGAGGGCATCCAACGACACCGTGCCGCCACCATGCTGATGATGCAGCAACACGGTCTGCGCATAGTCGCGGTTATTGTCGAAGCTCAGCGGTTCGTGGCTGGTCGCATCGACAAAACCCCAGGCGTGTTCGCTCCAGATTTTGCTGTAGGTATCCATCCTGCCTTGCAGGGATTCCTGAATCCCTGCAAGG
>JBMSNF010000189.1:0-3345 GCA_049421545.1 Arenimonas sp.
GTTCGGCTTTGCCCCGGAGCAGATGCGCCCGACCGCGTTGGCACTGAACATCCTGGTCGGCGGCATCGGTCTTTGGCGTTTCCACCGGGCCGGTCTGGTGCCCTGGCGGAAAGTACTGCCGTTTGTGCTGGCATCGATACCGGCGGCTTTCCTTGCGGCGCAATGGCAAGTTCCCAAGGAAACCTACAGCATTTTGCTTGGCGCCCTGCTGCTGACCGCCGCCGTCGGTGCCTGGCGCAGTGGCCAACAATTGGCACAGACTGCGGAATCACTCGCTTCGAAGCCGGTGTCTTGGCCGGCCGCCCTCGTTGCCGGCGGGCTGATTGGCTGTCTGTCGGGCATCACCGGTACCGGCGGCGCGATCTTTCTGACCCCCTTGATTCTGGCCATGGGCTGGGCACACACGCGCGAGGCTTCGGGATTGTCGGTCGCCTTCGTCTGGCTGAACTCGCTGGCCGCCATTCTGGGGCTGCTGCGCAGCAACCAGAGCTTTCCGGAAGCCTTGCCGATTTGGCTGCTGGCGGTGGCGCTGGGTGCGGTACTGGGCACGCAGCTGGGCATCCAACGCTGGCCGGTGCACCGCCTTCGCAAAAGTCTGGCGGTGGTACTGGCGATTGCGGCCGGAAAACTGCTGCTCGGTTAAAAACCGGGCGAACGCAATCCGCCAATCACTTCAAATTTTGAAGAGCGGCAACCACCGCATCCACGGTGATGCCGAAATGCGCATACAGCTGATCGGCCGGCGCCGAAGCACCGAAGGAATCCATGCCGATGACGGCGCCTTCCAGACCCACGTACTTGTACCAGAAGTCGCGCGTACCGGCTTCAACGGCGACGCGCCGTTTGCAGGCGGATGGCAGCACCGATTCGCGGTAGGCGGCGTCCTGACGGTCGAACACGGTCGTGCTCGGCATCGACACCACACGCACGGCCATGCCCTGCTCGGCCAATTGCTTCGCAGCCTGCACGGCCAGCTCCACTTCCGAACCGGTACCGATCAGGATGGCATCGCAGACGCCGGGCCGGGATTCAAACAGCACATAGCCGCCACGCGCGATATCGGCGACCTGCTGCGGGTTGCGTGGCTGATGCGCCAGATTCTGCCGGCTGAACACGAGGCAGCTCGGACCGCCACGGCGTTTGATCGCCGCCGCCCAGGACACCGCCGACTCGACCGCATCGCAGGGACGCCAGACATCGTTGTTCGGAATGTAACGCAGCGAAGCCATGTGTTCGATCGGCTGATGGGTCGGGCCGTCTTCGCCGAGACCGATGGAGTCGTGCGTGAACACATGGATGACATCGGCCGGAATCAATGCCGACATGCGCAGTGCATTGCGTGAATAGTCGGAGAACACCAGGAAGGTGGCATCGTAGGGCAGGAAACCGCCGTGCAGTGCCAGCCCGTTGGCGATGGCACTCATGCCGAATTCGCGGACGCCGTAATACACGTAGTTGGCATCGGCATCGGAGCCGCCCACCGACTTCGAGCCTTTCCACAGGGTCAGGTTCGAGTGCGCCAGATCGGCGGAACCGCCGATCAGTTCCGGCAACAGCGGCGCGAAGGTTTCAATCGCCATCTGCGAGGCTTTGCGCGACGCCACCACCGGACCTTCGGCCTGCAGCTTGGCGAGATAGTCGGCCGCGGCGGTGTCGAAGTTTTCCGGCAGCGCGCCGGACAGGCGGCGCTTCAGCTCGGCGGCCGCTTCCGGATGCGCGGCGGCATAGGCACGGAACAGATCATTCCACGAAGCTTCACGCTCGGTGCCGGCATCCAGTGCCCGCCATCCGTCATAAACATCGGCAGGAATTTCGAACGGCGCATGCGGCCAGTTCAGTGCAGCGCGGGTCAACGCGATTTCATCCTTGCCCAGCGGCGCGCCATGCGCGCTTTCCTTGCCCTGCTTGTTCGGGGAACCGAAACCGATGGCGGTCCGGCAGCAGATCAGGGTCGGCTTTGCGGTTTCAGCGCGCGCCGTGCGGATGGCTTGATTGATTTCGACCGGATCATGGCCGTTGACATGACGGATGACCTGCCAGCCGTAAGATTCGAAACGGGCGGGAGTGTCATCGGTGAACCAACCGTCGGTGTTGCCGTCGATCGAGATTTTGTTGTCGTCCCAGAAACAGATCAGTTTGCCCAGCCCCCAGGTACCGGCCAAGGAAGCGGCTTCGTGCGAAACGCCTTCCATCAGGCAACCATCGCCGAGGAACACCCAGGTGGTGTGGTCGATGACATCGAATCCGGGGCGGTTGAAACGCTGCGCCAGCACCTTCTCGGCCAGCGCGAATCCGACGGCATTGGCCAAGCCCTGGCCGAGCGGGCCGGTGGTGGTTTCCACACCGGGTGTTTCCGCGGCTTCCGGATGGCCGGCGGTGCGCGAATGCAGCTTGCGGAAGCGTTTCAATTCGTCGATGGGCAGATCGTATCCGGACAGGTGCAGCAGGGCGTAATGCAGCATCGAACCGTGGCCGTTAGACAGCACGAAGCGGTCGCGGTTGGGCCATTTCGGGTTCGCCGGATTATGACGGTAATAACCGTTCCAGAGCACTTCCGCTATATCGGCCATTCCCATCGGCATGCCCGGGTGTCCGGACTTGGCCGCTTCCACGGCATCGATGGCGAGGAATCGGACGGCGTTGGCCAGCTCGGTACGGGATGCGCTCATGGGGCGGCTCAGGTTCGGGGATGCGCTATTTTACCCGAAAGCCTATTTATCCGGTTCCCCCCTCAAAGAAAATGGCCGCTTAAGCGGCCATTTCCGGGACTGGGCTGTGGCAAGCGGTCAGTTGACGCGCGGTGCCGGCTTCAGAATGCGCGGGGTCACGAAAATCAGCAGCTCGGCCTTTTCCATGTCCTTGCTGGACTTCTTGAACAACGCTCCCAGGAACGGGATGTCGCCCAGGAAAGGCACCTTGCTGACGTCATCGCGGTTCTTGAACTCATAGACGCCGCCGATGACCACGGTCTGGCCGTCATCGACCAGAACCGCCGTGCTGACTTCACGCTTCTGGATCTGCGGTACATCACCGGTCGGAGTCGAGAGGAAATCCTTGATTTCATCTTTCTTGACGCCGAGGTCGAGGAACACGCGGCCGTCCTGGGTGATGGTCGGAGTCACTTTCAACTCCAACAGCAATTCCTTGAACTGCACGGTTGCCTGCGGCACGGTGGTGCTGCCGGTGGCCTGGGTGGTCACATAGCCGACTTCGTCGCCCTGACGGATAACCGCCGCTTTCTGGTTGGAGGTGATCACGCGTGGATTGGAGATCACTTCACCGCGGCCCGTAGTTTCCATGGCCTGCAATTCGAGATCCAGCGAGGTGTTGCGACCCAGAATGCTG
>JBMSNF010000190.1:0-3326 GCA_049421545.1 Arenimonas sp.
TTCCGTGCCCCGAATTTCAACGAACTGTACTACCCCGGTTTCTTCGGCAGTTTCGCCGGCAACCCGGATCTGGATCCGGAACGCTCGCAGAGTCTGGAAGTGGGCTACAGCCACGCTTTCGGCAGTGCGCTGTGCGGTGAATTTTCGGCTTACCGCAGCCGTGTCGACGACCTGATCGCCTTCGAAGGTGTCGACAACCAGGCCATCAATATCCAGAAAGCCCGCATCGAGGGTGCCGAGGCGGAACTGTCAGGATCCATCGGTTCTTGGCTGTGGCGCACCCAGGGCACCTGGACGCAGGCCGTGAATGAGAGCACCGGAAACGCCTTGCTGCGCCGTCCCAAGATTAAAGGCTTGGTGGATGTGCGCTACCGTTTTGAAAGCGGCACGGAACTCGGCATGGAAGTCAGCGGCACCGGCAAACGGCCGGATTTCAGCACCCAGTTGCCCGGCTATTCCCGTATCGACCTGACCGCAAGCTGGCCGATGTCGGCGCGCTGGCGCTTGGAGGGACGCCTTGAAAATCTGAGTGATCGGGAATACCGGCTGGTGGATGGCTACGCCACACCCGGTCGCAGTCTGTTCCTGCGCCTCAATTACCTCACGGACTGACACGTCGACGCCCCCTTGAATCGGGGGCGGTCTGGGTTATGCTATGGAGGCGCAGTTCGGACAGGATTTTCATGGATAGCAACGGTTCCACCCACGGGTCGGGAGGTCTGCATCAGGCAGGCCTGCCACCACGCGTTCTTGCCCTCTGCGACGGCCTGCTTGCCTTGGGTTCCGATTTTTTCGAACGCCAGCTGCAGTTGGCCCTGAATGAATTCGAGGACCTGCTGTTCAAGACCGCGGAACACGTCCGTGGCGAGCAACAGACCGAACATTTCGGCAGCCTGCGCAACCTGAAACGCACGCGCCATGATTTCATTCCGCAATTCCTGGCCAGCCTTGAACAGCAGCTGTCCGGAATCCGGCAAGCGTCAAACCGTAAGGCAGGAACGGATGCGGCAACGGCATTTACCGCCGAACTGCGTCTGCTTGATGTCGATGATTTCGACCTCGACCAGATGCAGGTCAACATGGTGGGCCGTTGCGAATCTCAGAACAGTTTCGAGCTGTTTCTGCTGGCGCAGCGGCTGGGCGTGCTGGCCGCCGGTCCGGCCTTCAGTTACGAGCAGGTGCCGTTCGGGCCGAAACGCCTGTGCGAGAGCTTCCGCAGCGCCTTGGCCTGCCTGGGACTCGCCCCCGAAGACACGCGCCAGATTTACCAGCTTTTCGACCGGCACGTACTCGGCCATTACGCCGAATTGCTGCATGCCTGCAACGCCTTTCTGGCCGGAAAGGGCGTGCTGCCGAATTTGACCTACGTGCCGTTCCGGAATCCGGAGCTCCGGCACAAACGGACCAGCGCCGCACGCACCGATGATCCGGGCGCCACTCCGGAGAAGGAACCTGCCGGAGCCAAGATTTACAAGCTGTTCCCGGACGCCGACACGCCGAAGAAAACGACGGGAACCCTGGAAGAAAGCTTCAGCAAGCTGCAGCACCTGCTGGCACGGCGCAAGCAGTTGCTCAACAAACTCAATTCCTTTTCGAACACCTATCTGAGCGGAAATGACGCCGGCGAGGGCGCCGGCACGGTAGCCGCATCGGATGAACAGATCGGCGGAATCCTTGACGAGTTCCAACGCAATGCGGTCAGCAATCCCGACATGGGCGCGAGCATCCAGCACCTCAAACTCGATCTGATCGCCCGCCTGCGCAACCAGTCGACGCCGGAACACGAGCTGACCCTCGATCCGGAAGACAGCGACGCCATCGATCTGGTCGGATTGCTGATGGATGACGCCATGAAAAGCATCCGTCCGGGCTCACCCACCGCGCAGCTCATCAGCATGATGCAGACCCCCTTGATCCGCGTGGTGATGCGCGACAAATCGTTCTTCAGCGACCGCGTGCACCCTGCCCGGCAGATGCTCAACATCCTGGCCGATGCCGGGTTCAACTGGCTGGAGGGCGGCGATGGCGATGACGGCCTGCAGGGCAGTCTGGCCGGCATCGTCGGCAATACGGTCAAGGATTTCGATGGAGACAGCCGCCAGCTGCTGGCGGCCTATGAAGAAACCAACCGACTGCTGCAGAGTCTGATCAAGAAAGCCGAGGCCGCCGAACGCCGCCAGATCGATGTTTCCAAGGCCAAGGAAAAACTACGCATCGCCCGCGACCGGGCCGAACAGACCATGTCCGGTCTGATGGCCGAACACGACATTCCGGTCTACACCAAAGCCATGCTCAATGAAGCATGGGCCGACGTGATGGCGCTGACCGAACTGCGCAACGGCGCCGAATCGGAAGACTGGCACGGCCAGAAGCAAATCGCGGAAACCATCATCAAGGCCAACGAGCCCGCCACCACCAGCCTCAGCAATGAGCTGATCGAACAGCTCAAACTGCAGATCCAGCAGTCGCTGTCCCTGGTAGGCTACCATCAGGAAGAGGCGGCCAAGATCGCGGTCAACCTCATCGAGCGCAATCCCGAATTGCCGGAGCCCGAGCCGTCCGAAAAACCGCGTCTCGGCGAAAGCGCGCGCAGTCCGGGCCATGACGCCTTCGAGCTCGATGAAGAGCAGAAAATCCTGGTCGACCAGCTCAAGGACATCCCGATCGGAACCTGGTTCGAATTCCTGGAACCCGGCGCGAGCCGTCCGAGCCGTGCGAAACTGACCTGGCTGAGCCGGATCACCCACAACGCCCTGTTCGTGAACCAGCGCGGCCACAAGACCGCGGAAATGCTTCTGGAAGAGCTGGCGATTGCGATTTCCGAAGGACGCATCTGGATCCAACAGGAAAACAAACAGGGCATCTTCGAGCGCGCTTTTGAAAACATGATCACGTCCCTGCGCAATTTCCTGCCCGGCGGACAGAACTAGACCGATGTCTGAAGAATCCCGCCGTCTGCCACGACGCAAAGCCGACAGTCCGATTACGGTCATCGATGCCATGACCGGCCAACGGCTGGGCTTGGTGATTGACCTTTCCGAGTCGGGCATGATGGTGAGCTCGGAACAGGCGGTTCGCGCCGACGCCCTGTTCCAGAGCGAATTGCAGTTCTCGCACGGCGCACTGGCACCGATCAAGGCCGGCCTGCACGAACTCTGGAGCACCACCGATGACGCCAACGGCAGCGTACTGATCGGCTTCCGCTTCATCGACATCAGCAAGGACGACCGCACCCGTCTGCGCACCTGGGTTGCCGAACCGGGCAGCCAATACGTCTGAACACCGCCCTACCCCCCCTCACTTTCCCGGAATCCCCCGCAAAGAGC
>JBMSNF010000191.1:0-3324 GCA_049421545.1 Arenimonas sp.
CGTCGTCGCCCTCGCGATAGCCTTTGACTACATCAACGGCTTCCATGACACCGCCAATTCAATCGCTACGGTGGTCGCGACCAAGGTGCTGAACCCGACCCAAGCGGTCATGCTGGCGGCGGTGATGAACCTCATCGGTGCACTGGCCGGAACCGCCGTGGCCAAAACGATTTCCTCCGGGCTGATTGATACCGATGTGGTGAATGTCAGTTCGCAGGTACTGATTTGTGCCCTGACCGGCGGCATCATCTGGAACTTGATTACTTGGTGGCGTGGCCTGCCTTCTTCGTCCAGCCATGCCCTGATTGGCGGGCTTTGCGGTGCCGCACTGGCTGCCTCGAATAACAACTGGCATTCTTTGATTTGGTCGGATCTGGGCGAGAACTGGACCAAAAACGCCGGCTTGTTGTGGAAAGTGGTTATCCCCATGATTACTTCGCCGATGGCGGGCTTCCTGCTCGGCATGCTTTTGATGGGGCTGTTAATGGGTGTCATAAGCTCGATGAACTCAGCGGGTGGCTGGATGGCACGGATTTCCCGCCCACGTTGGGTCAACGCGGTGTTCGGCAAGGCCCAGATTGGCAGCGCCGCCTACATGGGGTTTGCACACGGCACCAATGATGCCCAGAAAACCATGGGGATTATCGCGCTGGCCATTTTCGGTGCGCAGACCTCCGGAACACTGGACAATCTTCCGGATTGGTTGGCTTTCCTGCACCCGGGCGGCGGCGAAAAGGATATCGATACCTGGATTGTCGTTACCTGCGCTTTGGTTATGGCCGCCGGTACCGCCATGGGCGGCTGGCGCATCATCAAGACGCTTGGTCATAAGATGGTCAAATTGCATCCGATCAATGGTTTTGCCGCCGAAACCAGCTCCGCAACCATCCTGACCGTCGCCGCCCATTTCGGAATGCCGGTATCGACCACGCACAGCATCTCGACCGCCATCATGGGCGTGGGTTTCGCCAAGAATCCACGTGCACTGAAAATATCCGTGATTGAACGCATCATCTGGGCCTGGATTCTGACCATTCCAGCTGCTGGAGGAATCGCATACGGTTTGGTCCGCCTGTTGGTTAACTATGGTGTCGCAATCTAAGCAGGAGCTCATCCGTTCGGTCATTCGCACCTTGCCGACGGGTACGGTGTGCTCCTATGGCGCCGTTGCGGCCAAGGCTGGTTTTCCCGGTTGTGCCCGTTTGGTCGCACGCGTGCTTTCGGAGTCCGAAGACGCCGGGTTGCCCTGGCACCGGGTGTTGCGAGCTTCCGGCCAAATCGCATTTCCCGTGGGCTCGCCGATGTTCCTCGAGCAGGAGCGGCGCTTGCGCGCCGAGGGCGTCCAGGTCGAGGCGGGCTGGGTGAAAATGCCCAAGCAGGGGCTCGATCTGGATGCCTTGCTGTGGGCGCCGGACTGAGCCAATCGGGTATCATGATGCATCCCCCATGAAGTGACGGCCATGCATTTACCGAAAGTGACCCGCAATCTGCTTTGGATCATCGCCCTGGTCTATCTGGCGCAGCAGTTCCTCGGTGATGCGCTGATGCCGTTCATGCTGTGGCCATTCGGCGATGTTTTCGTCGGCACCGGCAGCGATGGCTTGCCCGTGAGCATGGGCTTCCAGCCTTGGCAGCTGTTGACCTACGGCTTCATGCATGATCCGAGCGGATTCGCCCATTTGTTCTTCAACGGTATCGCCCTGTATCAGTTCGGCGCCCGTTTGGAGGAAGTATGGGGCGGGCGTCGTTATCTGACCTTCTTTCTGGTTTGTATCGTCGGCGCCGGCATCTGCCAGTTGGCGTTCATGGCTTGGATGCCGGAAACGGCCGGCCCGACCATCGGTGCATCCGGCGGCATTTATGGTCTGCTATTGGCCTATGGCATGCTGTTTCCGCGTGAACGGGTGATGCTGCTGATTCCACCCATTCCGATGTCCGCGCGCACGCTGGTCATCGTTTTCGGTGCCTTGTCGCTGCTGATGGGCGTGACCGGAACCGCCGGCGGCATTGCCCACTTCGCGCATCTGGGCGGCATGTTGTTCGGCTGGCTCTTGATCCGCTACTGGCGTGGCCAGCCGCCGTTCACGCCGAAACGCAAAGGCCCTTGGGGCGTTTAGCGGCCCTTTTTGCCGAACAGGGCGAATTCGGTACCGACCACCAGGCGCAGTGCTTCGAGTTTTCCGGCATCGGTCCGCAGCGCTTCCGCCAGACTGGCCTCGAGCAGTGACGGGTAGATCTGGTTGAGGCTGCGCATATAAGGCTTCATGTCGATCTGGCTGTCGCGCGAGCGGAATACGGCCTGCTCGTTGGGCGAGTAGGCGGACAGATGGTTTCCAAGGACATCAAGCGACAGCAGGGATACGGTGCCATCATCGGCGCGGAACACGGTTTCCAGGACGGCGCTGCGCGCCGGCAGGGTGTCGTCGATCAGAAAGCCGGCGCTGCCGGCCCGGCTTTCCAGGAAGCGTTCGAGTGCCGTCTTCATCAGCGGGTGGCCGCCATGGATCGGATGTCTGTCGTTGCCGTCATCGCTTATGCCAAAACAGCATGGTGTGCGGTTATCGAATCCCGGATCCAGTTCCGAATCCCCGGCATCCAGCAGAAAGACATGCTCCGACACGGGCGTAAACCGGCAGCCGAAGTGGCCGAGCAGGGACATGGCGAACAGTTCGAAGCCGTCCTGATCCAAAGCATCGGCCTGCAGGGCGTTCCGTCTCAGTTCGAACAGATGGGCGGCATCATATTGGGCAACCAGCAGCCGCAATGACGCCGGCAGATGGGGTTGCTCGGGATCGATGCTGCCTTCATGCAGCGATTCGCCAGCACAGCGGTAGTTCAGCGTGCCATTCCCGTCTTCGGTAACCGCATCGACGGTTCGCACATCCCCGTCCATCCGGATGCTGTCGCCGATATCGAAGCGAACCCGCAGCAAAGGCGAGGAGGCATGGGTGAAATGCTTGAGTTCGCCGCAGCCGGTGAAGATGATGTCGGATTGCCGGGCGTCTGCCCTGAGAATCGTACCCAGTCCCAGTTCGGGTTCGGCGGTTGAAATCCAGCGTTGACCGGGCATGATGTTCAGCATCGCCGCATTGTACTGGCTCTGCTATCGCGACGCAAAGAAAAAGCCCCCGGATGCGGGGGCTTTTGGGGTTGCCGCGCGTGAATTTACCAGATCGCGATACGCTCGTCGCCGCTGCGCACCATGGCATCGCCGGTCTTGCACTGGAAAGCCGCTGCGAAGGCTTCCATGTTCGAAGGTGTGCCTATGGCGCGGAACTTGGCCGGTGCGTGCGAATCGGTGACTAGGCGAACCGTCATTTCCGT
>JBMSNF010000192.1:0-3323 GCA_049421545.1 Arenimonas sp.
GATCGCCGCGTTCATGGCATGCCGGTTGCTCGGGCGGCACTGTTCGGTGATCCACGCCGTGGCGCTGAGTATGGCGGTCATGCTGCTGTGGGATCCAATCAGTATTCTTACCCCCGGATTCTGGCTGAGTTTCGGCGGCGTACTTCTGCTGATAGCATTCATGCCGCGCCAGGACGGGCAGGGTATTTTGCGGCCATTCCTGCGCGCGCAATGGGTGGCATCGTTCGGTTTGTTGCCGCTGACCGTCGGGTTTTTCGGTCAATCCACGCTGATTGGACCGGCGGTCAATCTGCTGGCGATTCCTTGGATCAGTCTGGTTGTGGTTCCATTGGCCTTGTTGGGATGTGTTTTCTCAGGATTACCCGCCATCGCCGGGGCATTCTGGAACTCGGCCGCCATGCTGATGCAGTGTCTGTGGCTGGCGCTGGAGTGGTTCCAGGACGTTTCCTGGTCCAGCCGCCTGATTCCGGAATCCGGTCCGGTTGCGGTGGCCATCGGCCTCGCAGGCGCCTGTCTGCTCCTGATGCCACGCCAGATTCCCGCGGCCCGATTGGGCGTGCTGCTGCTCCTGCCGATGCTGTTTCCGAAAATGGATCCCATTCCGGAGGAACAGTTGCGCGTGGCCATGATGGATGTCGGTCAGGGTACGGCGGTCTTGGTTCGGACACGGCATCACACGCTTTTGTATGACACCGGAGCGGGCGTGCCGGGCGGGTTCAGCAGGGGGCAGACCACGGTTCTGCCGGCCTTGCGCGCACTGGATATCCCGAAACTCGACAAAGTGGTCATCAGCCATGGCGATAACGATCATGCCGGCGGGCTCGACGCTATCCGCAAGGGCATACCGATCGGACGCATCGAGACCTCCTGGAATGCACTCCCGGCAGGCGTTCCACACCATGAATGTCTGGCCGGTCAGCATTGGCAGTGGGATGGCGTGACTTTCACCTACCTCTGGCCGATCTCCCGCAATGGTTCGACGGATAATGACCGGTCCTGCGTTCTGCTGGTCCGCGGCTCGGGAAGGAGCCTGCTTCTTACCGGCGATATCAGCGCCGAGGCCGAGGCGCAGATGGTTGCCCATTACGGCGATTGGTTACGCTCGGAGGTGTTGCTGGTGCCGCATCATGGCAGTGCCGGATCTTCATCGGAGGCGTTCATCGCCGCCGTCAGGCCGCGCATCGCTTTGATCTCGAGCGGATTCCAGAACCGTTTCCGCCACCCAAGGCCCGAGGTACTGGAGCGCTACCGGCATGCCGGCGCGCTTGCCGTCAATACGGTGGATACCGGGTGGGCGGAACTGAAGGGTACGCCCGACGGCTGGTTTTGGTCGCGCCGGGCCCGTCGCGATGACCGTCGCTACTGGCTCCGTGCTGACCGGGAACCACCCGTAAATGGTTATTAAACCGGCAATTTCTCGCAATTCATGGCTTCTCGGGTATGCTATTGCAGAGTGCATTCGCAGGTTGAAGGATTATGCTGGAATTACTGATGGCGGGCGGCTGGGTCATGCTGCCCTTGTTGATCTTGACGGTGATGGCGACCGCCATCGCGTTGGAACGGTTCTGGACCCTCCGCCGTTCCGAAGTCATCCCCCACGGCATCGCCCAGGAAATTGACCATTGGTCGCGCGGAAAGACTCTCGAAATCAGTGAAATCCAGCGCTTGCGGCAGGATTCGCCCATGGGCGAGCTGTTGGCTGCGGCCCTGTTGGTGCGCCACAAGCCGCGCGAAGTCATCAAGGAGCGCATCGAGGACGTCGGCCGGCATATCACCCATGACCTGAACCGGTTTCTGCCGACCTTGGGCACCATCGCCTCGGTTGCGCCCTTGCTCGGTCTGCTGGGTACGGTCATCGGCATGATCCAGATGTTCCTGACCATTCTGACCACCGGCGTCGGGGATGCCAACCAGCTTGCCGGCGGCATCGGACAGGCCCTGATATCGACGGCAGCCGGTCTGTGTTTGGCCATTCCGGCGCTACTCTTGCACCGTTATTTCCGTGGCCGCGTGACCGGCTATGTGATCGAGATGGAAAAAGTGGCGATCAATCTTCTGGATGTCCTTGAAGCACGGCAGGCGGACTGAACCCGATGCGACTGGACAACGCCACCGGCGATGACGATGTCGAAATCAACCTGACCGCGTTGATCGATGTCGTATTCACCCTGATCATTTTTTTCGTGGTCACCACCAGTTTCAACAATCGTTCGGCATTGAAAATAACCCTGCCCAGCAGTGCCGCGAGCCAAGTGGAGGCGCAGCGCCAACCCCTGGTGGTGCTCGTCGACCGGGCAGGGAATTATTACGTGGGCGACAGCGCCCTTGTCCGCAGCGACCTGGCCAGTCTGAAGGATGCCATCCGGCAACAGGCCGGCAATGATACCGAACGTACCATCGTGATCCAGGCCGATGCCAAGGCAACGCACCAGTCCGTCATCACCGCCATGGATGCCATCGGCCAGCTCGGCTTCAGCAAACTGTCCATCGCCACGGCTCCGGAGAAACAGGGTGAGCCCTGATAAAACTCCAAGCGTCTGGGCCGTATACAGCCGCTTGCTCGGCTATACCGGCAAATACCGGCTTTTTCTGATACTCGCTTTTGTGGGCATGATCGTGGAGGCCTTGGCCGCCGGTGCGTTCACGGCCCTGATGAAACCCATGGTCGACCAGACGTTCGTTGCCAAGAATCCGGAGGTGCGCTGGGTACTTCCGCTGTCCATTCTCGGATTGTTCGTGGTGCGCGGCATCGCAACCTTCGTCACCGATTACGGCATGGCCCGGACCGGCCGGAGCGTCGTTCTCGATCTGCGCCAGCAGGTGCTCGATAAATTCCTGCGCATGCCGAGTTCCCGTTTCGATCAGGAGCCCATTCCGGCACTGGTCAGCCGTTTGAATTACGATACCGACCAGGTGTCGCAGGCCACCAGCGAAGCCATCAAAATTTCCGTGACCGACACGCTGACCATTCTGGTCATGATCGGCGTCATGCTCATGCAGAGCGTCAAGGTCACGCTCGCCGTTCTGGTCATCGCTCCGGTCATCGGCTTCATTTCTTCCAAGGTCGGCAAACGCTACCGGCGGATCAACCGCGGCATCCAGGACGGCGTCGGCAAGATGGCGCAGGCCGCCGAAGAGGCACTGTCGGCGCAACACGAAGTGAAGATCTACGGGATGCAGGACGCCGAGCACAGACGCTATGCCGGCCTCGCACGCAACAATCTCGGCATGCATTTGAAAGTCGAGGCGACCAAGGCGACGGCATCGGCCACCGTTCAGATCCTTGCCGCTGCCGCACTTGCGGTCATTTTGGTCGTTGCGGG
>JBMSNF010000193.1:0-3317 GCA_049421545.1 Arenimonas sp.
TGCGATCGCCGCCGCTGCGGACCATGGCATCGCCGGTCTTGCACTGGAAAGCGGGTGCGAAGGCTTCCATGTTCGAAGGCGTGCCTATGGCGCGGAACTTGGCCGGTGCGTGCGAATCGGTGACCAGGCGAACCGTCATTTCCTTGTCGGTGTAATTGCGGCGCCAGACCGTCGCCCAGTTCATGAAGAAGCGTTGTTCCTGGGTGTAGCCATCGATGGCCTCGATTTTGTTGTTTGCCTGCGCGATGCGAAGTGCATCCAGAGCCACGGTCAGGCCGCCGAGGTCGGCGATATTCTCGCCGAGCGTGAGGTTGCCGTTGACTTTCTTCCCGGGCAACGCCTCATAGCCGTTGAACTGCTCCACCAGCTGGGCGGTCTTGACTTTGAAACCTTCCGCGTCGCTTGGCTGCCACCAGTTGGCGAAACTGCCCTTGGCGTCGAAGCGGGAGCCTTGGTCGTCATAGCCGTGCAGCATTTCATGGCCGATGACCGCGCCGATGCCGCCGTAGTTGAGTGCCGGATCGGCTTTGGCGTCAAAGAAGGGCGGCTGCAGGATGGCGGCCGGGAAAACGATTTCATTCATGAGCGGGTTGTAGTAAGCATTGACCGTCTGCGGACTCATGCCCCATTCGGTGCGGTCTTTAGGCTTACCGATTTTGGCCATTTGGTAGGCATGGTTGAATTTCGAGGCGGCCACGATATTGCCGACATAGCTGTCACGCGAGGTGGCCAAGCCATCCCAGCTGCGCCATTTGTCCGGGTAGCCGATTTTCGGCGTGAAGCTCGACCATTTTTCCAAGGCCTTGGTACGTGTTTCCGGGCTCATCCAGGCAAGATTTTCAAGGCGTGTTTTGAGCGCGGCGGAAAGGTTGGCCACCAGCTTCTCCATTTCAGCCTTGCTTTCGGCGGGAAAAGCCACGTCGACGTAAAGCTGGCCGAGCGCTTCACCGGCTGTTCCGTTCACGGTATCGAGCACGCGCTTCCAGCGTTCTTTCTGCTCCTGCTGGCCACGCAGCGTCTTGCCGTAAAAGGCGAAGTTCTGGTCCGCGAAGGCCTTGCTCAGGTAGGGGGCCAGTCCGTCCACGGTGTGGAAGCGCAGATAGGCCTTCCAATCGTCCATCGGAACGGAGGCGAACATGCCGTCCAGGGTCTTGAAGAAATTCGGATTGGAAAGCGAGAACTGCTCAGGTGCGGTGATGGTGTTGGCCTGGAAATAGGAGGCCCATTCAAAAGCGGGTGTAATCTTGTTGGCATCCGCGATCGATACCGGGTTGTAGTACTTCGAAACGTCACGGGACAGCTCTTCGCTGGAATAACTGACCTTGGCCAACGCGGTTTCAATGGCGAGCACGGCAGCGGCTTGTTTGGCAGCGGTCGCTTCGTCGGCACCGGCCAGCTTCAGCGTCGCAGCGATGTGGGCCTGATAGGCTTCGCGTTCGGCCTTGTGGGTGTCTCCTTCGTAGTAGGTTTTGTCCGGCAGGCCCAGACCACCCGGGGTGGCATAGGCGATGACTTTGCTGGAGTCCTTGAAATCGGATTCGCCGCCGATGCCGAACAGTGCCATGCGGCCTTCGGAGGCGGATTTGCGCAGGTAGCCCGGCAGGTCGGCCGGTGATTTCAGCATGTCGATTTCATCGAGGAACGGCTTGATAGGGGTGATGCCCGCGGCTTCGATGGCCGCTTCGTCCATGCCGGTTGCCCAAAGATCGCCGATCAGCTTCTTGGTGCCGTCTGCTGCTTTGAGGGCGGCCGCTGCTTCCACAATCTGGCGTTGGGTAGCCAGTGAGCGTTCGCCGAGCATTTCGAAGCTGCCCCAGGTGGTGCGGTCGCCCGGAACCGGGTTGGCGGCAAGCCATTTGCCGTTGACGAACTGGTTGAGGTCGGTACAAGCCGAGCTGCTGGTGTCGAGGTCTGCTACGGCGAAGGCCGGCAGAGGCGGCAACTTGGTGATGTCTATGCTGAATTTTTCAGCGTCAGCTGCGGGCTGTTCTTTTTTGCAGGCAGACAGGCTGAGCGCAACCGCAACACTCAATGACAGCAGTTTCAAGGACTTGTTCACGAAAACTCCGCTATTTGGGGTGGAATGGGTAAAAAATGCATTCCGAGCATACGCTTTTTCCCGTCAGTCCGCGATAGGACTAAGGTCATGTGCGGGCTTGCCAGAGCAGACACCGGTCTGCTAGTCTAGAGCTGAATTGGTACAGGACTCCCATGCGTATGACGCCCCGTCTCCTGGCCTCTGTGGTTGCTTCAGGCAACCGCCGTAGCCCGTATACATCGTTATTCTTTTTCCGACTCCACGCATGGGGTTCTGGCGCGCAATTTTCCGCCTTGAATCTACCCCCTTGGAGCTCCCATGAAAATCCTCGCTTGTGACGGCATCCACGCCGATGGCTTGACCCTGTTCAAAGAAGCCGGTTTCACCGTTGAAACCAGCGATCCCATCAAAGATCCGGCCGTTCTTGCCGAGAAACTGAAAGACTTCGACGGCATCATGGTGCGCTCGGCGACCCTGATTTCGGCCGAATCCCTGGAAAAGGCCGCCCATCTGAAAGTCATCGGCCGTGCCGGTGCCGGTGTCGATACCATCGATGTCGATGCCGCCACCGCCCGTGGCATTGCGGTCATGAACGCCCCGGACGGCAATACCCTGGCCGCAGCCGAGCACGCGGTTTCGCTGCTGTTTTCGATGGCGCGGCATGTACCGAGAGCCGATGCCGGCATGAAAGCCGGGGAATGGCCGAAAAACGGCTTGACCGGATTCGAACTCGAGGGCAAGCGCCTGGGCGTCATCGGTCTGGGCCGTATCGGCGCGACGGTGGCCCGCAAAGCCGCCGGCATCGGTATGGAAGTGGCCGCCCATGATCCGTTCCTTCCGGCTTCCGCCTCCGGCCGCATGAGCGTGCCGATGAAAACCCTGGATGAATTGCTGGCATGGGCCGACATCATCACCCTGCACATTCCGCGTACCAAGGAAACCACCAATATCATCGGCGAAGTGCAGATGCGCAAGATGCGCAAAGGCGCCTACCTGATCAATGCCGCCCGCGGCGGTCTGGTGGATGAAGAAGCGCTGATCAAAGTGCTGGACGAGGGCCATCTGGCCGGGGCGGCACTCGACACCTTCGTGACCGAGCCCTTGCAGAAGGATTCGGCGCTGCGCGCGCATCCGAAACTGATCCTGACCCCGCATCTGGGCGCATCCACCTCGGAAGCCCAGCAGGCGGTCAGCACCATTCTGGCCCGGCAGATGATCGAATTCCTGAAGACCGGTGCCGTGGCCGGCTGCGTCAATCTGCCGCCGCTCAGCGCCGAAG
>JBMSNF010000194.1:0-3301 GCA_049421545.1 Arenimonas sp.
CACCAGCAGATACAGCAGACGGTAGGCCAGCGCACCGCCCGGACCGAGCAGCAGGAACCAGAACAGGACCGCGAACCAGCGCGTCAATGCGTTTTCAAACACCGCCGCCACCGCCACCGGACCTTCCAGCGATACCGTCTGGCCTTCTTCATACAAGGCCCCGGCCGCACGCTCTTTGGCATCGAGACCCTCGGCGGCGATGATGGCGTTGACATCGAGATCGAGATCGCGCGGACCCCAGGTGTACAGCATGGCGGCGAGCGCCACCAGAAACGCGAACACCCCCTCCAGCCAACCGACCAACAAAGCCAATACCACGGCCGGCAGGCCGACGCACAGGAATACGCCGCCGTACTGATGCCAGGGCGTTTCACCGGACCCGGCACGGCGCACGATGTCCAGCCAACGCTCGAACCAGGTGAAATCCCGCCAACGGCTGACCTGCGGCAGGACATGGCCGATCAACAATGCCGCCACTACCGCCATTACGGTCCAGGTCATGTGCGCCCCCTTGTCAGACCTTAGTATGCCAAAATTCGGCGGTGCCGGAATCGGCATGCAACCAGCGCATGATCAGATAACGCGATATCGACAGCGGGTCGGGCAAGGTCAGTTCATCGGCCGCCACCATGGCCTTGAGTTGATCCCGGCTGAACCAACGCGCGGCCTGCAACTCATCGCTGATCTGGATCGCCTGCATCGGGGCATAGGCGTCGAATCCGACCATCAAGGCCATCGGCATCGGCCAGGGCTGCGAAGCGACATAGCGCACGCGCTCGACGCGCACGCCGGATTCTTCGCGGACCTCGCGCACCACGGTCTGCTCCGGGGTTTCGCCGGGCTCGACGAAACCGGCCAGGAGGGACCAGCGCTTTTCCGGCCATGCCGCCTGCCGGCCGAGCAACAGATGTTCGCCGTCGCTGACGCACATGATGGTGGCCGGATGCGTCTGCGGATAACTGGCCAGACCGCAGCCGCCGCAGACCGCGCTGTAGCCGGCGGTTTTCAGATCCAGCAGGCCGCCGCAGCGGCCGCAGAATTTCGATTGGGTGTGCCAATGCAAAATGGCCTTGGCCTGGGCGAAAATGGCGGCATCCCGCGCCGGCCATTGTAAGGCGGCGGCACGGATGCCGGTGACTTCATACGGCGCATGCGCGACGGCATCCTGCGGCAGGGCGAAATAGGCCTGGGCCTCGTCGAAGCCGAGCAGCGTGGCCGATTCCGGCCGGCGCAGCGACACCCGGGTCGCCGGATAATAGATTTCCGACGCACTGTAACAACAGGCCTCGCCTTTTTCATTCAAGACCAGCAGTTGCGCGTCCTGCCAGGCGGCATCGAGTTCGGCCGGATGCGTGCGCATCGGTTCGGCACGGTCGAGACCGGTATGGCGGAAAGCGAAATCGGGCGTGTCGTGCATCAGGCCGAAAAACTGCTGCCGCAACCGCAGGTGGTCTTGGCGTTGGGATTGCGGATGACGAACTGCGAACCCTGCAGGCTTTCGCGGTAATCCACTTCGGCACCCATCAGGTACTGCAGGCTGAGCGGATCCACGATCAGGGTGACGCCGTCGCGTTGCACCGCCAGATCATCGGCTTCGGCCTGTTCGTCGAAACTGAATCCGTACTGGAACCCGGAACAGCCGCCGCCGCTGATGTACACGCGCAGCTTGAGTTCCGGATTGGCCTCCTCGGCGATCAGGCTGGCGACCTTGGCCGCGGCCGAAGCGGTCAGGCTCAGCGGGGCGGCAACGGTCTGGTAGGTCGGTTCGCTCATGGACTTCGCCTCGGAAGGATTATTCGGCCGGCTGCTGGTGGATCAACTGGCCGCTGACGGTGGCGCCGGCGGTGATTTCAATCAGACGGTAGTGGATATTGCCCTGGATATGGGCGGTTTCGGTGAGTTCAATGCGTTCACAGCTGTGGATATCGCCGGTCAACCGGCCGGAAATGACCGCCTTCGGCGCGCTGATGCTGCCCTCGATGACGCCGCCCTGGGCCAGGGTCAGCAAGGAATCGGCACCTTCTTCGGCGACGACCTTGCCGAGCACCTTGCCTTCGATGTACAGACCGCCCGAGAACAGCAGATCGCCCTGGATGACCACCTGGCGACCGATCAGGGTTTCAACATTATCCGATCCGTTCGCGGACAGCTTTGTTTTTTTACTACCCAACATGGTGTGAGACTCCGTACTGATTGAATGAGAAATTAGAGATCGGGGGTTGCCGGCGGACGGCTGACCGTCCAATCGAAGCGCTGCTCCTGCTTGCCGAAGCCGCCGCTGACGCTGACCCGCACCCGTTGCGGCGTGAAGCCCGCCGGCAACATGACATCGCCTTCGATCTGCTGGAAGTAGCGGAAGGAAAAGGCTTGGGCCGGGGCGCCCGGCTTCTGCAGCAGCTGGGGCCATTCAAGCGTCTTCAGTTTGCCGCCGGAAACGCCGTCCACGGCGAAGCGCATCTGGCCCGAGGTCATGCCGCCGCGGTTGATGTTCTGGGTCAGGGTGATGGTGTAGTGCCAGGCATTGCCGGCACCGGGCGCGAATTCGGCATTGTGCACGCTCAGGCCGTGCCGGCGACCGCCGGAGCCGACCAGGCGTTCGTAAAAATCCAGATCGGCCTTGAGGCCCGCGATCTGTTCGTCTTTCTCGGCCAGGCTTTCCTGGATCTGCGTGTTGGCGCTGCGGGTGATGAATTCGGCACGCTTGGCATTGGCCAGCTCCTGCTTCAAGCGCGCCTCGCTTCCTTTGAACCCGTCCAGCTTCTGGACCGCCGCATCGCGCTGCGCGCGCAACTCGGCCGCATCGGTGTCCATGCCCCGCCAGAACAGCCAAACCCAGGCCAGAGCCAGCACCAGCCATAGCCCAGCCAGCACCGCACTGAGGCGCGTGAAACGGGGTGATTGACTGACGATGGAAAAGCGTGGCAGATCTTTGTTTTGCACCGCCATGGCAGCGACTCCCGGCGCGGACTACATGCCTCATTATAACGGTTCCCGACGGCCCCGGCCGCAATCGCCGGTCGGGCTTACAACGGCTTGATTTTGCGTGCATAATAGGCGTTCAGGGCGCGCTTCAGAATCGGTCGCAAAACGCGCGCAAACGGATAATGGCACGCCGCAGATGATCGACCAGAACACCCCCGCTTCCGCAGCACCGCTCGGCCTTCCGGCACGGATTGCCGGTTTTCGGGCATCGCATTGGGATTTGAATGCCCTCTGGCAGCTGCGCGAAGACGTGCGCGACATGCTTCGGGCCGGTCTGTATGCCGAAGCCGATCCCTTGCATGGCATCGATGGCATCCTG
>JBMSNF010000195.1:0-3253 GCA_049421545.1 Arenimonas sp.
ATCTGTTCCCCGATGAAGGCACCAATCTGCAGAACAGCGAAGCGGTCGCGCGTGCCATCAGCCGCCGCATCGCCGCGCATCGCCGGGGCGAACAGGCGGTCAATACCGAAACCGTGGTCGAGAAGGAATTGGCGGTGGCCAAACTGAGCCTGCTGCATGCGCAGGTGGAGCCGCACTTCCTGTACAACACCCTGGGCAGCGCCAAATACCTGATCGCCAGCGCGCCGGACAAAGCCGAAGCCATGCTCGACAACCTGATCCAATACCTGCGCCATTCGCTGCCGCGCAGCGAAGACGAACCGTCCACGCTGGGCCAGGAAATCACCCGCCCCCGCGCCGACCTCGACCTCCTGAAAATCCGCATGGAAGACCGCCTGCAGGTGCAGATCGAATTGCCGGAGGAACTGGCCGGCGTGCCGTTCCCGACCATGATGCTGCAGACCCTGGCCGAAAACGCCATCAAACACGGCTTGGAACCGAAAACCGGCGGCGGCCGCATCTGGATCACCGCACGCAGGGATCTGGACGGCGACAGCCTGAGCGTGACCGTGGCCGATGACGGCATCGGTTTCGGCGGCGACACCTCCGGCACCGGCATCGGCCTGAAGAACATCCGCGAACGCCTGCAGCTGGCTTACGGCAACGCCGCCCGCTTCAGCATCATCACCAACTTCCCGGAAGGCGTGGCCGCCAGCATCAGCGTACCGCTGTCCGGACCGCAGGCCAGCGCATGAACCGCGCCCTGACCTGCGTCATCGCCGAAGACGAGCGCATTTTCCGCGACGCGCTCGCGGCTCTGCTCGCCACGCAATGGCCGGAGCTGCAGCTGGTGGCGCTGTGCGAAGACGGCGGCGAAGCGCTGGAAGCCCTGGCCGAACACCGCCCGGACGTGGCCTTCCTCGACATCCGCATGCCCGGCTTGAACGGCCTGGACGTGGCCGCCGCCAGCACCGAACTGAGCCCGGACACGCAGGTGGTGTTCGTGACCGCCTACAACCAATACGCCATCGACGCCTTCGACAAAGGTGCCATCGATTACCTGCTGAAACCGGTGGAACCGAAACGCCTGGCCGCCACCATCGCCCGTCTGCAGGCCCGCGCGGTGTCCGGCGAGCGCGATACCTCGGCGCTGGCGGCACTGGTGCAACAACTGCAGCAGAACCTGCCGGCGCGCGAAGCCAGCGAACCGCTGGTGTGGCTGACCGCCAGCACCGGCAAGGAGTCGCGCCTGATTCTGGTGGACGACGTGCTGTATTTCCAGTCCGACAGCAAGTACACCACCGTGGTCACCCGCGAGGGCGAAGCGCTGCTGCGTACGCCGCTGCGCGAGTTGATCGCACGCCTGGACGCCAAACAGTTCAAACAGATCCACCGCGGCACCATCGTCAACCTGAAAGCGGTGGCCGCCATTACCCGCGACGAGACTGGACGCGGCAGCATGCGCCTGAAAGACCGGCCGGAAAGCCTGGCCGTGAGCTTGAGCTACATGCCGCTGTTCAAGGCCATGTAGCGGGCCACACCTTGCACATCATTGTGCCGGCGCCTTCGGGCGGCGGCTTGGGGAAACGCTTGCCGGAATCCGGCGGCACATTGGGGAGAACACCATGAAACACCGCATCACACTCGTCTTTCTCGCTTTCTTCGGCACGCTGTTGCTGTTTTCGCTGAGCACCGCCGCGAAAGCGCAGGTCGCCGAAAACAGCCCGCTGTTCAAAACGGTGATGGCGCTGGATGCACAGCTGTTCGACGAAGTCTTCAATCAGTGCAAGCTGGACCGCTTCGAGAAACTGGCTGCGCCCGATCTGGAATTCTTCCACGACAAAGGCGGCCGGCAGAACCGCGCCCAATTCCTCAAGGCCAGCCGGGAGAATATCTGCGGCAATCCGAACAGCCGCCCGGTGCGTACCCTATTGCCGGGCAGCACCCAGGTGTTTGCGCTGGAAAACAACGGCGTGCTGTATGGCGCCATCCAACAGGGCGTGCACCGCTTCCATACCCAAGGCCAGGACCCGGCCAAAACCGGCTATACCGATGCCAAATTCAGCCATGTCTGGATTTTGAACAAAGGCCAATGGCAGCTGAAAACGGCGCTGAGTTTCGATCACCAGTTCGTGAAGCCGGGCAAAGCCATCGCCAAGGCCGCACCGAAGGCGCAGACCCTGTTCGGGCTGACGCTGGCCTCGTATCGCTTGCAGTTGGATTATGCGGGGGTGGAGTGAGGCGTCAGAATTCGTCTCTAGAATTCCATTCCAAACTCCCCCGCACCACCGTCTGCGTATTTCCGCCGATCCACACCTCGCCCTCGTCATCCACCCGCACCTGCACAAAACCATCGCGGCCCAGTTCACGGCCCTGGCTGGCGGTGTACGGATTGCCGACGGCGGCCAAGGCGCCGCACTCATGCAACAGCGCGGCAATGGCGGCATTGGCGCTGCCGGTCACCGGGTCTTCGGGAATGTTATCGGCCGGACAGAACGCCCGCACCACCAGCTGATGATCGGGCGCATCGCTGCCGGCGAACACCGCCAAGCCTACGGATTGGGTGGCACGGTTGAGCGCGGCAATGGCCGGTAGATCGGGCTGCAGGCGGCGCACGGCCTCGGCATCGGCCAGCTGCACGCACCACCACAACGGGCCGTTGTTCACTAAAGTGGGTGGCAGGCGGCCCAGGCGCATGCCCTGCAAGGCGGCCGGCAACAACGCGATGGCGGTTTCGGAGCTGGGCAAGAGGTGGCCACGCGGCGCACGCACCGAGATCACCCGCGTTGCGCCCTCGCCGCTAACGCGCAGCGGCAACAGCCCGGCTGCGCATTCCTGTACCAGTTCGCCGTTATGGGCGTGTGCCAATCCGGCTTCCAGCACGGCATGGGCACTGCCCACGCTCGGGTGTCCGGCAAACGGCAGCTCGGAGGCGGGCGTGAAAATGCGGATGCGGTAGCTGGCGCCCGCGTGCGTGGGCGGCAGCACGAAGGTGGTTTCCGATTGGTTGATGTAGGCCGCGAAGGCCTGCATCTGTTCGGTCGAGAGATCGGTGCCGTCCAGCACCACGGCCAAGCCGTTGCCGGCGCCCAGACGGGCGGCGAACACATCACACAGCAGGAACGGGCGGGGCGAACTCATGGTTCATCATACCGTGGTAGCTGGCCCTGTGGGCGCGGGCGTTTGACAGATTGCGGAGGCCGTCCTATTATTCAACTGTATTGAATATTCAGTACATATAAATATAAGGATTATGGCTAAATCCATTCAGGAA
>JBMSNF010000196.1:0-3218 GCA_049421545.1 Arenimonas sp.
GGGAGTTCCGTTTCGCCAACGGCAGCGCCACCACCCAGAATCTGCGCATCGATGCACCCGCCGCCGATATCCGCATCAGCGGCAGTACCGATCTGGTGAACGAGCGCTTCGATCAACGTGTGCTGGTGCAGCCCAAGGCCGGAGGCATTCTGCCGATCATCGGCGCCGCCACCGCCGGCCCGCTCGGCGCCGCCGCCGGTGTTGTGGCGCAAACGGTGCTCGATAAGCCGCTGAAAGAAGGCTCTGCAACGGAATACCGCATCACCGGACCGTGGAAGCAACCCGAGGTGGTCAAACAAAGTGGGGGCGAGCGCAAATGACCGGGTTTGCCCGTCTGCTGCGCGTGCTGCCCTTGCTGATGCTGGTGGCCTGTGTGCATCAGGCGCCGCGCAATCCGATGGCGCAGTGGTCGCCCTCGCCGAACTTCGATGAACGCCGGCCGCGCCTGATCGTGTTGCACGCCACCGAAATGAGCTCGGCCGACGCCGCGCTGCGCGTGCTCAAAACCGGAAACAGCGGCGGCCGCGTCAGCGCGCATTATCTGATCGCCGAAGATGGCCGCATTTTCCAGTTGGTATCCGATAGCAAACGGGCCTGGCATGCGGGCGGCGGCCGCTGGCGCGGCATCAACGATCTGAATTCGGTCTCGCTCGGCATCGAGCTGGACAATGACGGCAGCGAAGATTTCGCGCCGGCCCAGATCGCCGCCTTGAAGAAATTGCTGGCGGATTTGTGCGAGCGTCATGCGATTCCCCGCGATGCGGTGATTGCGCATGGCGACATGGCGCCGACCCGCAAACGCGACCCGAGCGCGCGCTTTCCCTGGCAGGACTTATGGCAGGCCGGTTTCGGCGTCTGGTATGCAGCCGAATTGCCGGAGCCGCCAGCCGGATTCGACGCCATACTGGCCTTGCAGGCTTTCGGTTATGACACCCGCGATCTGCCGGCGGCGGTGAAGGCGTTCACGCGCCGGTTTCGCGGCGAAGAGCGTGACGTTCTGGACGACACCGACCGGCGCATCCTGTACGACTTAATCACGCCCTGAAGCCATCGGATTCGGCAACCAACCCAGGTCCTCGGCATGCAGGCTCTGGATGTACAGGCGTTCCGCGGTTTCGGTGACGCCGGTGGTTTCCGGGTAGGCGCCGTCCGGGTCCTGCAAATCGGCCACGAAGCGGCCGTCTTCGGTGAATGCGAACACATGCCCGTAGGGTTTCGGGATCGGCCACCAGGCCCGCGGCAGACGCAGGGTCAGTTTGCGCAGAAAGGGTTTATCGGCCAACGCATCGAGGGTGGCGTTGCGCGGCTTGGCGAAACCGGCCCAGATGCGGCCATCGCGCCCGCGGGTCAGATTGTCCGGATAGCCGGGCAGGTTGTCGAACAGCACCACGGCCTGCGCGTTGCCGCTGTTCACGTCCAGATCGCGCGCACTGACGGCGATCTTCCAGATGCACGAACGTCCGGTTTCATTGACGAACAGATGGCGGCCGTCGGCGCTGAGTGCCACGCCATTGGCGAAACTCAGTCCATTCGCCACCGTAAATGTAGTGCCGGTCGCCGGGTCATAGCCCAGAATGCGTCCGGTCGCTGATTGTTCAAGAATATCGAGCACGCTGGCTTCGAAGGTGCCGCCCCAATCGGCCGGCGCGAAACGGCGCGAGGCATCGCTGAAATACAGCATACCGTCACCGGCCACCGCTACCGCATCGGCGTAACGGATGGGATCGCCGGCGACCTGATTGGTCAGTACCCGCACGCGGCCGACACTGTCGATGGCCAACAGTCCGCGCAGGGCATCGGCGGCGATCAGTTGCCCCGTGGCGTCGAAATCGAAACCGAGCACGCGTCCGCCGGTTTCGGCGAACACCGACAGCCCGCTGCCGTCAGGATTCATGCGCACAATGCGGCCACCGGCCACCGCGGCGTACAGCAGGCCGTCCGGTCCAATGGCGATGTGCTCGGGACCGGTGTCACCCTTCAAATCGATGCGTTTCAATCCGGCCAGCTTCCGGTTCGGGGCGTGCGCGCCGACATAGCCCGGCGATGGCGGTGACTGCCACACGCGCGGCTCGGCTGGCACCGGCCAGAAACACAGGTAGGCGGCCACGGCGATGACCGCAAGCAGCAGGATTTTCGGAAGGACTTTCACGATTTCGGTTTTCCGGCGGCCAGCATTTCGGAAGAGCCTATCTAAATTCAAGCCTAAATAGTGTGCATTGGTATGAAGACCAACAAACGATGCAAAGTTGAAATCTAACGCCGGTGTTGAGCCGTGCGCGCTAGCGCATCGGCTCCAACAGCTAGTTAGATTGCACGCTATCGAAAAGGGTGGAGCCGATAAAGACAGCAATCGCTGTAGGCACGAGGTTCCAGGAAAGCGGTAGGCAAGCGGAGAGCGGGATATCCAACAGCAGTACCCACTTTAACGACTGGAGGCACGCGATGAGCCACCAGGCAAGGCTGACGGCGATCACGGCGCGGATTTTGTTTGAGAACCGAGGGCGAACAACCGCGTACAGCCACATGGCCCAAAGACCTGCGGCAACTGTGGCGAAGTAGAGGGCCGGACCAGTATTGGTGGATCCGCCAGTGGCATGTGCACCAACTGAAGCGAAGAACTCGCTGCCGAATGTACCGACGAGCACGGCCGTTAGGAGCGTGAAAGTCACTCCAGCGACAAAACCGCACAAGATTATTCGGGACCAGTCGAGTGAACGCATGTTGATTCCCCGTGAAATCTAACGTTTGAGCTCAGGCCGCTGCCCGTCAGGGCAGTCGCGCCTGCAGCGAATTGTTGGGGGCCGACGCACCAATTGATGGTGGGTTGGCCAACGCCCTCTTTGCTACCTCAGCGATGGACTCTGGAGTGATACCGCGGCGTTGGCAATAAGCCGACCCCAACCACACGCCCAGGTCCTTAGCACCCTTGCTCGCATTGCAGGATGAACAACAGCGAGCAATGTTCTCGCGGTTGATGATTCGCGCGTCGTTGACGATGTGTTCCCACGTTGGCCTTGCCCCACGAGATTCGGGGGCCGACTCGAATGACACCCCGCAGTAGATGCACTGGCGATCACGAGAAATTACCTCGTCCTCAAGCCAATTCGGGATGTTCCATCGATTCACTCTGCGTGACCTCTGCGCCGCACTTTTATAGGCGCCCAACGATTGAATTAAGCGGCAGCCGGCCGCGACAACATCAGTTTACTCATATTTCG
>JBMSNF010000197.1:0-3180 GCA_049421545.1 Arenimonas sp.
CTGCTCGATGCGCGCCACTTCCGCTTTCAGTCCGGTTTCCATGCCGTCCATCAGCTGGTTCATGGTGTAGTCCAACTGCGATTTCGAGGGATACCAGGTCTGCAGCTTGGCGATGCGGTCATCGAATTCGGCCTGCGCGAAGTAATCCATCGGCGGATTGCCGAGTTTGCTGCTGACCGAATAATCCATGCGCATGGCCTGGGTGTCCATGGCCACGCAGAACAGATAGGCATCACGCGATTTGGCGGTGTCGTAGCAGCCCTTGATTTTGGCCACGGCGCCGCTGATGCCGCTGTCGCGGTACACCGAGAAAAAGGTTCCGGTGGCATTGATGGCGATCTGTTGGGTGTCGGAGGCGGCAAAGGCCGGCAAAGCGGCACCCAGCAGACTGACGGCGAGAACAAGGCGTTTGGGCATGGCGGAGCCTAATATCGGGGACAGCCACTAGCATAGCCCAAACCGGGGCCGGCTCCCTGTGCCCATGGTCATGGCGATTTTCACGCCATTGTCATGCCGGATTCGTAAAGTAGGCCATGGGCTTAGGCCCATTTGCTCACCCCTCTGATTCGCCTGTCGAATCCTTAAGCCGCCCCGAGGCGGCCTTTTTTTGCCCGCGCTCCGGGCTGTCACGAAACCGTCATGTGCCGGAGGCATCCTATGTGCGGGCCGAAGCTTGGACACCTGCGGCCTACTCTCTCTGGAATGATGCCCTCTATCATTACCCTTCACCGCCTTCGGGCGGTTTTTTTTGCCTACATCACCGCCACCGCCATGCCCAGCAGGCACAGCGAGACCGCGGCACTGGCCTGCAGCCGGAGCCGGTAGAACCAGTCCGGAATCAGTTCGGCCCGGTACAGGCGGCGATCGATCAGCACCAGGGCCAGAAACACCAGCACCAACAGGCGGAACGGCCCCGGGCCGGCCGGCAACAGCAAGGCGCCCCAGGCCGCCAAGGCCAGCACATTGCTGCTGATCAGCAGATTCAACGGCGCTTTGTCCCCGAAAAACAGATGCACCGCCCAATGGATGCCGGCGATGAAGGCGGCGATGACCGCCCCGTAGGCGGCCGTCCATTCCCGCCATGGGGCGGCTTCGGGGGCGAACACCTGCCCGGCCAAGCCGGCGGCAAACGGCAGAATGCCGGCGTAGGTAAGCCCGCGGGCGGTCGTGCTTGAATTCGGGGGCATGGCAACTCCTTGAGCAAGACTTCAGCATAATTCAGGGGAATGGCGGACGGCGTGAACGGCCCGCGGCCCGCGCTAAGGCTCGGAAAACGCGGTCAAATCGGTTAAAATAGCGGATTATTGCCCCTGTTTGGAGTTGTCATGACGCACCCCGTTCTCGCCGCCCTCGGCCTTTCCGAAACCGAATCCGGCACCTACCTCGGCCGCGGCGAGTGGTCCAAGACCACCGATGCCGGCGTGCTGGAACCGGTCAACCCGAGCACCGGCGAAGTCATCGGCCGCGTTTACGCCTCCAGCCAGAGCGATTACGACACCATCGTGGCCCGCGCCGAAGAAGCCTTTGCCATCTGGCGCACCACCCCGGCCCCGAAGCGCGGTGAAGCCATCCGTCTGTGCGCCGAAGCCCTGCGCACCCACAAAGACGCGCTCGGTTCCTTGGTCGCGTTTGAAATGGGCAAGATCAAGCCGGAAGGCGACGGTGAAGTGCAGGAAATGATCGACATCGGCGATTTCGCGCTGGGTCTGTCGCGTCAGCTGTACGGCCTGACCATGCACTCGGAACGTCCGGGTCACCGCATGTACGAGCAATACCATCCGATCGGTCTGGTCGGCATCATTTCCGCCTTCAACTTCCCGGTCGCGGTCTGGGCCTGGAACGCCTTCCTCGCCGGCGTCTGCGGCGACATCTGCATCTGGAAGCCGTCGCCGAAGACCCCGTTCTCGGCCATCGCCTCGATGAAGATCTGCAACGAAGCCCTGCACAAAGCCGGCTTCCCGGATCTGTTCTTCCTGTTCAACGATGCCGGCACCGAAATCGCCCAGAACTTCGTGGACGACAAGCGCGTGGCCCTGATCAGCTTCACCGGTTCCACCCACGTCGGCCGCTTGGTCGGTGAGCGCGTGGCGCGCCGCATGGGCCGCTCCCTGCTCGAATTGGGCGGCAACAACGCCATCATCGTCGACGACACCGCCGATCTGAAACTGGCGATTCCAGCCATCGTGTTCGGCGCCGTCGGCACCGCCGGCCAGCGCTGCACCACCACTCGCCGCCTGTTCGTGCATGAAGCCCTGCACGATGTCGTGGTCGAGAAACTGGTTGCGGCCTACAAACAGGTCGAAACCAAAATCGGCGATCCGACCCTGGCCACCACCCTGATGGGCCCGCTGAATTCGAAAGAAGCGGTCGCCCAGTTCCTGAAAGCCATCGACGGTGCCAAAGCGGCCGGTGGCAAGGTCCTGACCGGCGGCAGTGCCATCGAAGGCCGCGGCAATTTCGTGCTGCCGACCATCATCGGCAACATCAAAAACTCCGATGCCGTGGTGCAGGCCGAAACCTTCGCCCCGATCCTGTACGTGATGACCTACAAAACCCTGGACGAAGCCATCGCCCTGCAGAACGCCGTGCCGCAAGGCCTGAGTTCGGCCATCTTCACCCAGAACCTGAAAGCCGCGGAAGCCTTCCTGGCCGCCAGCGGTTCCGATTGCGGCATCGCCAACGTCAACATCGGCACCTCCGGTGCGGAAATCGGCGGCGCTTTCGGTGGCGAGAAAGAAACCGGCGGCGGACGCGAGTCCGGCTCCGATGCCTGGAAGGTGTACATGCGCCGTCAGACCAACACCATCAACTATTCGGATTCCCTGCCGCTGGCCCAAGGCATCAAGTTCGAATTCTGATGTATTCCCTGGCCCGGCCCCTGCTGTTCTGCCTGGACGCCGAGCGTGCGCACACGCTCGGTCTGGCCGCGCTGGAAACGGCCTACCGCACCGGCCTGAATCCCCTGCTGGCGGTGAAACCGAAACCGCTGCCGACCAAAGCCTTCGGCATCAGCTTTCCGAATCCGGTCGGCTGCGCCGCCGGGCTCGATAAAAACGGCGAACACATCGATGCGCTGATGGCGCTCGGTTTCGGCTTCGTGGAAATTGGCACGGTCACCCCGCGTCCACAGGAAGGCAATCCCAAGCCGCGCATGTTCCGCCTGAAAGAAGAAATGGGCAT
>JBMSNF010000198.1:0-3168 GCA_049421545.1 Arenimonas sp.
TTGCTATCAAAAAATTGATAAAATACCGCCGGGTGGAAATCACTGGTCCGGTCGATGCCAAGACGGTGATCAATGCGCTCAATTCCGAGGCCGAAGTGTTCATGGCCGATTTCGAGGATTCGACCGCGCCGAGCTGGCGCAATGTGCTGGCCGGTCAGACGGTGTTGCATGCGGCCGTGCGCGGCACGCTGCAGTTCAGTGCCGGAACACCGGATGCACCGGTTTATCGGTTGAAACCGGAACGACGCACCGTGCTGATGGTGCGGCCGCGCGGCCTGCATCTGCCGGAACGGTATGTGCGCGTCGACTGCGTGCCGATGTCCGGTCTGTTGTTCGATCTCGGCTTGTTCGCATTCCACAATGCCGCCGCCTTGGCGGCCCAACAGCGCGGGCCGTTTTTTTACATTCCGAAATTGCAATCGTATGCAGAAGCGCAGTGGATCGATGCGGTGCTGTCATTCCTTGAAAAACATTTGGCGCTGCCGGAAGGCCAAATCAAAGTCACTGTGCTGATCGAAACCCTGCCGGCCGCATTCCAGATGGATGAAATCATCCACGCCCTGCGCACACGCATCGTCGGCTTGAATTGCGGACGCTGGGATTACATCTTCTCCGCCATCAAAACACTGCACCGGCAGCCCGGTTTCATGCTGCCCGAACGCAGCCAGATCGGCATGGGCACGCTGTTCCTCAACAGTTACGCCACGCGCCTGATTCAAACCTGCCACCGGCGCGGCATTCTGGCCATGGGCGGCATGGCCGCACAGATTCCCAATCGTCACGATGCGGTGGCCAATGAAAATGCGCTGGCGAAAGTGCGCGCCGACAAACAGCGCGAAGCCGCGCTCGGCCACGACGGCACCTGGGTCGCGCATCCGGGATTGATCGGCATCGCGCGCGCGATTTTCGATGCGGCCATGCCGGGTCCGAATCAGCTGCAGGTGCTGCCCGTTGCCGACATCGGCGCGGAAGATCTGCTCAAGCCCTGCCATGGCAGCATCACGCCGGAAGGTTTCAACGATACGGTGGAGGTGTGTGTGCGCTATCTCGCGGCATGGTTATCGGGCACCGGTTGCGTGGCCATCCATGGGTTGATGGAAGATGCCGCCACCGCCGAAATCTGCCGAAGCCAGCTCTGGCTCTGGCTGCATAAACCGGATCTCCATCTGAGCGACGGCACGCGCCTGTGCTGGGCGCTGTTCGATGCCGCCTTGCTGGCCTTGCCGAACCGCCTGCACCGGGAAGCCGTCGTCGGACACGAGCGTGTCGAAGACGCCATCGCCCTGCTGGAGTCTCTGGTGCGCGCGCCCGAGCTTGCCGATTTCCTCACCCTTCCCGCGTACGACCGTCTTTAATCACCCAAGGAGAACCGCCATGAACACACAGACCTTCAGCACCGAACAACTGAAACAGCATTGGCAGACCGACGCCCGCTGGGCCGGTATCACCCGCGGCTACAGCGCCGAGGAAGTGGTGCGTCTGCGCGGCACCGTGGCCATCGACCACAGTCTGGCGCGGCTCGGTGCCGGCAAACTCTGGAACAGCCTCAACAGTACCGAGTTCGTCAACGCGCTCGGCGCGATGACCGGCAATCAGGCCATGCAGCAGGTCAAGGCCGGGCTGAAAGCCATTTACCTCTCGGGTTGGCAGGTGGCGGCCGATGCCAATGTCGCCGGTGAAATGTATCCCGATCAATCCCTGTATCCGGCCAACTCGGTGCCGCTGGTGGTCAAACGCATCAACAACACGCTGCTGCGCGCCGATCAACTGCATCACGCCGAAGGCAAGAACGACATCGACTGGCTGCAGCCGATCGTGGCCGATGCCGAGGCCGGTTTCGGCGGCGTGCTCAATGCTTTCGAGCTGATGAAGGCGATGATCGAGGCCGGCGCCGCCGGCGTGCATTTCGAAGACCAGTTGGCTTCGGTGAAAAAATGCGGACACATGGGCGGCAAGGTGTTGGTGCCGACCCAGGAAGCCGTGCAGAAACTCATCGCCGCGCGCTTGGCCGCCGATGTCATGGGCGTGCCGACGATTCTGGTTGCGCGTACCGATGCCGAAGCGGCCGATCTGATCACGTCCGACATCGATGATATCGACAAGCCGTTCTGCACCGGCGAACGTACCGTCGAAGGCTTCTATAAAACCCGTCCCGGCATCGATCAGGCCATCTCGCGCGGACTGGCCTATGCACCGTATGCCGATCTGGTCTGGTGTGAAACCGGAAAACCCGATCTGGAGTTTGCGCGTCAATTCGCCGAAGCCATTCATGCCAAATATCCAGGCAAGCTGCTGGCCTACAACTGCTCGCCGAGCTTCAACTGGAAGAAAAATCTGGACGATGCCACCATCGCCAAATTCCAGAAGGAGCTCGGCGCCATGGGCTACAAGTTCCAGTTCATCACCTTGGCGGGTTTCCATGCGCTGAATTACGGCATGTTCGATCTGGCACACGGCTATGCCCGCCGCCAGATGAGCGCGTTCGTGGAGCTGCAGGAGCGCGAGTTCGCCGCTGCCGACCGCGGTTTCACGGCGGTCAAACACCAGCGCGAAGTCGGTACCGGCTATTTCGATACGGTCACCCAGACCATCCAGGCCGGAACCAGCTCCACTACCGCATTGAAGGGCTCAACCGAAGAAGAGCAGTTCACCCAGGCCGCCTGAAATCTTGTTTAGCGCATCCTGATAAACGCCGGCCAATGCCGGCGTTTATCCATTTCAGGTATTACAAATTATTCACAATTTGGGAATCGGATTCTGATTCAATGGCAACAGGCTCTGTGTATGCAGGGCAGACAAGCCGTGCAAGCCCACCAATGCTTTGAGGACCTCATCATGAAAATCAAATATCTGCTCATTACCGCATCGCTGACCGCTTTCGTAGCCGGTTGCGCCACCAGTCCGGATGATCCGAATGCCAAGGCCAAACAGAAAGCCGCCATCGGTGCTGCCATCGGCACGGCGGCCGGTCTTCTGACCGGTGACAACGCCACCGAACGCCGCCAGCATGCCATGGTCGGTGCCGCCATCGGTGCCGGTGTCGGTGCCGGCGTCGGCCATTATCAGGACAAGCAGGAAGCCGCCCTGCGCAAGCAGCTGCAGGGAACCGGCGTCGACGTCGTCCGCGAGGGCAACAACATCACGCTCGACATGCCCAGCGGAATCACC
>JBMSNF010000199.1:0-3154 GCA_049421545.1 Arenimonas sp.
GTGGAACGCTTTTCGGAACGCGGCCCAGACCTGACGACGGTGACCTGGAAAATCGCAATCGCGGTAGGATTGGCGCAGGTTCTGGCCGGTGTTTTTCCCGGCACCTCCCGCTCGGCCGCAGCCATTTTCGTCGCCATGCTGTTTGGTCTGAATCGTAAACCGGCGGCAGCGGAATTTGCATTTCTGGTGGGCATTCCCACCATGTTTGCGGCCAGCGCTTACGCCTTGCTCGAGGCCGTTCACAACGGTTCCGCGACGACGGAGAATTGGCCGGCCCTGGCCGTCGCCTTCATCTCCGCCAGTGTTACCGGCTTTGCCACCGTGCGCTGGTTACTGGCATTCATTTCCAGCCATCGCTTTACAGGCTTTGCGATTTACCGCATTGCCTTGGGCATCGGCTTGTTGGCTTTGCTGCCCGCCAATACTTAATCCTGCGGATAGCCCAGACGCACCGCCAAGGGCGTCAGCACGGCAAAGGCTTCGGCAAAGGCGTCACGGTAGTGGCGCCAGTGGCCGGCCGGGAAACGGTTCGGCATGCCGCCAAGCGCCTGTACCGGCGTGGCCAGCACCGCAACATCCGGTGCCGCGTCCATCGCCAATGCCGACTGCAGCTGCGCTGCGATGGCGGAAGCCTCCGTTTCCGGCATGTCGATGCGGATGACATTCACGGTCTGCGGTCCGTGCGCGATGGTTTCGGCCAAGGCATGCAGACCGGCAGCCAGCCATTTGGCGGACTGCGTGATCTTCGGCAGAAACACGTAGCTTTGGGCACTGCCGAACACCAGCCAGTTAATCAAGGCATCGCGCGGATCAATCAGCAGGGCGGTCAGCTCGGTACCGGCCAAGGCCGCGGCGGTGTAAGCATCCCATTGCGGCAGCCAATCCACCGCCTCGGCGGGTTGCAGGCCGAGCGCCTGCACGCCGGTGCGCCAACTGAAGGCTGAGCCGGCACTTTCGGTTCCGGGTTCGGCGCGGAAAGCACCGAAACCGTCATCACGGGCCGCACTGGGCTGGTTGCGATCGGCCAGCAGACGCGGACCGAGCACCGGTGCCAAGGCATTCAGCACCGGTTCGATGCGGACGCCAACCGGCGCCCACAGCAGACGGCCTTCGGCGCCGGTTTCAGGAACGTTGCGGGCCGGATACGGCACCGGCAGCGTTTTCAGCGGCGGCACGATCTGGGCCATGCGGCTGAAGGCATCGGCCGCTTCGGTATAACGGCCGAGACGGTCGTTGGCCATTCCGATCCAGGCAAGCACCATGCGCTGCGCTTCCGGGCTACGCGCACGCTGCGCCAGCACCGCCAAGCGGTCCAAAGCCGCACTCGGATTCTCGCGGACCTCTTGACGCAGTTTCACGAATTGCGCCAAAGGCAGCGCTTCGGAACGCGTGAGTGCGGCATCGGCGGCGGCGGCGGCCGCAACCAGATCGCCTTTGCTCTCGGCATAGACCGCCAAGGCTTCATGCGCGGCACCGCTGTCCGGACGGGCCGCCAACCAGCGCGTTATCAACTCTTTGCTGTCGCCAGTGATGCCGGCCTCAAACGTGCAACGCAACTGCCAAAGCGTGTCGTTGTCAGGCTGCTTTGCGAGCGCATCATCCAATAAAGTGCGAGCGAAATCGACATCACCCAGACGAAGATGGATCTGACTGAGATGATTGAGAACAGTCACATCATCGGGCACCTGCTTATGCAGGGCCTCCGCATCGGCGAGTGCGCCACCCAAATCCGATTGGTGCAAGCGCAATTGCAGGCGCATTTGCAGGGACCCGTAGTCTTCCGGCACCAATACCAGCAAACGGTCGAGCGCCTGTGCGAGACCCTCGAGATTGTTTTCGGACAGCAATGCCTGAATCAAAGCGCGCAACAACCCGGGCTGCGTGGGAGCCAAACTGCTAGCTCGGCCCAGCGCCTGTGCCGCGAATACCGGCATGCCTTTTTGCAGATACGTACTGCCCAGACCGCTGAGCGCCATCACATTCTCCGGTTGGCGCTCGGACACGCGGGTGAACATCGCCAGCGCCGCATCCAAATCGCCCTGGGCCTGCAGCAAGGAAGCGTGCGCGATCATCACATCGCCGTCTTCGGCATCGACACGCTCGGCCAGACGCAGCAGACGCGCGGCCTCGGCCAGATTGTTTTGGCCCAGTGCGATATGGATCAAGCCGACGTAGGCCGGAAGGTAATTGGGATTGAGCGCAAGCGCATCCATCAGCCCGGACTGCGCCTGGGACGAATCGCCGCTGCCGAGCAGCATGACCGAACGGGTCATCGGAAAATCGCCGCGCTCCGGCGCCAGCGCGATGGCGGCATCGATGGCGGCCAGGGCGTCGTGCTTGCGGCCGAGGCTCTGCAGCGCAAGCGCTTTCCAATAGTGGTTTTCAGCCGAATCCGGCGTTTCGGCAAGCTGCGCTTCGGCCAGGCTCAGTGCTTCGGCGGCTTGGCCGCCGCGCAGGGCGGCGAGAATGAGATCGGACATAAAAACCCTTGAATCGCGTGCAAACCGCTATTGTACCGCGTCCAAGGCCGCAATCAGGCCGGTTTTCAGCCAATGTTCGGCGAATCCGTGCAACTGCCAATCGCGGATGAAGCCGCAATGGCCGCCGTGATCGCTGATTTCTAGGGTGGCGGCGTCCGAGAGCCGCAGGCCGCGCAGGCTGGCAATCGGGATCACCGGGTCATCGGCGGCGGCCAGGATGCGGGTCGGTACCCGCAAGGCGGCCAGACGGTCGCCGGCCACCGAATAGCCCCCGAAGTAGGCCTCTTCATCGGGCCAGTCGGTGTGCTGGCCGACCAGCCACTGGGTCAGGCCGCGCATGTCACGGCGCAGGATGTCATCGCCGAAGGCGTGTGCATGCGGAAACAGTTCACGCTTGCGGCGCAATGAGGCGCGCCATTTGCGCATGAAATACCAGTGGTAGAACGGCGGTCCGGTCTCCAGTTCGCGCAACACCGCCGACGGATCCACCGGCGGGCAGACCGCAAACGCGGCGTCGATCGGCAGCCGCTCGGCATCGGCCGCCAGCGCTAGGCGCAGTGCGAAATTGCCGCCCAGCGAGTAACCGGCGACCACGAAGCGGCCCGGACGGTAATGGCCCTGCACGGCTTTGGCGGCATCGATGATTTCCTGCAGCCGGCAGGAGTGGAACAGGC
>JBMSNF010000200.1:0-3134 GCA_049421545.1 Arenimonas sp.
GTACAGCATGGCCGCCCGCAGCGGGGAATCCGGCAGTTGATGCTGGCCGACTTCGTGGAAACCGAAACTGCCGTGGAATAGAAGGGCGGGATGCGTGCTGTCTTCGATGAAGACCTCGGCAACCAAGGCCGGCGCCCGCACTTCCGCGAAACTCTGGACATCGGCATAGAACAGGCGGCCGATGCCGGCGCTGCGTTGGCCCTTGGCGATGACGATGCGATCGACATAGACGAACGCGTCGTAATGATCCTTGAACCAGCGGAAGTTGCTGCTTTCGTAATCGGCGTCACGGGTCATGGCGATCAGGAAGCCGACCAGACAGTCATCGGACTCGGCGACGCGGAAGTAGTCGGCATGCTGCCAGAAGTAGTGGATCTGCCCTTGGTTCATCGGCAGAATGCCGCTGCCTGCGGCATTGTTCATGGCCAGAATGGCATCCAGTTCGTGCGCTTGCACGTCGCGGATCGAAATCGACATCGAGACTACTCCAGAATCCAACCAGCCCGTCTTCGGCTTGATGCGGAATTATCGCATGGAGAGCCGGAGCAGCGTTAGAGTTTTTGCACGAATCGATGCATGCATGACTTATGGCGGCTTGCAAGTGATTGATTAGGGGGTATCATTCCCCGATGAATGCACGCATCAATCATCAGCAGCTGCTGCGCTTCGCGGGCCTTTTCACCTGGGGCATGGTCGGCATTCCCCTGCTGTATGCGGGCTGGCAGGGCTTCGACCAAAGCGGACTGAGCTCGGGCTCCGTTTCAGGTTGGATTTTCAGCTATCTCGCCTTCGGGGTCCTCTACCTGCTGGCGACGGGGCAGCTCAATATCTATCGCCGGGGCTGGCGCGATGGGGTCAGCCTGCTTCTGCTCACCCTCTTTGCAATTGCCGTAAGTTATTATTCCGAAACGGGTTTGGGCAGCATGCTGTTGACCGTGATCGCCGGCATTCTGCCTTGGCTGTTGCCGGTCCGGCTCGGGTCCTTGTGGCTGGTCATCAGCCACCTGCTGGTCATTCCGGACTTCATTTTCAGCTCGGACGGGCTGACCTGGTGGGAGGCCTTCCTGCAAAGCCTGTTGTACGCCGGGTTTTCGACCTTCGTTTTCATCACCGGCTATGTCGCCAAACAGCAGGCCGCCGCCCGTGAAGAGCAGCGCCGGCTGATTGCCGAGCTGCGGGCAGCGCGCACCCTTTTGGCGGAAAACTCACGGGTCGGGGAGCGTCTGCGGATTTCGCGGGAGTTGCACGATCTGTTGGGCCATCACCTGACGGCGCTCAGCCTCAACCTGGAAGTCGCCGGCCATCTCAGCGAGGGCAAGGCGCAGGAACATGTGCGGCAAAGCCATGCTTTGGCCAAACTGCTGCTCTCGGATGTGCGCGAGGCGGTTTCGGAGATGCGCGAGGGCTGTGCCATCGATATTCTGGCGGCCATTGCACCCTTGGTGCAGCCCCTGCCCAATCTGGACATCCGTCTGCATGCCGATCCGGGTTTGACGTTGGAGGACTCCAGCGTGGCGCAAGTCATTTTGCGCTGTGTCCAGGAGCTGATTACCAACACCATCAAACATGCCAGCGCCACCAAGCTCGAATTATCCTTACAAAAGCTGGATAATTTATTGATTTTGAAGTCGGAAGATAACGGAGTCGGGGTCGCTTTAGCCCGTCTTGGCAATGGCTTGCAGGGCATGAAAGAGCGGGTCATGGCCTTGAATGGACAACTGCTGATCCAATCGGCCCCCGGTCATGGTTTCAGCGTCAGCATCACTTTGCCCTTGGGAGAATAGCGCATGATTCGAGTTTTTCTGGTGGATGACCAGACCTTGGTTCGCCAGGGGGTCAGATCCCTGCTGTCTTTGGCAACGGGAATCGAGGTGGTGGCGGAGGCCAGTGATGGCCAACAGGCCATTGAAATGATTCCGGAGGTCAAGCCGGATGTCGTATTGATGGACATGCGCATGCCGGTCAAATCCGGTCTGGAGGCGGTGCAGGAACTCTCGGCCGCCGGCCGTCTGCCGCCCACCATCATCCTGACCACCTTCGATGACGACGAGCTGGTATTGGCGGGCATCCGTGCCGGAGCCAAAGGATATTTGCTGAAGGATGTCAGTCTGGAGCAGCTGGTCGAAGCCATTCAAGTCGTGTCCAAGGGCGGCTCGCTGGTCCAGCCGGCGATGTCGCAAAGGCTACTGTCCGGGCTAGAGGGCATGAACAACCATTTCGTCAGCCTCGAGCGCCCGGATCCCTTGACCGAGCGTGAAACCGAAATTCTGCGGCTGATGGCGGGAGGTTTCTCCAACAAGGAAATCGCCAACTCCCTGCATGTGGCGGAAGGGACCATCAAGAACCATGTCTCCAACATCCTGTCCAAGCTCGGGGTGCGCGACCGCACCCGGGCCGTGTTGAAGGCATTCGAACTGAAAATCGTCTAAACGGCGGCCCTCCAGCCGGTGGAAAGTGCCGGCCGGGGCCAACCCAATCCGGATATTAAATGGTATCCTTTAGGACTGATTGCCTGAAAGGGCAGTTTGCCCTTGGAGAGAGTCTTTAAATGAACCGAATTTACGAATTACTGATTTCGTTGGCTGTGGTGATTGTGCTTTTTGCCACCGTCGGCCTGTTTCTGCCTTCGAAGCGTGTCGTCGAACATAAAATCGAAAGCAATCGCCCGATCAGCACCGTATACGACGTCCTCAACGGCTTCAACCGTTTTGACGAATGGAACATCCTGCGCTCGGACAGCATGCTCAAATCCCAGGTCAGCGATCCGGCAACAGGCGTCGGCGCGACCATGAGCTACAACTCGCTGAACCGTTCCACCGGCAGCGGAACCTGGAAGCTGATTGAAAGCGTTCCCCAGGAAAAAATCAAATTCGCCATTGATGACAGTTCGCAGGGCAGTGATAAATTCCTGACAATCCTTCTCGACCGTACCGGTCCGCTCAACAAAAACGTCGAAATCCGCCAGGTCTATGAAGTCGATTATGGCTGGAACCTGTTCGGTCGTTTTGCCGGAATGTATGTCGAGCGCAACGTCGGCGACAAGCTGAAAGCCGGCGGCAAGCGTCTGACCACCTTCCTCGCCACGGTTCCGAAGCTTTCCTATGCCGACCGTGTGAACCCGATCACCTTCACCG
>JBMSNF010000201.1:0-3133 GCA_049421545.1 Arenimonas sp.
CCGTGCCGCAGCTGGGTGCCATGTACAAGGGCGACCGCTCGCGCAAGGAAACCCTAGTCAACTTCGGGTTCCGGCTGCCGTCGGCGCTCGACAACCGGCCCTTGAAGTTCGAGGAGTGGGAACGCCGCGCGCCGCGCAGCGTGTATGTGTCGGCCACTCCCGGGCCGTATGAGCTCGAACATTCGCAGGGGCAGGTGGTCGAACTGGTGGTAAGACCGACCGGATTGGTCGATCCGCAGATCGAAATCCGGCCGGTGGCCACGCAGGTCGATGATGTGCTCTCGGAGATCCACGAGCGGGTCAAGCTCGGTGACCGCGTGCTGATTACCACGCTGACCAAACGCATGGCCGAAAACCTGACCGATTACCTGGCCGAACACGGAGTGAAGGTGCGTTATCTGCACTCCGATGTCGATACCGTCGAGCGCGTGGAGATCATCCGCGATCTGCGTCTGGGCGTATTCGATGTGCTGGTCGGCATCAACCTGCTGCGCGAAGGTCTGGACATGCCGGAAGTCTCGTTGGTGGCCATCCTCGATGCCGACAAGGAAGGCTTCCTGCGCTCGACCCGGTCGCTGATCCAGACCATCGGCCGGGCCGCCCGCAATCTGCGCGGCAAGGCCATCCTGTATGCCGACCGCATGACCGATTCGATGAAGGCCGCCATCGGCGAAACCGACCGCCGCCGCGCCAAGCAGGAGGAATACAACCGCCAGCACGGCATCGTGCCGACCTCGATCAAGCGCGAGATCATGGATGTGATGGAAGGCGCCCGCAACGATCCGGAGCAGGGCGCGGTCGTGCCGGAGAAAGGCGTTTCGGTATTGACCGCCCAGCAGCTGGCCAAGCGCCTGAACGAGCTCGAGGCCAAGATGTTCAAGCACGCGCAGAATCTGGAGTTCGAACAGGCGGCGGCCTGCCGTGATGCCATCGCCAGGCTCAAGCAGGAAGCCCTGCTCAGCTGAGATTTGCCGGAAAGCGCGACTTTGTCGTATAATGTCCGTCCCGGATTCGGGCGATTAGCTCAGCGGTAGAGCACTACCTTGACATGGTAGGGGTCACAGGTTCGAACCCTGTATCGCCCACCAAATCAGCCACCTGCACAGGTGGCTTTTTTATTGCGCGGGTTTCAGGCGTGCCGCATGCAGGCGCTCGTAGGCGGGCAGGCAGGCATCGGCGATGCCCTGGTGGCGGGCGCTGAGGGCGGGAATCCGTTCCGGCCGCGCCTCGAAGCCGGTCGAGCGCCAGACCGCGTCATACCAGTATTTGGCCCAGATGCCGTCACTGTCGCGCGGCCCGGCCGGCCAGTGCAGCATGCGTTCCTCGAACGCGATGCCGAAATGCCCGCACAGGGCCTGCAGATGCCCGCGCGGGTCGCCCAGGAATTCGGTGGAATCGATCACCGGCGGCGTTGTGCCGCTGCGCTGGCGGATTTCATCGAACAATTCCGCTTCCTGAAGCAGGCCGATGTCTTCCGGGACCACGTCGGCGCGGGATTTGATGTAGGACGCGACCACGGCATTCGGATGCCGGATCAGGAAGGCGTTGCTCAGCCCATGGATCCATTCGCGGTCCATGCCCGGCAACAGATGATGGCTCATATGCTTCTGGTACCACAGCGGTTTTCCGCCTGGAATCGGTCCGGTCATCGCTTCGGCCACGCGGCGCCAGTCGCATTCGCCATCGGCGATGACCTCGGCGGCGCCCGGATGGTCGAGTCCGGTCTGCTGCAGGAATGCGGCATAGAGGGGTTCATCGGACACCGTGCAGTCACTGCGGTTCTCGAAGGCGCGCATCATCGCCGTGGAGATGTTGCGCGGCCCGCTCCACATGGCCAGACGCAGCACGTTCATGCCAGCCGGTCGGCGCCGCGCACGGCCACATCGCGTTCCACCAGCTCGCGGTAGAGCTGCTGAAGGCGCTGGACCATCGGGCCGGGCAGGGCGTCACCGATTTTCCGGCCGTCAATCTCACGGACCGGCACCACACCGGCGAAGGTGCCGGTGCAGAAGGCTTCGTCGGCGCCGTAGACCTGGCTCAGACTGAAGTTCTTTTCGAAACAGGGAATGCCGTTCTGCCGGCACAGGGCGATGACATTGGCGCGGGTGATGCCGCCCAGACAGTAATCGCCGGTCGAGGTCCACACCTCGCCCTTGCGCACGATGAAGAAATGCGTCGAATTGCAGGTGGCCACGAAACCGTGCGGATCCAGCATCAGGCCCTCATCGGCGCCGGCCTCGATGGCCTGGATGCAGGCGGTGATGCAGTTGAGTTTGCTGTGTGAATTGAGTTTCGGATCCTGCACGTCCGGAAAGCCGCGGCGCACGTGCACGGTGAACAGTTTCAGTCCGGCCTGCAGCGTTTCCGGCTTCGGCGTTTTGTATTCGGGGATGATCACCACCGTCGCCTGGCCGATGCAGGCGCGCGGATCCTGGTAGGGCGTGCGTTTGATGCCACGGGTGACCATCAGCCGGATGTGCACATCATTCTGCATCTCGTTGGCCTGCAAGGTCGCAGCAATGGCCTGCTTCATCTCGCCCCGGCTCATGCCGATGTCCAGCGCGATGGCTTTGGCACCTTCATAGAGTCGATCCAGGTGGGCATCCAGAAATGCCGCTTGTCCGTTGACCACCCGGAAGCCTTCCCAAACGCCATCGCCCAGCACGAAGCCGCTGTCGAACACCGAAACGGTGGCCTCCGCCCGGGGCTTGAGAACGCCATTGACCCAGATCCGGATGTCGGCGTTGCGCACATCGTCATGGAAGTCGTGAATGCTGGTGCTCATGGGCCTGCAACCTGAATGGAATGCGCCTACTTTAAGTCAGACATAAACACGCTGTAAATAGTTGATTGGCAAAGATTGGCGGGTTCGGGATTCGGGTTAAAAAGCAGGTTTTGCAAAGAGTTCACATTCGTATGCATTAGCATTCATGAAATCTAAATATAATTCGCCTACGAATTTGACTTAAGTCTCAGTTCATATTATGTTCAGACTCACGGGCCGGCCTTCGCCGTATCGTGGCGTATCCAACTTTCACACACAATTATTCAGGGGTTTCTTCATGATTCGATTGTCTTTACTGGCCTCGGCCACCATGCTCGCTCTGGGCGTTTCTTCCGCGGCGGATGCCGG
>JBMSNF010000202.1:0-3095 GCA_049421545.1 Arenimonas sp.
AAAAGGGCCCTTGCGGGCCCTTTCGGTTACAGATGCGCCACCCAGTTGTCTTGCTCTTTCGGGCGCAGCAGCCAGCGGCACAGCGCCGGCAGGAACACGATGGCGGCCAGCATGTTCACCAAGAACATGAAGGTCAGCATGATGCCCATGTCGGCCTGGAATTTCAGATCGGAGAAGATCCACATGGCCACACCCACCGCCAGCGTCAGCGCGGTGTAGAAAATGGCGATGCCGGTGGTCTTCAGCGCGATGAAGTAGCTTTCCGACAGCGTGCGCAGATGAAGCTGGCCGTCGTTGAACTCCTTATGCGTCAAACGGCCGTCGGCATCACGGTCAAGGCCATCGAAGTGCGCGGCATTCGCAATGTGCGCATCCGGGTGGTCGCCGCCGCCCTCGAGGTGGCCATGCTTGAGCGCGTGCAGTTCCTCCGGCGTCACCGCGTGGTCGCGGTCCGTGTCGGCGGCCACGAACTCGACGCGGTGGCTCATGGCCTCGCGCATCCGGGCGAAGATATAGATCCCGTAGTCGACGCCGATGCCGACGCCCAGCGCGACCACGGTCAGCGTGTTGACCTTCATGCCGATATCCAGCTGCACCATCAGGCTATGGCCGAGTTCGGTCACCAGCATCAGCGGCAGGGTCACGCACAGGGCGGCACGCCAGCACTTGAAACTGACCCAGCACATGACGAACACTGCGCCGTACAGCAGCCACAGAATCAGATGTTCCTTCTCGCGCACGGTGTCATTGGTGGCGGCTTGCACGCCCAACGGGCCGGTGGCCAGCCGGAAATTGACCTGATCGGTGGTGTATTCCTCGCCGGTTTCCTGGGCCTTGGCGATGGCGGCGTCACGCTTCTTGGCGAAGCCTTCTTCGTAGGCCTTGTTCTCGGTGCGGAACTTCTTGGTTTCGGCGACCACGCGGTCGATGGTGGTCGACTTGTGGTCCTTGGTGAACACAGTCACCGGAATCGCGGAACAGTCGGCATTGAGCAGGCCGGAATCGGTTTCGAAACTCTGCGTCGACTGGCGCAGCGTATCCGGATCGCGCGGCAGCACTTTCCAGCGCGGCGAACCGTCATTCCAGCCGGCATTGACCTGCTTGGCCGCCATCGGCAGGGTGATGACCTGCTCGACGCCTTCCACGTTGGCCATGTGCCAGGCGAAGCGGTCGATGGTTTCCATCGCCTTGTAGCTGGTGGTACAGGCCGACGGGCCGGCCTCCACGATGATGTTCATGGTGTCCACGCCGAGCGCGAAGCGTGAACTGATCAGGCGCGCGTCCTGGTTGTAGCGGGCTTCCGGACGCAGTTCGGCCACGCCCTGTTGCGCGTCGCCGATCATCACCTTGTTGCCGTGCGTCCAGGCGATGAACCAGACCACGGCGCCGATGGCCAGCACGGTGGCGGCGGCGTTCGGCCGCGACAGTTTGGACAGCGCGACCCAGATTTTGTCGAACTGGGTCAACTGGCGCAGGCGGAATTCGCGTTTCTTGTCGAGATTGCGCAGGCGGGTATAGCTGAGCAGGATCGGCAGCAGCACCAGATCGGTGATGATGGTCAAGGCCACGCCGACGGTGGCGGTGATGGCCAGTTCGCGGATCATCTGGATCGGAATCACCATGATGGCGCCGAAGCCGATGCAGCCGGCCAGCAGGGCCACCGTGCCCGGAATCAGCAGGGCATGGAAACTGCGGATGGCGGCGGTTTTCGGATCGACCGCATGCCTTGCCTTCAGCCGCAACTGCCCGACGGTGCCGTCTTCCAGACCGCCGAAGAAGATTTCGCCGCGGAACCGGTTGATCATCTGCTCGCCGTGACTGACCGCGATGGCGAAGATCAGGAATGGCGTCAGCATGTTCATCGGATCGATGCCGAAGCCCATCAGCTTGAGCGCGCCCAGCATCCAGACCACCGAGACCAGGGCCGCCAGTACCGTCAGCGATGCCAGCTTGGCCGAACTGGAATACAGGAACAGCAGGATCCAGGTGAACGCAATGGTGATCAGGAAGAATTTGATGACGCTCATGGCACCGTCGGAGATGTCGCCGACCATCTTGGCGAAACCGATGATGTGCACGCTGGTGTTGTCGTTTTCGTACTTCTTGCGGATCGCCTCGAGCTGCTTGGCGACTTTCTGGTAATCGAGTTTGTTGACGTCGCTTTCCGGAATCAGGTCGGCCCAGACCATCGCGCCCGAATAATCCTTGGCGACCAGACGGCCGGTGATGCCGGCTTTGACGATGTTGCCCTTGATTTTCTCGAACTGTTCGGGCGTGGCCTCGAAGCCTTCCAGGTTCGGGGTGAAATCCTGCGGGATGACGTTGCCGCCGGACAGCCCGTCTTCGACCACTTCGATGAAGCGTACGTTCGGCGTGAACAGCGAACGTGCCTTGGCATCGTCGGTGGCATCCAGATTGATGACGTCGTTGGTGACGTTTTCCAGGGTGGCCATGTACTCCTTCGAGAACATGTTGCCGTCTTTGGCCATGACCGCGATCAGCACGCGGTTGGCGCCGCCGAAATCGGCCTGGTAATCGGTGAAGGTGCGCATGTATTCATGCTGCAGCGGCACCTGCTTGTTGAAGCCGGCATCCACCTTCAACTGGCTGGCGAAGAAGGCCATGGCCACGGTGACCAGCGCGAAAACGGCCAATACCAGCGCACGGTTTCCGAAAATGATGCGTTCGGCGAGTTGATCGAATTTACTCATGACTGCAGCCTCACTGAACGTTGGTGTTGACGGCGCCCAGATCGGACGTCAGCAGATAACCGCCATCGCTGGCGACGGCTGCGGACAGCGCCGGCGTCTGGCCGGAGCCGAGCTGGATGTGCTTGGCACTGAAATTCTCCTCGCCGGCGCGGCGCGCCAGCAGGGTGCCGTTGCTTCCGACCAATACGACCGTGCCGGCGGCGCCGACGGTGCCGCCGATCAGACTGATGTCTGTACCGCTTTCGATCTTTCGCCAGCTGCCGCCGGCATTGTCGGTCTGGTAGACATTGCCGCGCAGGCCGAAAGCCAGCACGCGTTCGCCGCCCAGACTGAGCAGGCCGAACATCGAACCGGCATAGGGCAGTCGCAGCTTGCTCCAGCTGC
>JBMSNF010000203.1:0-2972 GCA_049421545.1 Arenimonas sp.
GCCAGATTTTCGGTTTTACACTGCGAGAGCATGGCCGTACCCGGGCCATGGGAATAGATGAACTGGCCTTGCTTGAGGGTATCGATCATCGGCTTGGCGACTTCACGGCGCACCGCCGGGCAACCCCAGGAGCGGCCGAGACGGCCCATGGCCATGGCGGCTATGGGATTCACATAAGGAGCGCCGTGCATCACGATCAGCCGGCGCATGGCCGATTCGTTGAAGCCGCGGCTCAATCCATGCAGACGCAGGGAATAGCCGTTGCCGCCCTGATAGGTGGTATCGGTCAGGAACAGGCCGAGGCTGGTCTGGTGGCTGCCGTCACGGTCGGAGAACGCATTGGGGATGTCATTGCCGGAACCTTGCCCGTGCGCGACATGCTCCTCGAACAGCAGCTTCTGTTGCTTGAGATCCAACACCCACAGGCGCGGCAGGCGCGAGGGAATGGTGTAATCGATGATGGCGACGCGGCTGGCGTTGACGCCGACCCCGTTCTTGCGGGCGCAGTTCATCGCGGAAACCGCTTCGTTGATGACCGCCGGTTTGATTTTCGGGGCCAGACGGGCGATCAAGGCCGCATCGATGGATTGGGCGTGGGCCTGACCGGCGGAAAGCAAACCAAGGGCAAGCAAGGGAAGATATCGCATCGGGTGCTCCAAAGGCTGAGAGACATCACGAGATTCTATCCACCATAACGAAAACCCGACCTGAACACAAGCTCCCGGAATGAACTAAAAATGAATCAATTCATCGAGATATGTTCAATTCTTGTTAAATCACCCTAATAAAAAACCCGGCCGAAGCCGGGTTCTTGAAAACGGCTTGGATCTCAGTACACCGTGAAGACCGCCCGGCAACCGTTCCAGACATAGACGCCATTGCGGTCGTAATCCCAGTCCTGGCCGAAACGGCAGGCGGAATTGGACAGCTTGCGGCTGATGCGGACGGTGTCGCGACCGACGAACAGGGCGCAACGCTGACGGCGCTGGTCGCGGGACTCGCAGGTCACGCTGCCTCGGTCGCCACCGTAGTTGTTGTTATAGCCATAGTTATTGTTGCCATAGGTGTTGCCGTAACGGTCGTAGCCGTTGCCATAGGTGCCATGGTTGTTGTTTTTGTTGTTGGCGGCCGCGATGGCTGCGGCACCGATGATGACGGCGGCGGCGGTAGCCGCGGCTTTACCGTTGTCGGAGGATTCATGGCTGTCGTAACGGTTGCCATAACTGTTGTAGTTGGTGCTGCCCTGGGACACCCGGAAAGTGGCACGGCAACCATTGGACACCCAGATGCGGCTGTCGTCGATGCCCCAGGTCGAGCCTTCGTAGCAGGACGCCCGGGACAACTGGGTCTTCAGGTAGATGTTGGTGTAACTGCCGTTGATCGGACAACTGCGGGTCTGGCCGCTGGTCGATTCGCAGGTCAGATCGAAATCGGCGCGGGCGTCGGAGCTGAAAGCGGCGGCGGCGAGCAGCACTGCGGAAAGCGTAATGTTTTTCATGGGGCCTCCGTTACTTGTTCAGGGACGGGGCGACACCCCATTCCGCGGGTTGCAGGAAACCGTCCTTGTTGACGTCGCCCATGTCGAAGCTGTGGCTGATCGAGGCCATGTAGTCGGCAATGGTCAGATTGCCGGTGGCGACCACGATGCCCTTGGCATTGCGGTATTCCGGCAGCTCGTCGGCGGTAAGCACGCCGTCTTCGTTGTGATCATAGTCATGGAACAGGAAGGCCGCGCGGTTGCGGTATTCCTCATGACTGATTTTGCCATCGCCGTCGTAATCGGCGTCTTCGTGAATGTCACACGGGGTCGGAACGCACCAACTTCAGCAATCCAATCAGGAAATGATGCGATCCAGGAACGACTTCACGCCATCAAAGAAAGTGCTCGATTTCGGGGAATGCTTGGCACCGGCCTCGCCTTCGAATGTTTTTTCGAAGGATTCAAGAAGTTCACGCTGTTTACCGGTCAGATTGACCGGGGTTTCCACCACCACCCGGCACAGCAGATCGCCGGTACCGTGGCTGCGCACCGACTTCACGCCCTTGCCGCGCAGACGGAACACTTTGCCGGTCTGGGTTTCGGCCGGAACCTTCACCAAGGCTTCGCCCTGCAGGGTCGGCACGGTCAGTTCGGCACCGAGCGCGGCCTGGCTGAAACGGATCGGCACTTCGCAGTAAAGGTCATTGCCTTCACGCTGGAAAATCGGATGTTCGCGTACGTGCACTTCCACGTACAAATCGCCGGCGACACCGCCGGCCGGAGCGGCTTCGCCCTCGCCTTGCAGACGGATCCGATCATCGGTATCGACACCGGCGGGAATTTTGACCTGCAGGGTTTTCTGGCTTTGCTTTCGGCCTTGGCCATGGCAGGACTTGCAGGGCTTGGCAATGGTTTCACCGCGACCGCCACAGGACGGGCACGGCTGCTGCATGGCAAAAATGCCGCGCTGCATGCGGACCTGGCCGCGGCCCTGACAGGTTTTACAGGTTTCGATCTTGCCGTCTTCGGAGCCGGAGCCTTTGCAGGGCTCGCAGGCGATCAGGGTCGGGATGTCGATCTGTTTCTCGACGCCGAATACCGCTTCTTCCAGATCCAGTTCAAGCACGTAACGCAGGTCGTTGCCGCGGCGCGGACCACGCTGACCGCGCCCGCCGCCCGCACCGGCAGCACGCCGCGCAAGGCCGCCGATGCCGCCCGCGAGATGCAGCAGGACCGCTTCGACGGCCGCACGAGCCGCGAGGCGGCGATGGTGGCGGCGCTGCAGAAGGCGCACGACGGCGTGCGCATCGAGGGCCTCGAGGCGTCGCTGCACCCGCTGCGCGCGCACAAGAGCGCGCACGAGGTCGCGATCCTGCGCCGCTGCTCGGAGCTGACCGCCCAAGGCCACGCCGAGGCGATGCGCTCGTGCGCGAAGCTGGTGGCGCCCAGGCGCGTGAGCTTGTAGGGCGGATGGTCCGCGTGCGCGATGTAG
>JBMSNF010000204.1:0-2967 GCA_049421545.1 Arenimonas sp.
CGCCGAACAATGCCATGGCTTCGACCGGAGAAAAATTCGGCGGATGCGGAATCAACCGGGTCAACGCCACCGCCAGAATCATGCCGGTCAGCACGGTGAGATTGAGGGCAAGCGGACGGTTCGGCATACGGTTCTCGAAGCAGGAAAAAGTAATCGGTAATAGAATACCTTATTCAGCAGGATTTGAGAGAGCCCGTGGCGCCCGAAGTATCTGAAAATGTGGATATCGCCATCGTCGGCGGCGGGTTGGTCGGATCCAGTCTGGCCTGCGCGCTCGAGCGCTCCGGCCTGTCGGTCGCGCTCATCGAAGCGGCTGAAACGCCGGAGGCGCCATCCGGCTTCGATCAGCGTAAGTTGGCTCTGGCACAGCGCAGCATCGACGCCCTTGGCCGCCTGGGCGTTCTGCCCCTGTTGCAGGCGCCACCGACGCCGATCCGGCGCATCCATGTCAGCCGGGCCGGCGATTTCGGTCGCGCCCTGCTCGATGCCGCCGAATTCGGACATCCCGCATTCGGTGCGGTGGTATTGGCCCAGGATCTGGGGCTGGCATTGGCCAAGCGCGTCCAGAGCCTGAGCCGGACGCGTCGGCTCTGCCCGGTCAGGGTCACGGCTTGCCGATTCGACACCGATGGCGCGCACTTGAGCCTCGACCTGCCCGATGGCGCGCGTATCCTGTCGGCCCGGTTGGTGGTTGCTGCCGACGGTACCGATTCCTTCATCCGGCACGCCGCCGGTATCGCCACCCGCAGTCACGACTACGGACAAACCCTGTTCGTGTGTTCGCTGCGTGCCGAGAAAGCCAACGATGGCACGGCCTACGAGCGATTCAGCGGCCAAGGACCGGTGGCCTTGCTGCCGATGGCCGAGGGCGCCTACGGCGCCATCTGTGGCGTCGCCAGTGCCGACGCCCCCGGTATCGCCGCTCTCGAGGATGCCGATTACGCCGCCTATTTCCAGAACCGTTTCGGCTGGCGCGTCGGGAAAATCCAGGCAACCGGCAAGCGCACGTTTTACCCGCTGAAACAGGTTCTGGCCGAGCGTCTGCATGCTCCCCACGCCGTGTTGATGGGCAATGCGGCGCAAACCATCCATCCGATCGGCGCCCAGGGGTTCAACCTCGGCTTGCGCGATGCGCTGTCGTTGGCAGGGCTTGTGTTGAATGACGGCTTGAATCCCGGGACGGCCGAAGCCTACGCCGCTTCGCGGCAGGAAGACCGCGCGCGTACCTTGGCCTTCAGCGACGGCTTGGCACGGCTGACCGCCAATCCCGGATTGCCGATGCATCTGCTGCGCTCGCTGGCCTTGGGTGCTCTGGGCGCGGCACCGGATATGGCGGCCGGACTGGTCTCCGGAGCCATGGGGTATCGGGGAGCCACTCGCTTCGAGGAGGCTCTGTGAAGCCCGTGGATGTGATTGTGGTCGGCGGCGGCATGGTCGGGCTGAGTGCCGCCCTGATGGCGGCAAGGCAGGGACTGCAGGTGGCGTTGGTCGAGGCGCATGCGCCGAAAGCCTGGCGGCAAGACGAACCCGATCTGCGTGTGGTGGCATTGGCGCTGGACAGTCAGGCGCTGATCGAATCCTTCGGGCTCTGGCAGGAAGTGCTCGCCCGCCGTGCCCATCCGTATTCCGCAATGACCGTCTTCGATGCGGTGCATCCTGCTCCGTTGCGGTTCAATGCCGGAGATCTCGGACGTCCGCATCTGGGACATGTCCTCGAGAATGAGGCTCTGGTTGAGGTGCTCTGGCAGGCGGTCGTCCGCGAACCGAACATCCAAGGGCATTGCCCCGATAAAATCAATCAACTGCAGCAATCGGAAACCGAGGTCCGTGTCGGTCTGCAGAGCGGTACGGAGCTTTGCGCACGGCTTGCCATCGGCGCCGATGGCGCCGCTTCCCGGGTGCGCGAATTGCTCGGTATCCAAACCGATGACCACGACTACGGGCAGAAAGGCCTGGTGGCATTCGTGCATACCGAACTCGGGCATGAGGATACCGCCTGGCAACGCTTCCTCGATACCGGACCGTTGGCGTTTCTGCCGTTCGGCGATCACTGCTGTTCGATCGTCTGGAGCCTGCCGCAGACCGAAGCGGACCGGCTGTTGCTGGCCGAACCCGAGGCCTTTTGCCGTGCGCTTGATTCGGCGTTTGCCGGAACACTCGGAAAAACCCGGCTGCAATCGGCCCGTGTGGCATTTCCCCTGCGCCGCAAGCTGGCCAAGACCATGATCCAGGGTCGCACGATTTTACTCGGTGACGCCGCTCATGCCGTGCATCCCTTGGCGGGCCAGGGTGTGAATCTGGGTCTGCGCGATGTTTCCGCATTGCGCGATGCGTTCGTGGCCTCTGCACGCAAGACCGGCGATGCCCTCGATGGCGCACAGCTGGCACGCTGGGCGCGGACACGCTACTCGGAAAATTCTTTAGCGGCGTTGGCCTTCGAAAACATCAATCGGGTGTTTTCGAATGACAACATGGCGCTCTCGTTGCTGCGTGGCCGGCTTCTGGGTTTGGGTGACCGCATCGGCCCGATGAAAAACGCGATGGCGCGCTATGCCGCAGGGCTTTAGCTCCGTTTTTTCCGGTGGCGCAGCAGTTCAGTTGAATTTTTGCCAAGCCGTGCCAGACTATGCGTGACATCGGCCGCCGAAACATCAAGGCGTTCAACCTGGTCCTCGGTGAAAATCTGCACGTTTCCGTTTTTGAAATCGGGCGCGCCGGGGACGTAGATCGTGCATAGTCCGTCGCCTTCCTCGATCAGAAAGCCGAAGGCCAGCGATTCGCCCTGTGGCACCAGCACCGGCAGGAAGGCATCGTCGTCTTTGTAATTCAGCTTGTCGGCAACCATGTTGGTGACGAAGCTGTACCCGGGTATCGCAGACAGGAATGTATCCTCCAGGTGCTCGATGGCGGAACGCAGCCGTTTCGAGCGGAACAGCAGGCCGGCCAAGAAGCATACAATCACCAAGC
>JBMSNF010000205.1:0-2966 GCA_049421545.1 Arenimonas sp.
GACTCGCTCGAGGGACGCCGCGGCCAGCCGCGCCTCAAGCCGCCGTTCCCCGCCGTCGCGGGTCTCTACGCCTCGCCGACGGTCATCAACAACGTCGAGACGATCGCCAACATCCCCACGATCGTGCGCAACGGCGCCGAGTGGTTCCTGAATCTGGGCAAACCCAACAACGGCGGGCCGAAGATCTTCTCGGTGTCCGGCCATGTCGCCAACCCGGGCAACTTCGAAATCCGACTGGGCACACCGTTCAGCGAGCTGCTGGCCATGGCCGGCGGCATCCGTGCCGGACGTAAATTGAAAGCAGTCATTCCCGGCGGTTCTTCAATGCCGGTCCTGCCGGCCGAAACCATGATGGCCTGCACCATGGATTACGATTCGATCCAGAAAGCCGGCTCGGGCCTGGGTTCCGGCGCCGTGGTGGTGATGGACGACAGCACCTGCATGGTGCGCGCCTGCCATCGCATCGCACGATTCTATTACGCTGAAAGCTGCGGCCAGTGCACGCCGTGCCGCGAAGGCACCGGCTGGATGTACCGGGTGCTGTCGCGCATCGTCGCCCATGAAGCCACCATGGACGATCTCGCCATGCTGAAAGCCGCCGCAGGCCAGATCGAAGGCCACACCATCTGCGCATTCGGCGAGGCCGCCGCTTGGCCGGTGCAGGGCTTCCTGCGCCACTACTGGCATGAATTCGAATACGCCATCCAGAACAAACGCTTCTGGGTGGATGCGCAACTGGAGAACGCGGCATGAGCACCACCGCCGACAAACCGCAGGCTGCCGCCGACATGGTCACCCTCGAAATCAACGGGGAGAGCGTGCAGATCGCCAAAGGGTCGATGATCATCCAGGCCTCAGACGCCGCCGGCATCCCGATTCCGCGTTTCTGCTATCACGAGAAGCTGCCGATCGCCGCCAACTGCCGCATGTGTCTGGTCGATGTCGAGAAGACGCCGAAACCGATGCCGGCCTGCGCCACGCCGGTGATGGAAGGCATGAAGGTCTTCACCCAGAGCAAGCGTGCCCTCGATGCGCAGCGCAATGTGATGGAGTTCCTGCTGGTCAACCATCCGCTGGATTGCCCGATCTGCGACCAGGGCGGTGAATGCGAATTGCAGGACGTGTCCATGGGCTACGGCCGTTCGGTCAGCCGCTACGTCGACCGCAAACGCGTGGTGCCCGATGAAGACATGGGTCCGTTGGTCGCCACCGACATGACCCGCTGCATCCAATGCACCCGCTGCGTGCGTTTCTCGGCCGAAATCGCCGGCACCTACGAGCTCGGCGGCATCTACCGCGGCGAAAACCTGCAGATCGGCACGTTCGACGGCAAGCCCTTGATGAGTGAAATCTCCGGCAACGTCATCGATGTCTGCCCGGTCGGCGCCCTCACCAACAAAGTGTTCCGCTACAAGGCCCGCGCCTGGGAACTGACCGCGAAAGAATCCCTGGGTTATCACGATGCCCTCGGTTCGAACCTGTATCTGCACAGCCGCCGCGGTGAAGTGCTGCGCGCCGTGCCGCGCGACAACGAAGCCGTCAATGAATGCTGGCTGTCCGACCGCGACCGCTATTCGCACGAAGGCCTGTACAGCAGCGACCGTGCCACCCAGCCGATGCTCAAAGACAAGGGCCAATGGCGCGCTGCCACCTGGGACGAAGCGCTCACCACCGCGGCTTCCGTGCTGAAGTCGTCGTCCGCCGCCGAAACCGGCATACTTGCGCATCCGGCCAGCAGCAATGAAGAGGGCTTCATGCTCGCGTCCTTGGCCAATGCGCTCGGTGTCCGCAATCTCGATCACCGCATCAAACAGCTCGACTTCGCCGACGAGGCCGTGGCCGAAGTTTTCGGCGCAACGGTTGCCGAAATTGAAAAGGCGGCCAGCATCGTTCTGGTCGGATGCAACATCCGCCACGAAATGCCGCTGCTGCACCAACGCATCCATCAGGCCGTCAAGCGCGGCGCCAAGGTGCATGTCATCAACCCGGTCGATTTCGATTTCACCTTCGACACGGCCAGCAAAACCATCGTGCCGCCGTCCAAGCTTGCCGCTGCGCTGACGGCATCGGCCGCGACGCTGCCCGAAGGAACGGTACTCATCCTCGGCGAAATCGCCGAGAACCACGTTGACGCATCGCATATCCGTGCCGCCGCCAAAGCTTTGCAGCAATCCGGAAAAGCCCGTCTCTGCCGTCTGCCGCAGGGCGCCAACGCCATCGGCTTGAACGGGCAGGGCGTGTTGCCGGGCGAGGGCGGCCGCAACACCGCCGGCATGCTCGACGGTTCCCTGAAGTCCATCCTGTTGTTCGGCATCGAGCCGCAGTTCGATTTCAGCGACACCACACGTGCCGTCAAAGCCCTGATCGGCGCCAAGGTCATCGCCTGCAGTGCCTTCGCCACCGAATCGCTGAAAGAGCTGGCCGATGTCATTCTCCCGATTGGTCTGCTGCCTGAAATCCAGGCCACGCTCACCAATGTCGAGGGTCGCGACCAGCACGCCGAAGCCGCCGGCAAAATGCCCGGTTCCGCCCAAAGCGGCTGGCGCGTGCTGCGTGCGCTGTACGACGCAGCGTCGCTGCCGGCAATGGCATTCACCGATATCGACGGATTGCGTGCCGGTCTCGGCAAGAAAACCGTGGCTTCAGGCAGCGGTCTTTCGGTCAAGCACGGCGTGGCCGATGGTTTCGAGCGCATCAGTACCAGCCCGATTTACCGCATGGACGCCGTGACCCGCCGGGCCGAATCCCTGCAGGCGCATCCGCTGAATGCCGGTCCGCGTCTGGTCATGCATCCCGCCGCCGCCGATAAAATCGGTTTGCAGGAAGGGCAGATCGCCAAGGTTGGCGACGGTTCCGGCAGTGCCGCGTTGCCGGTTGCTTTGAGCCGCATGATTCCGGAATCCTGCGTCTGGATCGAAACGAACCATCCCGCCACCGCACCGCTGTCGCAGACGGCATCGCTGGCC
>JBMSNF010000206.1:0-2930 GCA_049421545.1 Arenimonas sp.
CAGGCGAGGCATAGTGGTACAACACCAGAGATGGCCACCACGACGCGGGGTATTCACGCTGGATATCGGCCAGCCCGGTGTGCGAGGGGTTGCCGACCAATCCGCAATCGTGCGCGATCACTTCGCCGGCCAACACGCTCTCGGCAAGACGTTCCGGAATCGGACGGGTATCGCCGGTCCACAGGAAGCTTCCGGGAAGCCGTACTCCGAAAGCCGAATCCGGCAGATGGTGGCGGACCGGAAACACGCTGAAATGCAGACCCTCATGCCAGAAACCGGTACTGACCGGAATCAGCTGGAACGCATCCCACCAGTTGGCACCGCCCTCGGCGAGTACGCCGGGATAATCGGCCAATCGGGACTGCATGGCGGGAACAATGGCGGCCGGTACGAACAGCTTGATCTTTCCGCGCAGGGCATCGTCGAAATAGGCGGTATAGAACAAGCGTTCCAGACCGCCGACATGATCCAGATGCAGATGGGTGATGAAAATGGCCCGGGGTGCCTGCCCGTAGCGGGCCAGATACGCGGTGAGTGTTTCCTGGCCGCAGTCAATCAGCAGCTGCGGCAGACCGTCGCTCTCGAGCACGGCACTGGCGGACCCCAACACCGGAGCTGCCTGCGAATTGCCGACACCCAGAAAACGCAGTTGCCAGCTCATTTCAATTCCTCGTTGTGCGCCGCAAGCAGACGTTGGAATCCGTCCCTGAGCTCGGATGCGTCCACCAGCGGACATTCTTTCGCGATCGAACGTTGCAAACGCGCCAGCACACGCCCGGTCCAGATTCCAGCCTGTCCGCGCAGACGACCTTTATCCCAGTCGATGACATGCAATCCGTCGGCATTGCACAGAATATTGTTGGCATTCAGATCGGCGTGCTGGGCCCCGGCACGATGGAATCGGGCAAGCATGGCGCCGACTTCCGCCCAAGGCGCATCACCTTGCCGGACGCAATCCGCGAAGGACCGGGCCTCGGGGATGCAACGGGTCAACAGGGCCGCCCGGTAGATGATTCCGGCACTGAGACAAAACGCCGCCAACGGCTCGGGCACCGGCAGGCCTTGACGGCGCAGCGCCTCCAGCAACCGGTATTCGGCGAAACTGCGGACACGCGCAAGCCCGGTGTACAGGTAGGACGCCTCGGACAACAGGGCGGCACGTCCTCCACGGCGGTAATGCTTTAGAACGGCATCACCGGCCGGCGTCTGAACGAACCAGGCACCGCCCCGTCCGCCCTTGCCCGAAACCGGCCGCGCCGAGGCGTAAGCACTTGCGTTAAACTGGCGGGCATCCGGCATTGGCAATTGCCTGGACGCATACAGAACGGTGCAGCGGCCACCTGCACCGCTGACGTTGACGCATTCGGTTTGGCCATCCCGTTCGATCATTGCAAGAGTGTACCAAGTGAACCCAGCTGATGCCGTAAAAACCGTGTGCATTTTGAGATTGTCGGCACTCGGCGATGCCACGCATGTCCTGCCGCTGATCCGCACCCTGCAAAAAAACCTGCCGGAATGCCGCATCACCTGGATTCTCGGCAAGGGTGAAGCCAAATTGATGGAAGGCCTGGATGGCGTCGAACTGATTGCGTTCGACAAGAAAGCCGGCCTGCAGGGTCTGAAAGACCTCACGCAGGCGCTCGACGGACGTCGCTTCGACGTGCTGCTGCAGATGCAGCTGGCCCTGCGTGCGAATCTGGTGTCCGCGGTGATTTCGGCGAAACGCCGGATCGGCTATGACCGCAAGCGGGCCAAAGAAGGCCATGGCCTGTTCGTCAATGAACGCATCCGGCACGACCGGCACCATGTGCTCGATGTGTTCGGCCTGTTCGCCGAGCCGCTGGGCTTCCGTCAGACGGAAGTGACCTGGAATCTGCCGGTACCGCCGGAAGCGCATGCCTGGGCGGCCGAACAATGGCCGGCCGGAAAACCGACACTGCTGATTTCCCCCTGCTCCAGCCATGCCCTGCGTAACTGGCTGCCCGAGCGTTATGCGGCCGTGGCCGCACATGCCATGGGCAAAGGCTGGCAGGTGGTTTTGTGCGGAGGCCGGAGCGTGCTCGAACGCGACATGGGCGATGCCATCATCGCCGCCATGCCGGAAAAACCCATCGACCTGATCGGCAAGGACACGCTGAAGCAATTGTTGGCCCTGTTGGCACGGGCCGATCTGGTGATGACCCCGGACTCCGGACCGGCCCACATGGCCAACGCCATGGGCAGCAAAGTGCTCGGGCTTTACGCCTGCACCGACGGTACCCGGTCCGGGCCTTATTCGGATCAGCGCTATACGGTCAACCGTTACCCGGAAGCGGCCGTCCAGTTCCTCGACAAGCCGGCCGCCGCCCTGCCCTGGGGCAAGCGCGTCGAATTCCCCGGGGTCATGGCCATGATCGGCATTGACGAGGTCATCGCCCGCTTCGAACGCTATTGCGCCGATAGGGCCTGAGGCGGAACGACTCAGGGCGTGCGGTAATCCTGATAGGATTTTTCTTCCACGTAGGCCGAGCCGAGCTTCAGGTTGATGTCTTTCTTGATCCGGGCCCGTTCGTCGTTTTCGAAATAAACCGCACGCGCCAGCCTGATGAACTCGGCATCGAAACGCTGGGCCTTCTCGAGGATGCGGATGTCGTCTTCGATGACCCAGAGACGCTCGTTCACGGCCTTGAGCTGCCCCATCAAATCGCTGATGTCAGTCGCTGAGGCCGGATGTGCCGCCCAGGTCTGCTCCAAGGCACTCAATTCCTTCCTTACGTTGGCGACTTTGACGGCATCGCTCATCCGCTCGGATTTGATCTGAAGGATGGTCACCTTATCAAGCAGTTCACCGAAGGAAACGGGGGCAAGGATCTCGGACATGGGGGCTCGTAAGCAATTGAGGTTATTGGATTATAGTCGATGCCGAGGCCAACAGCATGGCCCCGGGGAAA
>JBMSNF010000207.1:0-2928 GCA_049421545.1 Arenimonas sp.
ACGATTTACCCCGCGCCGCCGCTTTTTATGATGCTTTGTTGGCAGAAATCGGAGCCGCCCGTTTCATGGAGTCCGATCGCTTCATCGCCTGGGCGGTAAGCCCGGAAGCACCCAGTCTCGGGGTCTGCCTGCCGTTCGATGGAAAGCCGGCCAGCATCGGTAACGGCAGCATGGTGGCGCTGGCATTGGATAGCAATGAAAAAGTCGACCGCCTGTATGCCAAAGCCCTCGCGCTGGGCGGCACCGATGAAGGCCCGGCAGGGCCACGCGGCATGAGCGGATTCTATGCCGGATATTTCCGCGATCTCGACGGCAACAAACTGAACGTGTTCTGCTACAGTCCGGGCTGATTACCCTCACCCGATGAAAAAGGCGCCGGAAGGCGCCTTTTTCGTTCTATGACAATCATGGACTCAGGCGGACGTGGCCATCTGATAGAGCTCGTCCTTCAGTTTCAGGCGCTGCTGCTTGAGTTCATGCAGGGTTTCATCGTTCAGCGGCTCGATCTTTTCCTCATCGCGGATGATGCGTTGGTCGATGGCATCATGCTCGGCCAGCAAGCGGGCGAAATGGTGGTTATTGGCCTTGAGTGCGTGGATTTTCTCGCTGAGCTCCGGGAATTCAACGGCGAGGGAATGCGAAAGCATGGACGACTGCATGGAAAACTCCTTGGTTGAAGGTACTGTTGGGGGCAGTTTACCGCATATTCGGAGGCGGCCCTTGATTGAGGTCAAGCCGCGCCATTGCCGTCCGTTGCGGCCTCGCGGGTATTTGCCCGGCCTTTAGTTGAGTGATTATTCAGTCCGGCTGCGGTATGATGCACGCCTTGCAATTCAAGGAGTAACCCATGGGCCTGGACCTGGTACAGACCGGCAAAGACGTTCCGCACGAAGTGAACGTCATCATCGAGATCCCGAAAGACGCCGAACCGGTGAAATACGAAGTGGACAAAGCCACCGGCGCCATCTTCGTCGACCGGATCCTGTCGACCCCGATGCGTTACCCCTGCAACTACGGATACATCCCGCACACCCTGTGCGGCGATGGCGATCCGGCCGACGTGCTGGTCATTCTGCCGCTGCCGCTGGTGCCGGGCTCGGTCATTCGCTGCCGCCCGGTCGGCGTCCTGCGCATGAAGGACGAAGCCGGCTCCGACGAAAAGCTGGTGGCGGTGCCGATCGACAAGGTCTTCGACGGCTACTCCCAGATCCATGACATCGACCAGGTCTCCCAGCACTGGCTCGACCGCATCGGCCATTTCTTCGAACACTACAAAGACCTGGAGAAAGGCAAATGGGTCAAACTCGACGGCTGGGGCGGCGCCGATGAAGCAAAACGCATCATCCTCGAGTCGGTGACCCGCTTCGAGGAAGCACCGGAAAAACCGAATTTCTGAGCCCAGAGAAAACCGCCGCAAGGCGGTTTTTTCATGGCAGGCCTTGCTAGAATCAGGCTGTTACGTCGGCCATCTGCCACATCGGCATTTCCGACCCACGGGAGAACGCCGCCATGGCCCGCCATTCCAAGTTCCGCGCCTGCCCGCTCTGCGAAGCCATCTGCGGTCTCGAACTGCAGTTCGAAGACGACAGGCTCGTTGCCATCCGCGGCGATGACGCGGATCCTTTCAGCCGCGGCCACATCTGCCCGAAAGGCAATGCCATTCTCGATCTGGAAAACGATCCCGACCGCTTGCGCCGTCCGATGCGCCGTGAAAACGGGCAATGGCATGAAATCGGCTGGGACGAGGCCTTCACCTTTGCCGGTGAACGTCTGGCCGCCATCCAGTCCGAACATGGCGCCGCCGCCATCGGGGCGTACCTCGGCAATCCGAACGTGCATCATTTCGGCCACATCGCCTACCTGCCGTTCCTGTTGAAGCTCATCCGCAGCCCGAATGTGTTCAGTGCGTCTTCGGTCGATCAATGGCCGCACCAGCTGGTGAGCGCCCAGATGTACGGCCATCAATTCCTGCTGCCGATCCCCGACATCGATCACACCGATTATTTCCTGATGCTCGGCGCCAACCCGATCGCCTCCAACGGCAGCCTGATGACGGTACCCGATGTGCGTGCGCGCATCAAAGCACTGACCGCGCGCGGCAAACTGGTGGTGATCGATCCGCGCCGTACCGAAACCGCCGAACTCGCCAGCGAACACCACTTCATCACGCCCGCCGCCGACGTTTATTTCCTGATTGCCTTCCTGCAGGCCTTGCAAAAAACAGGTCCGGCGAAATTGGCGGCCTACACCGGAAAGCTGCAGGGCTTCGAACAGGCCATGGCGGCCATCGTTGCATTCACGCTGCCTGACATCACCGCACTGACCGGCATTTCGGCCGACAACATCACGCGCCTGGCCGGTGAATTCTTCAATGCTCCGCGCGCCGTGGCCTATGGCCGCATGGGCGTCTCGGTGCAGGCGCATGGCAGTCTGTGCCAATGGCTGTTGCAGTTGATCAATCTCTACACCGGCAATCTGGACAAGCCGGGCGGCGCACTGGTGAATGATGCGGCGCTGCCGATTACCGGAGCGGGGACCTCGCCGGGTGCGCGTGGCCGCTGGCAAAGCCGCGTCCGCGGATTGCCGGAATTCGCCGGCGAGCTGCCGGTTTCGACTCTGTGCGAGGAAATCAACACCCCGGGTCCGGGCCAGATCCGCGCGCTGATCACCAGCGCCGGCAATCCGGTGCTGTCCACGCCCGACGGCGTTGCCGTGGATGCGGCATTGTCCGGACTCGACTTCATGCTCAGCATCGACATCTACATCAATGAGAGCACGCGCCATGCCGATCTGATTCTGCCGCCGGCGTCCTTCCTGAGCCAGGACCATTACGATTCGGTCTTCAACGCCTTTGCCGTGCGCCGTGTGGCCCGCCTCAACCAGCCGGTGCAGGCACGCGCCGCCGATGAGCGCGCGGATTGGGAAATC
>JBMSNF010000208.1:0-2916 GCA_049421545.1 Arenimonas sp.
GGACATGTCCCATGATTGCACATCCATGGCCAGCGAGGCACACTAGCACCATCATTTTCCGGAGGATTTATGCCCTCGTTCGACATCGTTTCCGAAGTGGACAGCCACGAGCTGACCAATGCCATCGACATCGCCAACCGCGAGCTGAAGAACCGTTTCGACTTCAAGAACGTCGAGGCTTCGTTCACGCTCGAGAAATTCGTGGTGACGCTGCAGGCGCCGAGCGATTTCCAGGTCCAGCAGATGCTCGACATCCTGAAAGCGCGTCTCATCGCACGCGGCATCGATGCCCGCTGCATGGACATCGGCGAGCCGGAGGTGAACCTCGCTACGGCCAAACAGAAGGTGACGCTGAAGTCCGGCATCGAGCAGAAAACCGCCAAGAAGATCGCCGCCGCCCTGAAAGAAGCCAAACTCAAGGTCGATTCGCAGATCAACGGCGAAAAACTGAAAGTGATGGGCAAGAAACGGGATGACCTGCAGGAAGCCATCGCCCTGCTGAAGTCCAAGGATTTCGAACTGCCGCTGCAGTTCGAGAATTTCCGCGACTGAAGGCACGCACCTGGTGAGTGATGTTTATTATCTGTTGATCATCGCCGGCACCCTGCAGTCGGTGGTTCCGGTGATTTCGCTGATCGCCTATCTGCCGCAATGGAAGAAGCTGGTCGACACCAAATCCAGCCGGGATCTGTCGCTGCGGTCCTGGTCGATCTGGATCGTATCTTCCTCGATTTCGCTTTTTTATGCGGTGGCGCTCTACCGTTACACCGGCAAAGGCCTGCCGCTGGTGTTCGCTTCGGCGGCCGGGCTGCTGTTCGTGCTGATTACCGTTTATCTGACCGCCCGCTACCGCAGCCGCAGCGAACCGCCATCGATCTGAACCAAAAAGCGGCCCGAAGGCCGCTTTCCGGATCAGGCACGGATCAGGGAATCAGTACCGTGTCGATGACATGAATCACGCCGTTGCTGGCTTTGATGTCGGTGGCGGTGACGTTGGCGTCGTTGACCTTGACGCCGTGATGGCCGGCGGTGATCTTGACGGCTTTGCCGTTCACGGTGTCGGCGCTTTTCAGCTTGACCACATCGGCGGCGGTGACTTTACCGGCAACCACATGGTAGGTCAGGATAGCGGTCAGCTTGGCCTTGTTTTCCGGCTTCAACAGGCTTTCCACCGTGCCGGCCGGCAGCTTGGCGAAGGCGGCGTTGGTCGGCGCGAACACGGTGAACGGACCGGCGGAATTCAGGGTATCGACCAGACCGGCGGCTTTCACCGCGGCGACCAGCGTCGAGAAATCCGGGTTGCCGGCGGCAACGGCGACGATGGTGCCGGCTTCCTTCTTTTCATGGTTGTGCGCCAGAGCGGCGGAGCTGACGCCGGCAAGCGCGATGGCGAACAGGGCATGCTTGAATACGTTCATGGAGTTTCCTTTTGCGGTTCATGGGAGATGTGCATCGGCACAGCGCCACTATGCCGACACCACCGTGCAGGGCGCGTCAGATTCGCGTGAGCATGTTGTGTTGGAAATGTGCGCAGGGCGTGAACGCCGCGCATGAAAAAGGAGGGCAAGCCCTCCTGTTTCATTCCGTCATAAATTGGACTCAGGGCTGTCCGGTAGCCAGTTCCTGGTTTTCCTGCAACCACAGCATCGACGAATGCACGCGGTCGTAACCGCTGGGATGGTCGTAGAAAATGACTTCCTCCCAGTAGCCCGGATGGATCTTGCGGTAGGTGCTCAGGCGCATGGCGGCGGTGGCGAAACCGTGCGGCTCGCGTGCCGAGTTCAAACCATAGAGATCGGCCTCTTTCTCGGCGGTGCGGATGATGGTATTGATTACCGGCGTGGCCAGCAGCATGTAGAAACTGAACACCGCCACGGCAATCGGCAATACCGCAGGGTCAGTGCGCTCGGTGATGCCATAGCGCGTACCGACCCGCACGATGGCGCGGTCGATCAGTTTGTGCACGAACCAGAAACCGAACATCAACACGATGCTGATGTAGGCCAGATTGCGGACGGCGTGATTGAGCACGTAATGGCCCATCTCGTGACCCATGACCGCTTTGATCTCGGGCAAGGAGGTTTTTTCCAGCAGGTTGTCGTTGAGGCTGACCTGGGTGGTGCCGGCGAAACCGGAGACATTGGCGCTGACGCGCGTGGTCTGTTTGGAGGCGTCGAAGTACATCACGTTGTCGGTCGGAATCTGGTTGGCGCGTGCAAGCGAGAATATCGCCGATTTGACCGGACCCTCGGGCAGCGGCTTGTAGTCGTTGAACAAGGGGTTGATGAATACCGGCGCGACCATGATCAGCAGCAGCAGGAACGCGAAACTGGCGACGCCGGCACGCAGCCACCAGCTTTCCCCGGCCTTGCGGACCGCGGCGAAGATGCCGGCGATCAGCCAGGGCATGATGATCAGACTGACCAGCAATCCTTTTCCGGCCTCGCCGAACCAGGCGCCCATCGACAGATTGGACAGGCCATAGGCATGCTCGCGGAAATATCCGGTATACAGCGCCCAGGGCAGGCTCAGCAACTCGGCGCTCACCAGCCAGAACGCGCCGTAGATGGCGGTGTACAGCCAGGGCCGATGGCTGATGCGCTTGGCGGCGTTCCGCATTCTGACCGACAGTCCGCTTGCGATGAGTACGGCACACACCAGCAGGCCGTACAGGAAGCCCCACAGCTGCAGCCAGTAGCCGCCTTCGAAATAGGCATCGGACTGGGCACGCTGTTCGGGGGTCAGCAGGTCGATATAGGACTGCGTGGCCTTGTCGACATCGAAACCCGGACCGGGCTTTGCGGCCTCCGGCACAATCAGGCCGGCGGGCAGTTCGCGCTCGCCGGGTGCGGCCGCGGGCGCCTGTGCGGCCAATGCGCCGCTGAACAGACACAGGGCCAGAAATAACGTGAATAG
>JBMSNF010000209.1:0-2885 GCA_049421545.1 Arenimonas sp.
CAGGCCGTGCGCATCCCCGGGCCAGTTGTCCACCTCGGTGGTGGTCATCAACTGGCCGCCCTGCTGCAGACCCGTCACCAGAACCGGTTTCAGATTGGCCCGTGCCGCATAGACGGCGGCGGTGTAGCCGGCGGGACCGGATCCGAGAATGAGCAGATGGCAGTGTTTGGGCGAGGACATGGCAAAAACCGATTTGGACAGACCCATAGCTTGGGGCTTGCTCTGCGATTTATCAAGCCTGCGCCTCGTGCAAAAAAGACGCGGTTCGGCCCGAAAGCCGCGCAATCCGGTGTTTTAACCGTTAAACTAGAGGCAATTGCATTCGGGTAATCTGCCTGTGGCCAGAACCACCGTTAAAAACGCACCAACGCCGGATCAGCAACGCCAGAAATTATGGAAAGAGCTGGCACTGGTCGCCATCGCCCCGATCCTGCTCTACCTGTTGGCCAGTCTGGTGACTTACTCCACCCAGGATCCGGGCTGGTCGCGCACCGGCAGCCTGGACGGTTCGGTGCACAACATCGGCGGATTGGTCGGCGCCTATCTGGCCGACATCAGCTTCTGGCTGTTCGGATACATGGCTTACACCGTGCCCTTGGTGCTGACCGGGGTGGCGTATATCGGCTTGTTCGCCATGGACAGCGACGGCGACGGCCGGGTCGATTTCGGACCGGCACTTCGCTTGCTCGGCATCGTCGGTTTTCTGATCAGCGGCACTGGGCTATGCCATCTCATCGGCGGTCCGGCACCGGCGCTGCCGGCGCAGTCCGGCGGCTTCATCGGCGACATGGTCGGCCGGAGCATGGGCATGCTGTTCGGCGGCATGGGCGGAAACCTGTTTCTGCTGACTGTCTTTCTGTTATCGGTCACGCTGGCCACCGGCCTGTCCTGGTTCGCGGTCATGGATTGGATCGGCGCCGGGGTGCTGGCCTTGATCGGCCGCTTTTCGGCCAAAACCGATCAAGCGGCGGAATGGAGCCGCACCCGTGCCATCCGTTCCGAGCGCGAAGAAGTCCGCAAAACCGAGAGCGAACGCCGCGCCAAACGCGAACCGATCAAAATCGCGGCGCCGGCGCCCACGCTGGTCGAAAAAAGCGACCGTGCCGAACGCGAGCAGCAGATTCCCCTGTTCAATGCCGGCGGCGTCAGCGAGATTCCGCCGCTGTCGCTGCTGGACGATCCAAAACCGCAGGCCAAAGGCTATTCCGAAGAAACGCTGGAAACCCTGTCGCGCCAGATCGAATTCAAGCTCAAGGATTTCCGGATCGACGTACAGGTGGTCGGCGCCTATCCCGGGCCGGTGGTTACCCGTTTCGAAATGGAGCCGGCGCCCGGTGTCAAAGGCAGCCAGATTTCTTCGCTCGACAAGGACATCGCCCGCGGGCTGTCGGTGAAATCGGTGCGCGTGGTCGATGTCATCCCGGGCAAATCGGTGGTCGGACTTGAAATACCGAATACCCAGCGCGAAATGATCTATCTTTCGGAGCTGCTGCGTTCGAAGGAATACGACAAATCCAACAGCCCGCTGACCATTGCCCTCGGCAAGGACATCGGCGGCCGGCCGAGCGTTGCCGATCTGGCACGCATGCCGCATCTTCTGGTGGCCGGCACAACTGGCTCGGGTAAATCCGTGGCGGTCAATGCCATGGTGCTGAGTCTGTTGTACAAGGCCAGCGCCAAGGATGTGCGGATGCTGATGATCGATCCGAAAATGCTCGAACTTTCGGTGTATCAGGGCATCCCGCACCTGCTGGCACCGGTCGTGACCGACATGAAGGAAGCCGCCAACGGCCTGCGCTGGTGCGTGGCCGAAATGGAACGGCGTTACAAATTGATGAGTGCGGTCGGCGTGCGCAACCTTGCCGGCTTCAACCGCAAGGTGCAGGATGCCATCGATGCCGGACAGCCGATCATGGATCCACTATTCAAACCCAATCCCGAACTCGGCATCGAGGCGCGCCCGCTCGAGGCCTTGCCCTACATCGTGGTGATCATCGACGAATTCGCCGACATGATGATGATCGTCGGCAAGAAGGTCGAGGAATTGATCGCCCGCCTTGCGCAGAAGGCCCGTGCATCGGGCATCCATCTGATTCTGGCAACGCAGCGGCCCTCGGTGGATGTGATCACCGGCCTGATCAAGGCCAACATCCCGACCCGTGTCGCCTTCCAGGTCTCCAGCAAAATCGATTCGCGGACCATTCTCGACCAATCCGGTGCCGAGACCCTGCTGGGTCACGGCGACATGCTGTACATGCCGCCGGGTACGTCCCTGCCGGAACGCATCCACGGGGCTTTCGTCAGTGATGAGGAAGTCCACCGCGTCGTCGAGCATCTCAAGCAGCACGGCAGCGGTACCGAATACATTCCGGGCGTACTTGAAGAGGTGCAGATGATGGGCGATGGCGTGGTGGTCGGCGCTACCGGACTGCCGGAGGCCAGCAGCAACGGGGATGAATCCGACCCGCTTTATGACGAGGCGGTCAAAATCGTCACCGAATCCCGGCGCGCCTCGATTTCCGGCGTGCAACGCCGGCTCAAAATCGGCTACAACCGTGCCGCGCGTCTGGTGGAAGCCATGGAAGCGGCCGGCGTTGTCTCCAAGCCGGAGCATAACGGCGATCGATCGGTGTTGGCGCCGCCGCCGGCCAGAGACTGATATGCGCCTGCGCCTATTGGTGTTGCTGTTGTCCGTGATCGCCTTTCCCGTGCAGGCGCAGACCGCGCGTCAACAGCTGGATGCTTTCGCCCGCGGCTTGAAAACGGCGTCCGCGCCATTCCAGCAGGTTGTGACCGGCCCGAATGGCGAGAAGGTCCATACTTCACAAGGTCTGATGCTGATGAAATCACCGAACCGGTTCCGCTGGGAATACGGCAAGCCGGAT
>JBMSNF010000210.1:0-2877 GCA_049421545.1 Arenimonas sp.
TCAAATCCTATGAGGCCGTACTCATGGATATCCAGATGCCGGTGATGGATGGATTGACCGCAACGCGGGAGATCCGCAAGACCCCGGGGCTGCTGTCACTGCCGATCATCGCCATGACGGCGAATGCCATGCCCCAGGACCGGGTGCGCTGCATCGAGGCCGGCATGACGGACTACCTGTCCAAGCCGATCGACCCCGACCTGCTCTGGAAAACCCTTCACCAATGGCTGGTGCCGGATGCCGAATTGCCCGTCGATGCGGCTTTACAGCCGAGGCTGCATGTGGCGGAGGATGCTTTTCCGGACTGGCGAATCGACGGACTTGATACAGCCACCGGTCTTCGCCTGATGGGAGGAGAGCCCAAGCTTTATATGGGCATGCTTCGCAAATTCGCCTCCAATAAAGCTGATGTGGCCGCTCGGATACGCGATGCCATGCTTGCCGGTGATCCGGGCACCGCTGAACGTCTCGCGCATACCCTGAAAGGACTGTGCGGAAGCATCGGTGCTGTCGCCCTGCAGCAGCAAGCCGCCTTGGTCGAGACGGCCATCCATACCGGAAAGGACAGCGGCATGCTGAAAAATGCCATCGACGATCTCGAGGGCGACATCGCGGATTTGACCACCGCGCTGCTGGCGCATCTTTCGGCCGAACCGTTGCCCGAGGATCCGGCGGAAGCCGACCTGTCCGGGTTGCCCGCTGCCGTTGACCGACTGGGCGAAATGCTGTCCGATGCCGATGCCGAAAGCCTGGATTTCTTCCACAGCAACCAAGCGTTGTTCAATGCGGCGTGGCCGGAACGCTACGCGTCGATCCGCGATGCCATCGAAAATTTCGATTTTGAATTGGCGCTGGTCGAAATGCGTTCCGCCATGAAGCATTGGAACGGAGGAACGACGCGATGAACGCAAAACCCGTCGTGCTGGCCATCGATGATTCGCCGGAGAATCTGGTCCTGATGAGCACCCTGCTGAAGGACCGATACAAGGTCAAGGTGGCCAACAGCGGCGCCAGAGGTCTCGAGCTGGCGCGAACGGCCAGTCCCGATATCATCCTGCTCGATATCATGATGCCGGACCTGGACGGTTACGCCGTCTGCGAACGCTTGAAGCAGGATGCGGCGACGGCCCACATTCCGGTCATATTCCTGACGGCGAAGGCCGAAACCGAAGACGAAAAGCACGGGCTGGAAGTCGGTGCGGTCGATTACATTACAAAGCCCATCAGCCCTCCGATTTTCCTGATGCGGATCCAGAACCATCTGGCCCTGAAGCACGCGGCGGACTTTCTGCGGGACAAGGCCGATTATCTCGACAAGGAGGTCCGGAACCGTACGCGTGAAATCGCGGCGCTGCAGGAGGTCACCGTGCAGGTGGTGACCTCGCTTGCCGAAACCCGCGATCAGGAAACCGGCAAGCACATCCGGCGTACCCAGCTGTATGTCAAGGCGCTTGCCGAACAGCTCAGGAACCACCCGCGTTTCAGCGCCAGTCTGGGCGCGGCGGAAATCGACGCCATCTACAAATCAGCCCCCCTGCATGACATCGGCAAAGTCGGCATCCCCGACCGGATTCTGCTGAAACCCGGAAAATTGACCGAGGAAGAATTCGAAATCATGAAGACCCACACCACGCTGGGTTACGAGGCCATCGTGCATACCGAGCAGGAGCTCGGGGTCAATGTCGGCTTTCTGCGTTACGCCAAGGAAATCGCACTTTCCCATCAGGAAAAGTGGGACGGCAGCGGCTATCCGCAGGGCCTGTCGGGCGATGCCATACCGGTTTCGGCGCGACTGATGGCGATTGCGGACGTTTACGATGCCCTGATCAGCCGCCGCGTCTACAAAGAGCCTTTTTCGCATGCCAAGTCCATGGCCATATTGAAAGAAGGCCGTGGCAGCCATTTCGATCCCGATGTGCTGGATGCCTTTCTGGCCATAGAAGATCAGGTGATTGCCATCGCCCTGAAATATGCCGACTCCGAAGAAGACATCGCACACAAGAAATCCCAGATGGAGTTGCTGTCCCGCTGATACGGTGCTTTTTGCTATCATGCAGGCATGGACAAAACCCCGATTCGACTTACCGAATACAGCCATGGCGCGGGCTGCGGCTGCAAGATATCGCCGCAGGTGCTGGACACCATCCTGGCCTCGCAACTTGACCTGAAATCCGACCCCAATCTTTTGGTCGGGCACAGCAGCAAGGACGATGCCGCCGCCTATGATCTGGGCGATGGCCGGGTCATCCTGAGTACCACCGATTTCTTCATGCCGATTGCCGATGATCCCTTCGATTTCGGCCGGATCGCCGCCACCAATGCCATCAGCGACATCTACGCGATGGGCGGCACGCCGATCATGGCCATCGCCATTCTGGGCTGGCCGGTCAATGTGTTGCCGCCGGAAGTGGCGCAGCGGGTGGTCGACGGCGGCCGTCAGGCCTGCCAGGATGCCGGTATCGCCTTGGCCGGTGGCCACAGCATCGACTCCCCCGAGCCGATTTTCGGGCTGGCGGTGACCGGACAAGTGGTCAAGGCGCATCTGAAGCAGAACAATACCGCCGAGGCCGGATGCCTGTTGTATCTGACCAAGCCCTTGGGCGTGGGAGTGCTGACCACCGCCCAGAAGCAGAAAAAACTCCGGCCCGAACACGAAGGCTTGGCCATCGCCAGCATGTGCCGTTTGAATGCGGTCGGATCCCTGCTCGGGCCGATGTCCGGCGTGAAGGCGGTCACCGATGTCACCGGCTTCGCGTTGCTCGGGCACTTGCTGGAAATGTGCGAGGGCAGTGGTGTGCAGGCCGAGCTCGAGGTTCAAGCCATCCCGGTGCTGGAGCCGGTGCCCGCATACATCGCCCAAGGCTGCGTGCCGGGCGG
>JBMSNF010000211.1:0-2864 GCA_049421545.1 Arenimonas sp.
GGCCGAAGTGGAGCGCAAGGCCAAGAAAAAATACGCCGCGAAATCCTCGGACGTCCCGATGCCGACCGCCGTGCCGCCACCGGCTCCGGCAGCGGCAGCGGCCAGCGAAGCCATGGCGCTGGACATGGTGCAGGTGACCGGTTCGCGAATCGGGTCCGCCGATGCACCGGAAAGCGACGCCATCACCAATGTGCAGACCCAGGGCGTCGATGAAGGCGGCATCGTCAAGAAACTCGGCGACTACCTGATCGTGCTTCGCCGCGGCCGCATTTTCAGCATCGAAGCCGGCAAAAACGCACTGCGCGCGGTGTCCAGCATCAACGCCTATGGCCCGGGCATTTCCCCGCAGGGCGCCTGGTACGATGAAATGCTGATCAGCGGCCGCACCATCGTGGTCATCGGTTACAGCTATGCGCGCGGCGGCACCGAAGTCGGCCTGTTCCACATCGATGAAGCCGGCAAGCTGAGCTACCGCAACACCTACCATCTGCGTAGCAACGACTACTACTCCTCGCGCAACTACGCCAGCCGTCTGATCGGCAGCCAGCTGATTTTCTATTCGCCGATGTCGGTCGATCTCTACGGCGAAACGGCGGACAGTCTGCCGGCCGTACGCCCCTGGCAGCAGAAGCCGGGCGCGTTCAAACGCATTCTGTCGGCCACTGAAATTTACCAGAGCGGCCTTGCCAGCGGCACCTATGATCTGACCCTGCACAGCGTCACCACCTGCGACATCACTCCGCAGTCCACGCTCGAGTGCCGGGCCAAGGCCGTGCTCGGTCCGAGCAGCCGCGTTTTCTATGTGGCCGCCGATGCCGTCTATGTCTGGATCGGTGGTGGCGGCCTGTATGGGCGCGCCCGCAAACCGAACGAATCCATGCTACTGCGCATGCCGCTGGGCAAGGGCATGCCGCAGGCCCTGCGGGTCTCGGGCAGTCCCATCGATCAGATGTCTTTCCTGGAACGCGATGGTTACATCAATGTGTTGGTCGGCTCGCAGTCGAACGGCGACGGCATGTGGCGCGCCGAGGGCAGAGCCGGTTCGCTGGCGCTGTTGCGCGCACCGCTGCGGGCTTTCGGGGGCAATGGTGCACGCTCGCAGGAAAAACACTACCGGCCACTTCCCGCCGAATACCAATGGGGCATCCAGAACCGCTATGTCGGCGACTGGCTGATTTACGGCAGCCAGTACACCCGTAGCGGCGATGCCGCAACCTATGCGGTGCCCTACGCCCGTGGCGGTCAGGCCGTGCCGCTGGCCCTCAAGCACAGCACCGAGCGTATCGAAGCGCTCGGCAACGATGCCTTGATCGTCGGCAATGCCGGCAACGACCTGGTGTTCTCCTCGGTACGGCTGGATGCCGAAGCCACGCCGGTGTCCGGCTACATCCAACGCAATGCCGTGCAGAGTGAAAGCCGCACGCATGGCTTCTTCTACCAACCGCAGGGCGAAGCACTTGGCCTGCTCGGCCTGCCGATTCTGGGCGGAAGCGGAGAGCGGCCGACGGCGGCGGTGAAGTACCTGCGCAACCGGAAACTGCAGCTGAGCGATCTCGGCCTGCTGGTGGCGGCGCCGGGCAAACCGCAGGATGACGCCTGCCAGGCCAGCTGCGTGGACTGGTACGGCAACGCCCGGCCGATCTTCATCGGCGACCGCGTGTATGCGCTGATGGGTTACGAATTGATCGAAGGCCGCGTCTACGACGAGTCGGTGGTGGAGCTGCGGCGGGTGAATTACGCGCCGCAACCCAGAGCGCGCTGATGCAAACGAAAAACCCCGCGCACGCGGGGTTTTTTATCGTTTCCACAACACCTACTTCAGCTCCAACCCGACCTGGCTGACGTATACGGTTCTGGCACGCACGGCCTCGGTGAACCAGTCTATGGCGGGAACTTCGGCTTTTTCCTGGCGACGCCATGCGGCACGGTTGTTGGACTGCACGAACTCCACCCGGGTGACGTAATAGTCCCTGTCCTGCAGGAAGGCCGCGGCATTCTTCTGGCCCCAGGCCAAGGCAGCGGCGCTGAACTCCTTCTTGGCCAAGGCGGCGGGTTTGTTGAGCAGCTTGGTATTCTGGCTACCGTAAATGGAAAGGCTCTCAAGCATCGCCTGCGGACCGCTTTCCGTTTTGCGGATGGCGATGTAGGCTTCTGCGCTGACTCCCGTCGTTGCCAGCTCGGCATTGGCCGGAAGCTCGGCCGGACAAATGACATCGCGGCGCGGCGCGGCATCGGCCTGTTTGCAGTAGGCCATCTCTTCGGCACTGCTGGCGCCACGGACGGCGACCCGGGCGTTCTCGGGGAAAAACTCGACGCGCTTCACCGTGTAATTGCGGTCTTCGGAACTGGCGCGCAGCAGGGTGATCTGGAATTCGGCACGCACCGGCTTCGGGGCGATGCCGGTCTGCGGTTTGAACGACCACGACTCGATTAGATTGCCCAAGCCCTGATCGATGGCCGGCACGCCGGCCGACTGCAGGGTATAGGTCTGCACCTGTCCGGCCGCAGACACCTCCACGGTGCCGGTCAGACGCTTGGAATACTCGGTGGCCTGGGCCAAGGCAAGCGCCGGCAGAACCGACAGCAGAAGGCCGCAAATTTGAAGCGAACGAAACATTTTCCATCCCCAGAATTCGGTTTGACGCACGCCGGTGCTGTTCCGCACCGTGCCTTTCGAGTCTAGCAGAATTCATCACAGAGTTTATACTCTACTCAGGCCGCCACGGCGTGGCGGGACATTGGATTCCCATGCATGATTCCGGCTTGATTGACGCGCTTTGGTTCCTGTTGGCCTCGGTGTTGGCGGTTCCGCTGTTCCGGCGCTTTGGATTGAGCGCGGTGCTGGGTTACCTGTTCGTCGGCCT
>JBMSNF010000212.1:0-2836 GCA_049421545.1 Arenimonas sp.
AACGCGATTTGATGGCGCGGATGGCGCGCTGTGCCAATCCGTTTTCATCATAGGCCGCCTTGGCGTCCAGCGACTTGGCATCCGGCGCGGTCACCGGAAACAGCACCATGGCCGGAATGCCGGCGGTCATCGCTTGTTCGGCCTTGCGCACCAGCGCATCGAGGGAAAGACGCTCCACGCCGGGCATCGAGGCGACGGGCGTTACTTCCTGCAGTTCGTGCACGAATACCGGCAGGATCAGATCGCTGACATCCAGGCGGTGTTCGCGCATCAGACGGCGGGAAAACTCGGATGCGCGCATCCGGCGCGGGCGTGACATGGGAAAGGACATGGGCGACTCCGGGATCAGTGCGATTATTTTAATCCCATTAGCGGTCATGGCGCGGCCGATGCCCAGCTGATAGAATCACAACTTGGGGAGGGGATGTGTTGAACGGATACCGGCGTGACGGCTAAAAGCCATCTTTATCAGAATCTTAGCAAGGCAACCGGTCTGGCATCGGCGGCCGAAATCCTGTGCGCGCATATCCGTGCCCGTGGCATATCCCAACACCCGCGCTGCCTTTGGCACCTGCATTCACCGCATTACCAGGTACTGAGCCATCAGTCCCTGCCGATCCTGAGCGTGCAGGACATCCGCCGCCTCGAAAGCGCCGCGACCGAAGATTTCGCCCGATGGAGCGAGGCGCCGGTGGTTCTGGCAAGACACCGGGACTCCCATTTCATCCTCGATGTGAATAGCTCTGGCGTCATGGCGCCGGACATGCAGGAAGAACTGCACGCCGCCGCCGCGATGCTGCGCTATCTGTTGGCCAGAGATCAATGCGATCTGCAGCAGCAGCAGCTGATGAAATCCGAAAAGCTGCAGCAGGCCCTGTTCGACATCAGCAATCTGGCTTACAACGAGCACGACACCGCCGTCCTGTTCCGGAAGCTGCACGAGATCATCGCCGGCCTGGTCTACGCCGAAAACTTCTTCATCGTGAACTTCAACGAAAGCAAGCAGACCATGCAGTTTCTGTATTACGCCGACAGCGTCGACAAGGAACCGGTCGATCCCGACATCGAATGGGACAAAAGCATGCTGGCCAATAGCGTGACGCTGGCCATGCTCAAGTCCAAGCAGTTCGCCTGGGACAGCTCCGAAGCCCTGCTCGACCGCTTCGGTCTGGCCAGGGACAGCGAGCTCGGCCCGGAAAGCGTGGACTGGATGGGCATACCGATGCTGGACAAGGGCACGGTGGTCGGCGGCCTGGTCATCCAGAGCTATCTGTCCGACAAGCGCTATTCGCAGGCCGATCTCAACCTGATGTCCTTCGTGGCGGAACATATCCGGCAATCGCTGACGCGGCGCGCGCAGACCGTGGAACTGGAGCGCATGGTCGACGAGCGCACCGCCAAGCTGAGCCAGGAAATCCGCGAGCGCGAGCGTTCGGAAATGATCCAATCGGCCCTGTTCAACATCACCCGGTTGGCCAGCCAGAGCGAAACCCTGGAGCAGTTCTATCCGGCCATGCACGACATCGTTGGCCAGCTGCTGGATGCCAAGAACATCTACGTCGCCTTCATCGACGGCACCGGATCGACCCTGCACTTCCCGTATTACATCGACGAGCGCAGCAGCGGCTCCGTGGTCGCGCGCGCGGTCTCCAACGGCCTGACCGAATGGGTGTTGCACAAGCAGGCACCGGTGCTTCTGAATGAGCGCGACATCCACCGCCTGAAGCAGGACGGACTGGCGGTGATCAAAGGCGCCGTGCCGCAATGCTGGCTCGGCGTGCCCCTGCTCAGCCGCGGCCGCGCCATCGGCGTCATCGCATTGCAGAGTTACGAAAGCGCGGATGCCTATTCGAGCAAAGAGCAGGAACTGCTGATGTTCGTCAGCAGCCACATCGCGCAGGCCTTGGAAAAAATCGAATCCTCCAACCGGCTCAAGCAGGCCTACGCCGAAATGGAGTCGAACATCCAGCGCCGGACCCAGGAACTGGAAATGAGCAACCAGGCCCTGCGCGAACAGATCAGCCGGCGCGAGGAAGCCGAGCAGAAACTGAAGTACGATGCCATGCACGACCAGCTGACCGGGCTGGCCAACCGCAACCAGCTGTACGAACGCCTGAAGCAGTCCCTCAGCCTGTACCAGAACAACCCGGCCCGCATGTTCGCCGTGTTCTTCATCGATCTCGACCGCTTCAAGATCATCAACGATTCCATGGGCCACTGGGTCGGCGACGAACTGCTGAAGACCGTGGCCGAGCGCATCCAGCGCTGCGTGCGCAAACCCGATCTGGTGGCGCGTCTGGGCGGTGACGAATTCGCGGTGATCCTGAACAGCATCCGCAACGTCAACGAGTCGCGGCTGGTGGCCGAACGCATGCTCAACGAATTCGACGAGGCCATCATCATCCAGGGCAAGGAATTGTTCATCACGCCCAGCATCGGCATCGCCATCTCGCACGAACGCCACCACGATCCCGACGAAATCCTGCGCGACTCCGACATCGCGCTGTACCGCTCGAAGGAACTCGGCCGCAACCGCTTCACCTTCTTCGATGACGCGCTGCACCAGTCGGCCTTGAAAACCCTGATGATCGAGGGCGATCTGCGCCGCGGGCTGGCCCGCAACGAACTGTTCCCGCATTACCAACCGATTAGCGATCTGGTCACCGGGCGCACGCTCGGCTTCGAGGCGCTGATGCGCTGGCGCCATCCGGAACGTGGCGTCCTGCTGCCGGTGGATTTCTCCGAAATCGCCAAGGAAACCGGCCTGATCGAACAAATCGACTGGTGCATCTACGAGCAGGTCTGCCGCGATCTTCCGGTGTTGCTGGGCGCCGCC
>JBMSNF010000213.1:0-2799 GCA_049421545.1 Arenimonas sp.
GTCTTCGGCTCGACCGCCATCGAAATGACGGGCTCCGGGAACACCATGCGCTCGAGCGTGATCACGTGGTCCATGGAGCACAGGGTGTCACCGGTGGTGACGTCCTTCAGGCCCACGGCAGCGGCGATGTCACCGGAAAGCACTTCCTTGATTTCTTCGCGCTCGTTGGCATGCATCTGCAGAATACGGCCGATGCGTTCTTTCTTGCTCTTGACCGGGTTATAGACCTGGTCGCCGGCATTCAAGGTGCCGGAGTAGACCCGGAAGAAGGTCAGCGAACCCACGAACGGGTCGGTCATGATCTTGAACGCCAGTGCCGAGAACGGCTCTTTGTCGCCGACCTTGCGGATGGCTTCCTGCTCTTTCTCGTCGATGCCCTTGACCGGCGGACGGTTGTCCGGCGACGGCAGGTAATGCACCACGGCGTCGAGCATGGCCTGCACGCCCTTGTTTTTGAAGGCGGTGCCGGCGAACATCGGGATGATTTCGCAGGTCAGGGTACGGGCGCGGATGCCTTCCATGATCTGGGCTTCCGACAGCTCGCCGTTTTCCAGATAGGTGTTCATCAGGTCTTCGGAGGCTTCGGCGGCGGCTTCCACCATGAATTCGCGCATGCTCTTGCACTCATCGGCCAAGTGCGCCGGAATCTCACCGTAGGTGAAGGTGGTGCCGTTGTTGGACATGTCCCAGATGATCGCTTTCATTTTCAGCAGATCGACCACGCCTTCGAAGTTTTCTTCGGCGCCGATCGGCATCTGCATCGGGACCGGATAGGCACCCAGACGCGATTTCAGCTGCTCGACGACCTTGAAGAAGTTGGCACCGGTACGGTCCATCTTGTTGACGAAGGCAAGGCGCGGAACGGAATACTTGGAGGCCTGGCGCCACACGGTTTCCGACTGCGGCTGGACGCCGCCGACGGCGCACAGCACGAACACCGCACCGTCGAGCACGCGCAGGGAGCGTTCGACTTCGATGGTGAAGTCCACGTGTCCGGGGGTATCGATGATGTTGAAGCGGTGCTGCTGCATCGACTTGTCCATGCCCGACCAGAAACAGGTGGTGGCCGCGGAGGTGATGGTGATGCCGCGTTCCTGCTCCTGCTCCATCCAGTCCATGGTGGCCGCGCCATCATGCACTTCACCGATTTTATGGTTCACGCCGGTATAGAACAGAATGCGTTCGGTGGTGGTGGTCTTGCCGGCATCGATGTGGGCCATGATGCCGAAATTGCGATAACGATCAATTGGGGTGGTACGTGCCACGATGAGATTCCTTCTCGAAAATTACCAGCGGAAATGGGAGAACGCTTTGTTGGCTTCCGCCATGCGATGGGTCTCTTCGCGTTTCTTCACGGCACCGCCGCGGTTTTCGGAAGCTTCCAGCAGTTCGCCGGCGAGTTTCGCGGGCATGCTGTTTTCGCCGCGCTTGCGGGCGGATTCGATGACCCAGCGCATCGCCAGAGCGGTGCGGCGGGTGGCACGGACTTCAACCGGAACCTGGTAAGTGGCGCCACCGACACGACGGGACTTCACTTCGACCGCCGGAGCGACATTGCTCAGGGCCTTCTCGACCAGCGCCAGGGAATCGGCGTTCTTCTGGCCGATGACGTCCATTGCGCCGTAGACGATTTTCTCGGCGACGGATTTCTTGCCGCTGACCATCACCATGTTGATGAAGCGGGCGATCATTTGGCTTCCGTGCTTCGGATCAGGAAGGACCGAACGGGTACCGGGGGAACCTTTACGTGACATGTTTAGTGCCTTAATTTAAAAATGAGATGAATGTTGCAGGCAGTGCCGGCAGGATTACTTCGGACGCTTGGCGCCGTATTTGGAACGGCTCTGGCGGCGTTTGGCGACACCGGAAGCATCCAACGAACCGCGCACGGTGTGGTAACGCACACCCGGCAGATCCTTGACTCGGCCGCCGCGGATCAGCACGACGCTGTGTTCCTGCAGGTTGTGGCCTTCGCCGCCGATGTAGCTGATGACCTCGAAACCGTTGGTCAGGCGCACTTTCGCCACTTTGCGGAGGGCCGAGTTCGGCTTCTTCGGGGTGGTGGTGTAAACGCGGGTGCAGACGCCACGGCGTTGCGGGCAGTTCGCCAGGGCCGGGGAAGCGCTTTTGTACGTATTGGACTGGCGCGGCTTGCGGACCAGTTGATTAACAGTCGCCATTTGATATAAATCCTGCGAAACAAAAAGGACTGACCGGGAGCCCGGCCAGAATAGACGGAAAAGTATAAATTGTATTGCCGCCGTTGTCAAACCTGACAACTGAACAATCCCCCAATCCCTGGCGGTGACGCAAGCCGCATCCGTGCGGCTTTTGAGCGGGCGGCCGAAGCCGCCCGGAATGCCTTATTCGACGGTTTCGCCGACCGTTTCCTCGCCCTCGGCCGCAGCCAAGGGTGCCGCCAGCACTTCCAGTTCGCTGTCGCTGATCTGGGCATGGTCGCGGCGGCGCTGGTTGTGGTAGGCCAGACCGGTACCGGCCGGGATGAGACGGCCGACGATGACGTTTTCCTTCAGGCCGCGCAGCGCATCGTGGGTGCCGCGGACGGCGGCATCGGTCAACACGCGGGTGGTTTCCTGGAAGGAAGCAGCCGAAATGAACGATTCCGTAGCCAGCGAGGCTTTGGTAATACCCAGCAAAACTGGGGTAAATTTCGGCAAAATGCCGTTATTTGCGTTCAACTTGACGTTTTCTTCGAGGGAGCGGATCTTCTCGACCTGCTCACCGGCCATGAACTTGCTGTCGCCGGCATCGAGGATTTCGACCTTGCGCAGCATCTGC
>JBMSNF010000214.1:0-2799 GCA_049421545.1 Arenimonas sp.
TCTCCGCCCAGATCGTCCCCTTCATCACCGCGATGCAGGACAGCGGCCTGATCGAAGTGGACCGGCGCGAGTTCCATCTCGCCAAACGCGACGCACTGGAAGCGCTGGCCAAGCCGGTACTGCGCATTTGAACACGGCTTGACCTACATCAATGCGGCCGCCTCGGCCGAAAGGCGACCATGACGCATCCCCAATGAGAGGACTGTGTCATGGATACCACGAAACGTTTATGGATCGGGCTGGGGTTGCTATTGACCCTCGGCTTCGGTGTACTGCTCTGGATGGGCGGCGAAATCCACCGGCAGCAGCCGCCCATTCCCGAACAGGTTGTGACAGACGGCGGACGGACCGTGTTCACCCGTGCCGATATCGAAACCGGACGCACGGTCTGGCAGAGCATCGGCGGTCAGCAGCTGGGCTCGATCTGGGGTCATGGCGCACTGGTCGCACCGGACTGGAGCGCGGACTGGTTGCACCGCGAATCCGAAGCTTGGCTGGAACTTCGCGCCAAGGCGCAATTCGGCAAAGCCTTTACTGAACTCAGTGCCGGCGAACAGGCCAAACTCAAGGCCGAACTGCAGCCGGACATCCGCGCCAACCGATTCGATGCCGCCAGCGGCACCCTGACCATCAGCGAAGAGCGGGCCAAGGCCATCGCTGCGGTGGCCAGCCATTACGAATCGGTGTTCAGCCGCGATCCGGCCGGAGCCGCTTTGCGTGACACCTATGCCATGAAGGAAGGTACCGTGGATACCGCCGAACACCGCCGTCAGATGGGCGCGTTCTTCTTCTGGACCTCCTGGGCGGCGGTGACCAACCGACCCGGCCAGAGCGTCAGCTATACCAACAATTGGCCTTATGACCCGACGGTGGGAAACCAAGCGACCTCCAGCACATTCCTGTGGACGGTTTTCAGCGTCATTTTCATGGTTGCAGGCATCGCGCTGCTTGGATGGCATTATGCGGTGTATCACGGCCGCGAGGTCGCACCGACACCGCCGGCCGCCGACCCGCTGCGCGGCCTGAACATCACACCCTCGATGAAGGCGACCGCGAAGTACTTCTGGGTGGTTCTGGCACTGTTTCTGGTCCAAATCCTGCTCGGCGCCTTCACGGCACACTTCCAGGTGGAGGGCCAGAACTTCTATGGCTTCAATCTGGCTGAAGTGCTTCCCTATTCGCTGACCCGAAGCTGGCACACCCAACTGGCAGTACTCTGGATTGCCACGGCGTGGCTCGGCACCGGGCTGTATATCGCCCCCGCCATTTCCGGTGTGGAGCCGAAGTTCCAGCGCGCCGGCGTCAACTTCCTGTTCATCTGCCTATTGATCATCGTAATCGGCGCTTTTACCGGGCAATGGTTTGCCGTAATGCAGAAACTGGGTCTGGCCAATAACTTCTGGTTCGGCCACCAAGGCTGGGAATATGTCGATATCGGCCGGTTCTGGCAGGCCTTCCTGTTTGTCGGCCTGATGGTCTGGCTGCTGCTGATGGGCCGCGCACTTTGGCCGGCCTTGCGTCGCAAGGATGAAATGTCCTCCATCGTCGGACTGCTGTTCCTGTCCACCGTGGCCATCGGCATGTTCTACGCCGCCGGCTTGATGTGGGGCGAGCACACGCATCTGTCGATGGTCGAATACTGGCGCTGGTGGGTCGTCCATTTGTGGGTCGAGGGCTTCTTCGAAGTGTTCGCCGTTGCCGTGATGAGCTTCCTGTTCGTCAAACTCGGTCTGGTGCGCGGCAAGTCCGCCACCATCAACGTCCTGTTCGCCACCATCGTGTTCATGGCCGGCGGCATTCTCGGCACCTTCCACCACCTGTATTTCACCGGCACCACCACGGCCGTGGTCGCGCTGGGCGCCTCGTTCTCGGCACTGGAAGTAGTCCCGCTGGCCCTGATCGGCATCGAGGCCTATGAAACCTGGTCGCACAGCAAGGCCACGCCGTGGATGGCACGCTATAAATCGCCGATTCTGTTTTTCATTGCGGTCTCGTTCTGGAATCTGGTCGGCGCCGGTCTGTTCGGTTTCCTGATCAACACCCCGTTGGGGCTGTACTACATGCAGGGCCTCACCCTGACCCCGCTGCACGGCCACACCGCCCTGTTCGGCGTGTACGGCATGCTCGGCATCGGCCTGCTGCTGTTCTGCCTGCGCGGTCTGAAACCGGATGCGGTCTGGAATGAAAAGTGGCTGCGCGGCAGCTTCTGGGCGCTCAACATCGGGCTCAGCCTGATGGCGTTGCTGACCCTGCTGCCGATGGGCCTGCTGCAGTTGAACGCCGCGCTCGAACACGGCTACTGGTTCGCACGCGCGGCCGAGTTCATGGGCCGTCCGATCATCGACCTGCTGGTCTGGATGCGTGTTCCCGGCGACACCCTGTTCTCGATCGGTGCATTGTTACTGTCGTGGTTCGTACTGCGGCTCTGGGTGTTCCCCGAGAAGTCCTGAAACCGATGATCGATCCCCTCCTGGGCCGCGCAAGCGGCCCTTTTTTTGTCGCGCTTGACCTGCGTCAGCGCGGATGCGCGAACTTCCGTCGATACTAATGCAAACGGAGTACCGATGGACGCACAGGAAAACGCACTGCCCGATATCCGCCTGCTGGCGGCCGCGCCGCACCGGCTGATGTTCTTCATCGGCGCCGGCAATGTGCTGCTGGCCATGGCTTGGTGGACGTTCTGGCTGATCAATTCACGATGGATGTTTTTTGATGCGCCCCAACTGGCGATCCCGGCCGGTTGGTTGCATGCACTGATCATGGAGTACCAGGTGCTGCCGTCGTTGATTTTGGGTTTCC
>JBMSNF010000215.1:0-2788 GCA_049421545.1 Arenimonas sp.
ATCATCGAAACCAAACGCGACAGCGAAACCGGCATGGTCGAGCGCAGCGTCACCACCACCGCACCGGCCGGCAAAGGACCGGGCTGGACCGAAGACAAGCGCGGTGGCAAGCATATCGAACTGCGTCCGGCGGCGCCGCGAATCGGCCTGGGGGTGGTGATGGCGCCGAACAACACCAATGGCGTGAAGATCGCCGCGGTCAGCCCGAAAGGTCCTGCCAAGGATGCCGGCCTGCAGGCCGGTGATGTGATCACCGCCATCAATGGCAAGACCATTGCCGGCAAAGACCAGGCCGGCGTCGATCAAGCCCGTGCCGCGCTTGCCAATCTGAAGGAAGGCCAGACCGTCAAGCTCGCCTACACCCGCAGCGGCAAAGCCGCGAACGCGACCCTGAAGGCCGCGAAAATCGAACCGCAGATGATCGTCAACCGCGAAACCCGCACCATGGGCCCCGGCGGTGAACGGGCGCCTGCCTTCACCTATGCTACCCGCTGGCATGGCCTGAACATGGCCGAACTCAATCCGCAGCTTGGCCGCTACTTCGGCGCCAACAGCGGTGTATTGGTACTGAGCCCGAAAACGGAATTCCCGCAACTGCAGGCCGGCGACGTCATCACCAAAGTCGATGGCAAAGCGGTGCTTAAATCACGCGATGTGCTCGAGGCCATGCGCGGCCGGAAAGAAGGCGATAAAGTCGCGCTCAGCATATTGCGCGACCGCAAAGCGCAGACGGTCAGCATCACCTTGCCGAAAATGGCCCCGATGCAACCGCCGATGCCGCCCATGCCACCCGGCCCGCCGCGCGTTGCCATGCTGTTCGAGGGCAATGACGGCGGCACCATCATGGAAGACCTGATCGGTTCCGAGGACGTCATCCATATCGTCACCGTAAGGGATTCCGAGATGCCGGAAAGTTTTGAAATCGAAGTCATCGATACGGAGATGGGCGAGCCCCGCTGAAATCCGTCCGCTTCCGAAAAACCCGGCGCTGCCGGGTTTTTTCATTTCCACCCCAATCCGGCAACTCCTATTAATATGGTGTCAGCAAGGAGACCGCCATGACGACGCCCGCCAATGAAAACGATGACCGCCTGATTCTCGGATGCTGGCGATTGCATGAGCGGAGCCCGGCACAGATCACCGGGCTGCTGGAAACGGCGCTGCAGTGCGGAATCCGGCAATTCGACCATGCCGACATCTACGGCAACGGCGACAGCGAGCGCCTGTTCGCACAGGCCCTGCGCACGCTTGGCTGTGAGCGGGAATCGATCCGTCTGCAGAGCAAGTGCGGCATCAGGGAGGGTTACTACGACAGCAGCGCCGCGCATATCCTGAACTCGGTGGACGGCATCCTCGGACGCCTCGATACCGACTATCTCGACACCCTGCTGCTGCACCGCCCCGATGCCCTGATGGAACCGGCGGAAGTGGCTGAAGCCTTCAGCCGCCTTCAGGCCAGCGGCAAAGTCCGGCGCTTCGGCGTCAGCAACTTCCGTCCGATGCAAATCGAACTCCTGCAGTCGGCACTGGAGCAGCCCCTGTGCGCCAACCAGGTGCAATTCGGCCTGGCCCATGCCGGACCGGTGGATGCGTCACTGCAGGCCAACACCCGCTTCGACGGCGGCATCGACCGGGACGGTTCGGTCATCGATTACTGCCGCATGAACGGTCTGCGCGTGCAGGCCTGGTCGCCTTTGCAGTTCGGCCGCTTCGAAGGCAACTTCCTCGGCCACCCGGATTTCGCGGAACTGAACCATGACCTCAACAACATGGCGCAGGTATACGGCGTCAGCGCCGGCGCCATCGCCATCGCCTGGATACTGCGGCATCCGGCGAATATGCAGGTCCTGCTCGGCAGCACCGATCCACGACGCCTGCAATCACTGGCCACGGCGACCGGCATCGCGCTGCAGCGCGAGCATTGGTATGCGCTCTACCGTGCGGCCGGAAATCCCCTGCCCTGAGCCTCGGGCTTGCCCTATCCGGCGCCGTAGACTACCCTTTGACGGTCACCTTCTACGGATTTCACCATGAGCGCAGTGCTTTTCGGATTTTTCGGCCTCGGCTGTCTGCTGGCCATCGCCTGGCTGTTTTCCAATAACCGGCGCGCCATTGACTGGCGGTTGATTTCCACGGGCGTGCTGCTCCAGATCCTGTTCGCTGCATTCGTGTTGCTGACGCCCTTCGGCGCCGCGGTGTTCGGCGCGGCCGCGCATGCCTTCGTCACCGTTTCCGGTTTCACCACGGAAGGCGCCCGGATGATTTTCGGCGACCTGGCGACAGCGGATAAATTCGGCTTCATTTTCGTGTTCCAGGTGTTGCCGACGGTGATTTTCTTCGCCGCGCTCACCGCCGTTCTCTACCATCTGGGCATTCTTCAGATGGTGGTCAAAGGCATGGCCTGGGGCATTACCAAGGTCATGCGTCTGTCGGGTGCTGAAACCACCTCGGTCTGCGCCAGCGTGTTCATCGGCCAAACCGAAGCACCGCTGACGGTCCGGCCCTACATCGGCAAGATGACCGAGTCCGAACTGCTGACCATGATGATCGGCGGCATGGCGCATATCGCCGGCGGTGTAATGGCCACCTACGTGGCCATGCTGGGCGGTACCGATCCGGAACTGCAGGCCTTCTATGCCAAGCATTTCCTGGCGGCTTCCATCATGGCGGCTCCGGCCACCTTCCTGGTTGCCAAGATGCTGATTCCGGAAACCGGTGAGCCGCTGACACGCGGCAACATTAAAGTGGAAGTGGAAAAAACCTCGGCGAACATCATCGATGCCGCCGC
>JBMSNF010000216.1:0-2745 GCA_049421545.1 Arenimonas sp.
AGCGGCATGCCGAGCAGCGCGAGGGACGCGAGGTTGCCGGCCGCGCCGAACAGCGGTTAAGCCTTGGCTTTGACTTCCGGATTGGCGATGCCGCGTTTGCGCAGGTCGAGTTTCAGGGCGGTTTCGGACTTCGCCGATTCCTCGCCTTTCATCTTGATGCCGCGCTTGTCGGTGCCCGACCAGGTGAACTGTTTCAGGATGTCATCGGTGCGGGCGGGGGTTTTCGCGCTTTTTGCGGCGGCGGAACGGGAGGCGGCCATGGCTTAATCCTTGCTCACTCGGTTGATTTCGGCCAGGCTGGTGAGTCCGGCCTTGGCTTTGATAAGGGCGGAGCGGCGCAGATCGCGCACGCCGGATTCCTGTGCGGCCCGCGCGATTTCAAGCGCATTGCCGCCGGCGAGGATGATTTCCTGGATTTTTTCGGTCATCGGCATGACCTGGTAGATGCCGGTACGGCCCTTGTAGCCTTCGGTGCATTCGTCGCAGCCGACCGGTTCGTACAGGGTGATGCCTTCGTCGATTTCGTCCTGGGTGAAGCCTTCCTTCAACAAGGCCGGCGCCGGCAGCGGGGTCTTCATCGGACGTTTGCAGTCGTGCAGACGGCGGGCCAGACGCTGCGCGATGACCAGGGTGACCGAAGAGGTGATGTTGTAAGGCGCGATGCCCATGTTCATCAGACGGGTGATGGTCTGCGGCGCATCGTTGGTGTGCAGGGTCGACAGCACCAGGTGACCGGTCTGCGCGGCCTTGATGGCGATTTCCGCGGTTTCCAGATCGCGGATTTCGCCGACCATGATGATGTTCGGATCTTGGCGCAGGAATGAGCGCAATGCCGCGGCGAAGGTCATGCCCTTCTTGTTGCTGACCTGCACCTGGTTGATGCCCGGAACGCGGATTTCCACCGGATCCTCGGCGGTCGAAATGTTGACCTCGGGCGTATTCAGGATGTTCAGGCCGGTATACAGGGACACCGTTTTACCCGAGCCGGTCGGACCGGTGACCAGGATCATGCCGTAGGGTTTGGCCAAGGCTTCCAGATATGTCTGCATCTGGTCGGGCTCATAACCGAGCTTTTCGATACCCAGCTTGGCGGCGGAGTTGTCCAACAGGCGCAGCACGATCTTCTCGCCGAACAGGGTCGGCAGGGTACTGACGCGGAAGTCCATCTGCTTGGTCTTGCTGAGGTTGAGCTTGATCCGGCCGTCCTGCGGTACCCGCCGTTCGGCGATGTCCAGAGCCGCCATCACCTTCAGGCGTGCGGCAATGCGCGGATGCAGGCCGATCGGGGCCTTGGCCACGACGCGCAGAATGCCGTCGGTGCGGAAACGGACCCGGGACTCGGTCTCATAGGGTTCGAAGTGGATGTCGGAAGCGCCGCGCCGGATGGCGTCGGTGAGCTGCTTGTTGACGAATTTGACCACCGGTGTGTCATCGGCCCGGTTGTCGGCCTTGTCGTCGCCGAGTTCTTCATCGCCCCCGATGGCTTCCAAATTGACCAGTTCGTCATCGCCGCTGTCGTCGAGGGTATCGGCCGGATTGTTGTAGGCCAGCTCGAGCGCCTTGCGCAGGGCATCTTCGGCCACGACCACCGGCTCGACGATGGAGTTGCTGGCGAATTTCACCGCATCCAGGGCGTCGCTGTTGGTCGGGTCGGCAATGGCCACGAACAGCTTGCCGCCGTGCCGTTGCAGGGGCAGGACTTGTTGTTTGTTGGCCAGTTCTTCGGGAATCAGGGAAGCCAGCGATTGACTCAGGTCCATCGCCGTCAGGTCGAACAGGGGCAGGCCGAACTCGAGCGAAAACGCTCCGGCCAGTTGGATGCCGGTAACCAGCTTCTTTTCGGCCAGATATTTCTGGATCGGACGTTTGTCCTTGGCGGCCTCGGACTGCGCCGCGCGGGCATCGGCCTCGCTCAGCGCGCCGTCCTGCACCAGGCGCCGGGTGATTCCGGTAATTCCGACCAAATTGGCTGCAGCTGCATTCATATTTGATATTTGGTTTTATGATTCCCCACCCGAAGCTTACCGCAAAAATCCCTATGGCAAAAGGGATTTAGCCCACATTTTGAAGAAAATACGGTACCGTAGGCTACGCTTTCGGCCCGACTCGGCAGCCTAGGGCGGGGGCTGGCTCGGCAATGCCAATGCCGAGGGGGATTGTTGTACTCTAGAACCAGTCCGAATTCAGGTGTTTCATGCAACTTTCCATCGTTCTGCCTGCCAAAAACGAAGCCGAGGGCCTGGGCCGTTTCCTGCCAGTCTTAAGGACGGCGCATCCCGAGGCCGAGATTCTGGTGGTGGATGACGGGTCCACCGACGCCACCGCCGAGGTGGCGAGGGCGGCCGGGGCGACGGTGCTGTCCAATCCCTACGCGCTGGGGAACGGGGCCAGTATCAAGCGTGGCGCCCGGGCGGCACAGGGCGAGGTCATCGTGTTCATGGATGCCGATGGCCAGCACCAGCCGGGTGATGTGTCGGCCTTGCTGGCTGCATTGGCCAAAGGCCATGACATGGTGGTGGGGGCGCGGGTCAAGGGTGGCCAGGCCAATCTCGGGCGCGGCTTGGCCAATGCCTTCTATAACCGCTTGGCCAGCTGGATGACCGGCCACCGCATTCTCGATCTGACCTCCGGATTCCGTGCCGTGCGCAGCGACAAATTCCGCGAATTCCTGCATCTGCTGCCGAATGGCTTTTCCTACCCGACCACCTGCACCATGGCGTTCTTCCGCAGTGCCTACCCGGTGGC
>JBMSNF010000217.1:0-2745 GCA_049421545.1 Arenimonas sp.
GTACATTTCGGCTTACTCCGGCTGCACCATGGGTGAATACTTCCGCGACCGCGGCGAAGACGCCCTGATCGTGTACGACGATCTGTCCAAGCAGGCCGTGGCCTACCGCCAGATCTCCCTGCTGCTGCGCCGTCCGCCGGGCCGTGAAGCCTATCCGGGCGACGTGTTCTATCTCCATTCCCGTCTGCTCGAACGCGCCGCCCGCGTCAACGAAGAGTACGTCGAGAAGTTCACCAACGGCGCCGTCAAAGGCAAGACCGGCTCGCTGACCGCGCTGCCGATCATCGAAACCCAGGCCGGTGACGTCTCGGCGTTCGTGCCGACCAACGTGATTTCGATCACCGACGGCCAGATCTTCCTGGAAACCGATCTGTTCAACGCCGGCATCCGTCCTGCGGTCAACGCCGGTATCTCGGTGTCCCGCGTCGGCGGTGCCGCGCAGACCACCATCATGAAGAAGCTGTCGGGCGGCATCCGCATCTCGCTCGCCCAGTACCGTGAGCTGGCGGCCTTCGCGCAGTTCGCTTCCGACCTCGACGAAGCCACCCGCAAGCAGCTGGAACGCGGTCAGCGCGTGACCGAACTGATGAAGCAGAAGCAGTATGCGCCGATGTCGATCGCGCAGATGGCACTGTCGATCTACGCCGCCAACGAAGGCTACCTGGACGACGTGGCGCTGCCGCAGATCCTGGCCTTCGAAGCCGGTCTGCACGCGCACATGGCCAACAGCTACGGCGATCTGGAAAAGAACATCGTCGCCTCCGGCGCCTGGGACAAGGACATCGAAGCGCAGTTCAAGCAGATGATTTCCGAATTCAAGGCCACCGGCAGCTGGTAATGCGACCGGGCGCCGCAGGGCGCCCGCAACCCCACAAGCGATAGCGAGAAAGACATGGCAGGCGGACGCGAAATCAAGACCAAAATCAAGAGCGTGCAGAACACCCGCAAGGTGACGCGCGCGCTCGAAATGGTCTCAGCCTCTAAAATCCGCAAGGCCCAGGACCGCATGAAGGCATCGCGCCCGTACGCGCGCATGATGCGTCAGATCGTCGGTCACGTGGCCAAAGCGAACACCGACTACGTGCATCCGTTCATGGTCGAGCGCAAGGACGTCAAGCGCGTCGGCTACATCATCGTGTCGACCGACCGCGGACTGTGCGGCGGCCTGAACTCGCAGATGTTCCGCCGCATCCTGGCCGACATGCGCGTCTGGCAGGACAAGGGCGTCGAAATCGATCTGGTGTGCGTCGGCCAGAAAGCCGCCACCTTCTTCCGCCGCCTGAAAATCAACATGCTGGCCTCGGTCACCCATCTGGGCGAGCAGCCGCATGTCGAGCAGCTGATCGGCGTGATCAAGGTCATGCTCGACGGTTTCGAAGCCGGCAACATCGACCGCGTGTTCCTGTGCTACAACGACTTCATCAACACCATGGCGCAGCGTCCGGTGCAGGACCAGCTGCTGCCGCTGCCGGCCGATGAAGCGCTTGAGTCCAAACACAGCTGGGATTACCTGTACGAGCCGGACGCCAAGACCGTGCTCAACCACGTGGTCACCCGCTATGTCGAATCGCTGGTGTACCAGGCGGTGCTTGAAAACCTGGCTTCCGAGCATGCCGCGCGCATGGTCGCCATGAAGTCGGCTTCCGACAACGCCAACAAGCTGATCGAAACCCTGCAACTGATTTACAACAAGGCGCGTCAAGCGGCGATTACCCAGGAAATTTCCGAAATCGTCGGCGGCGCCGCCGCTGTATAACGCGCCCGGCGCACCCATTCACGAATTACAGATTTGACTTTTTGAGGATACCGATATGAGCCAAGGCAAGATTGTACAGATCATCGGCGCGGTGGTGGACGTCGAGTTCAACCGCAACGAAGTGCCCAAAGTGTATGACGCGCTGAAGGTCGAGAACACCGAAATCACCCTCGAAGTCCAGCAGCAGCTGGGCGACGGCATCGTGCGCTGCATCGCGCTCGGTTCCACCGACGGTCTGAAGCGCAATCTGGTCGCCACCAACACCGGTCACGCCATTTCGGTTCCGGTCGGTACCGGCACCCTCGGCCGCATCATGGACGTGCTCGGCAACCCGATCGACGAAGCCGGTCCGGTCGATGCCAAGGCGCACTGGGAAATCCACCGCGCGGCCCCGTCGTATGAAGAGCAGAGCTCGACCAACGAACTGCTGGAAACCGGCATCAAGGTGATCGACCTGATGTGCCCGTTCGCCAAGGGCGGCAAGGTCGGCCTGTTCGGCGGCGCCGGCGTCGGCAAGACCGTCAACATGATGGAACTGATCAACAACATCGCCAAGCAGCACAGCGGTCTGTCGGTGTTCGCCGGCGTGGGCGAGCGTACCCGCGAAGGCAACGACTTCTACCACGAGATGAAGGACTCCAACGTCCTCGATAAAGTGGCGATGGTGTACGGCCAGATGAACGAGCCGCCGGGCAACCGTCTGCGCGTGGCCCTGACCGGCCTGACCATGGCCGAATTCTTCCGCGACGACAAAGACCCGGCCACCGGCAAAGGCCGTGACGTGCTGCTGTTCGTCGACAACATCTACCGCTACACCCTGGCCGGTACCGAAGTGTCCGCGCTGCTCGGCCGCATGCCGTCGGCCGTGGGTTACCAGCCGACCCTCGCCGAGGAAATGGGCGTTCTGCAGGAACGCATCACCTCGACCAAGACCGGTTCGATCACCTCGATCCAGGCCGTCTACGTGCCTGCGGACGACCTGACCGACC
>JBMSNF010000218.1:0-2735 GCA_049421545.1 Arenimonas sp.
ACCGAGAGCCAGGCACTGAAGGCGGCATTGCAGTCGCGCACGGCACCCTGCCCGTTCAACCACAGGATCGGAGTGGCGAGCTGATCCAGCACGGTGGCATCGACAGGATTCATTGCACCATCTTAGTGCAATTCGCCGCTTTTGTCCGGTCACTTAAACGGAGGCTGAATATTTTTTCATCCATTTCAACAACATGACTTACGGCACATGGTTCTAATAGGCTGGTGTTATACATTGATACCACACCAACCAACCGAGTTCCCACCATGTACACTTTCAACGCCAACACCGCCCCCAAACCGGACAATGCCCCGGTCCAGCTCAACAACCGCTACCGTCCGCGCGCCACCGGCATCGGCTATGGCAAAAGCAGCGGTTATGCCGCCAACCGCCAATACGCCAATACCGCCGCCGTCAGCCTGGTGCGGGTGCGCTGAACGGCAAACGGCCCCGAAGGGCCGTTTGCACGAATCCACCCGCCGGGGCTCAGAGCTCGTAAGCCGATTCGCCATGCGAGCTGATGTCCAGCCCTTCGCGTTCGGCCTCTTCGTTCACGCGCAGACCGACGGTGTATTTGACGATCAGAAACGCCGCCAGCGCCACGATGCCGGACAGCGCGATGGTGACCAGCACGCCCTGGGTCTGGATCCAGACCTGCGTGGCGATCGAATAGTCCGGCAACGCGGTTTCGGTCACGTAATCCCACAAGCCGGCCCCGCCCAATTGCGGTGCGGCGAACACGCCGGTCAGCAAGGCGCCGGTAATGCCACCCACGCCGTGCACACCGAACACATCCAGACTGTCATCGGCACGCAGTAATTTCTTCAGGCCGGTGACGCCCCACAGGCAGACCACGCCGGCGATCGCACCGATGGCCAAGGCACCGGAAATGCCGACCAAACCGGCTGCCGGGGTAATCGCCACCAAGCCGGCGACCGCGCCGGAGGCACCGCCCAGCATCGAGGGCTTGCCCTTGCCGAGCCATTCGGCCAGACTCCAGCTCAGCACCGCGGCGGCCGTGGCCAGAAAGGTATTCACGAACGCCAATGCCGCCACGCCGTTGGCTTCCAAGGCCGAACCGGCATTGAAGCCGAACCAACCGAACCACAGGATGCAGGCACCGACCATGGTCTGGGTCAGGTTGTGCGGTTTCAGCGCTTCGCGCCGGTAACCCACGCGCGGACCGATGATATAAGCACCGACCAGACCGGCCACCGCGGCATTGATGTGCACCACGGTGCCGCCGGCGAAATCGAGCGCGCCTTTCGCCCACAGCCAACCCGAACGCGCCAGCACGCCGTCGACGGCGGCGCTATCGGTGAACGCATCCGGCCCCGGGAAGAACCAGACCATGTGCGCCATCGGCAGGTAAGCGAAGGTGAACCAGAGCACGGTGAACAGCAGCACACCGGCGAATTTCACGCGCTCGGCGAAGGCGCCGATGATCAGTGCGCAGGTGATGCAGGCGAACGCGCCCTGGAACACGAAGAACACCAGTTCGGGAATGTACACGCCCTTGGTGAAGGTGGCCGCGGCAGCGCCGTTGATGCCCTGCGCCCACAGGCGATCGAAGCCGCCGATGACCGCATTGCCTTCGGTGAACGCGAAACTGTAACCGTACAGCGCCCACAGCACCGCCACCAGCGAAAACACCGCCAGCGTCTGCATCAATACCGACAACACGTTCTTGCTGCGCACCAGACCGCCGTAAAACAAGGCGAGTCCGGGCAGCGCCATGAAGATCACCAGGGCCGCGCACAACATCATCCAGGCGGTATCGCCCTTGTCGAAGGCGGGCGCGGCGGTTTGCGCCAGCGCGCTGCCGGCGGTGGCGAAGGCCGTGGCGGACAGCGCCAGCCGGGTGCTCCAAGATCGGATGAACGGTCGATGCATGCGGAATCCTCCAGGGGGTTAAAGGGCGTCGGCGTCGAGTTCGCCGGTGCGGATGCGGATGACCTGATCGACGCTGGACACGAAGATCTTGCCGTCGCCGAGCTTGCCGGTGGCGGCGGCCTGCTGCAGGGTTTCCAGCACGGCCTCGAGGCGGTCGTCGGTGATCACGGTTTCGATTTTTATTTTCGGCAGGAAATCGACCACGTATTCGGCGCCGCGGTAGAGTTCGGTATGGCCTTTCTGGCGGCCGAAGCCTTTCACTTCGGTGACGGTGATGCCGGACACGCCGGCTTCGGACAGGGCCTCGCGGACTTCATCGAGTTTGAACGGCCGGATGATGGCGGTGATCAGTTTCATGGACACTCCGTGCGGATTTCAGCAGGCGGAAAAAGCGACGCCGGGAATTCCCGGCGTCGTGGTGAAGCATCAGAGCTGGTAGTACATCGAATATTCCAGCGGGTGCGTGGCCGCCCGGAACTTGGTGACCTCGCCCATCTTCAGGGCGATGTAGCCGTCGATGAAGTCGTCGGTGAACACGCCACCGGCTTTCAGGAAGTCGCGGTCTCCGTCCAGTGCATCCAAAGCCTGGTCCAGGCTGTGGCACACGGTCGGGATGTTCTTTTCTTCTTCCGGCGGCAGATCGTACAGGTCCTTGTCGCTCGGCTCGCCCGGATCGATCTGGTTCTTGATGCCGTCCAGACCGGCCATCATCAGCGCGGCGAAGATCAGGTACCCGGAGTTCATCGGGTCCGGGAAGCTGATTTCGATGCGGCGGGCTTTCGGGTTGGCCACATACGGAATGCGGCAGGACGCGGAGCGGTTACGGGCCGAGTAGTCCAGCA
>JBMSNF010000219.1:0-2642 GCA_049421545.1 Arenimonas sp.
CAAGAAACTGGCCAAACAGTTCCAATACGCCGATAAAGTCGGTTTCAGCTACATGATTCTGTTCGGTGAAAGCGAGCGCGCCAAGGGCGTGGTCAGCCTCAAGAATCTGGCGACCGGCAAGCAGGTTGAAATCGCCCGTGCCGATCTGTTGCGCTGCCTGAGCCAGGCCAAGGAGTGGGGGCTATGAAATCGATCACCTTGACCGGTACCAGCCTCAGTCACGAGCAGGTGGTTGCCGTCGCTTACGGCGCCAGCGTGGTGCTGGATCCGGCGCAGTTGCCCAAGGTCGCCGCAACTGCCGAGTTCCTTGCCGCACAGGTCACCCAGCAACAACCCCTCTATGGCATTTCCACCGGCTTCGGCTCGAATGCCGACAAGCTTCTGGGCGCACACCCGATCCGCGACAGCCGTCGCAGCGGTGAAACCCTGCTGCAGGAACTGCAACGCAATCTGATCATCACCCATGCCGTATGCGTCGGCGAGCCGTTCGCACCGGAAGTGGTGCGCGCGATGATGGTCATCCGCATCAACACCCTCATGCGCGGCCATTCCGGCATCCGCGTGGAAACCCTGCAGGCCTTGACCGCCATGCTCAATGCCGGCATTGTGCCGGTCGTACCCAAGCTCGGCTCGGTCGGTGCCAGCGGCGATCTGGCGCCTCTGTCGCATCTGGCGATTGTCCTGCTCGGTGGCGGCGAGGCGTTCTTCGATGGCGAGCGTCTGACCGGTGCCGAGGCACTGGCGAAAGCCGGCCTGGACCCGATCGTGCTTTCGCACAAGGAAGGTCTGGCGCTGAATAACGGCACGGCGCAGATGCTTGCGACCGGCGTATTGGCCGTCGCCAAGCTGGAGGAATTGTGCGATACCGCCGATCTGGCCGCCGCGATGACCCTGGACGCCTTCGCCGGCCGCATGCGCGCCTTCGATGCTCACGTGCATGCCCTGCGCCCGCACCCGGGGCAGGTGTACACCGCCAAACATCTCCAGCAGTTCCTGGCCGGCTCGAAACTGACCGATATCGCCTACCATCTGGTGCCGCGTTTCAAATCCTGGCTGCCGGCATGCTGGCCGGATCCGGCCCTGGATGCGCTCAACTTCGACATTTCCTGGGACTGGGTGCCATTCAACCAACGCCACGGCCGTGAGAAATTCTATCAGCGCTTCAAGCCTTTCCGCGGCGGCAAGAAACACCAGCCGCAGGACAGTTACTCGTTGCGCTGCATTCCGCAGGTGCATGGTGCCGTCCGCGATGCGGTGGCGCAGGCGCGGCGTGTGCTGGAAATCGAGCTCAACGCGGTCACCGACAATCCCTTGATTTTCCCGGGGCTGGAAGGCGCCCGCAATATCGAGGATCAGATCGTATCCGCCGGCCATTTCCACGGCATGCCGCTGGCGCTGGTGATGAGTTACGTCAAGGCCGCGATACCGGTATTGGCTTCGATCTCCGAGCGCCGCCTCAACAAACTGGTCGATCCGGCCACCAATGACGGTCTGCCGGCATTCCTGATCGGCAATGAAGACGGCACCGAGAGCGGATTCATGATCGTCCAGTACACGGCGGCGGCCATCGTCAACGATCTGGCCCCCCGTGCGCATCCGGCATCGGTGTATTCGATTCCGACCAGCGCCAATGCCGAAGATCACGTCTCGATGGGAGCCAATGAAGCCCGGCATGTGTTGGACATGGCGCAGGACCTCGGCAAGGTCATTGCCTTGGAAATCTATACCGCGGCGCAGGCGCTGGAGTTCCGCAAGGACATGATCAACGCGGCCCGCCAGCTGGCGGCGACCCATGACAGTGCCGCCCTCGCGTGCAAAATCAATGGCGCGCCTGCTCCCGATGATGCCGATCATGCCGCTTTCATGGCGGAGGTCGAAGCCTTGCGTGCCGAACTCGCCGAAGCCGGCGAGTACACGCCGGGACGTCCGGTGGCGGCGGCATTGGCGGCGTTGCGCCGGCATATCGCCTTCATGCCGGGTGATCGCGCCATGGATGGCGAAGTCCAGCGCATGGTCGCTCTGATCGAGCATGGCGAGTTGCTGATGGCGGCGCGGGCCGCTCAGTAATATGCGCGCCGGAATGCTTTTGGCAACGGCAGTGGCGGTATTCCCGCCGCTGCTGTCCGCGGACTGCGACAGCCGGGTGTTCCTCGATGCCAACCGCAATGGCGTTTACGATGCCGGCGAACGTGGAGTGTCCGGGGTCGGCGTTTCCGATGGCACGCACATCGTCCTCAGCGGCCGTGATGGCAGATATCGCTTGCCCGCCAGTCCCGGGAAAACCCTGTTCGTGATCAAGCCTTCCGGATATGCCTTGCCGATGCGTTCGGATGGACTGCCGGATTTTTTCGCCAATCAGGCCGGTACTGCCGCTGGATTGAAGTATGGCGGCGTGCTGCGTTCCGATACCGCCTGCAAATCGTTCGCTCTGCAGCCGCTTGCGCAGAAGCCGGAAGGCCCGGTTTCGGTTCTGGTGTTCGGTGATCCGCAACCGAAATCGGCCGTCGATCTGGATTACTATGCCCGCGACATCATCGCGCCGCTGCGTGCCGATCCGGCGGCGACCTTGGGCATCACGCTCGGCGACGTCGTGCATGATGATCTGACCCTGTTGGCCGGAGTCAAGCAAGCCGACCGGCAAC
>JBMSNF010000220.1:0-2573 GCA_049421545.1 Arenimonas sp.
GCCGAGAGCCCGGGCGCAGGCGACGAATTCGCCCGTGGCCGCGCCATAGTCGAGGATATTGAGCGATATCCGGCCGGGAAAACGCTTGGCCATCTGCATCATGCGCGTTTCGAACTGCCGATTGCGCGCGGCCAGCACGCCCTCGTAGGCAATTCCTTCTCCGGCCTGCATGCCGAAATAGTTCTCGGCATTGTAAACAACCGCATAACCGGCGCTGGTGGGTCTCGGCGAAAGCCAGCGTAACCCGCAACCCCGGCAAAGACGGACCTGGTATGGAGGAATGAGGCACAGCCAATTTTCGAACCGGAGGTCGCGCTGCGAATTGACCTGTGTGCAGTTGGCGCAGATTGCAACGATTTCCGTTTCCAGACCGTATAGGGCTGCTACCATTATTTCATTTCTCCGTCTCCAGCCACTGCAGCAACATCAACACGTTCCAGAGCGGGTAATGGCCGTCGGTTGTTCCTGACTGATGCCGTTGCCATAGATCCATGATCGGGGCCGCCGCCAGCATGTCATGCCCAGCAAGGTTCTGTTTTGACAGCAGATCGCCAGCCCATTCCCTGAGCGGTCCGCGCAGCCATTCGGCCAGTGGCACGCCGAAACCCATTTTCGGGCGGTCTATGAGCGTCCTCGGTACATGTTTGTAAAGTACCTGCCGGAGCAGCCATTTACTCTGGCCTTCGCGGCGGTGCAGTTCCTGGGGCAACGACAGTGCGTATTCGGCAATCCGGTGATCCAGCAGCGGTACCCGCGTTTCCAGACTATTGGCCATGGCGGCACGATCCACCTTCACAAGAATGTCGTCAGGCAGATAGCTTCTCATGTCGCGCAGGGCCGCCTGCTTCATCAATCCATTCGCTCTCGGACAGAACTCGGATTGCATTTCGTGGCGTGGCGTCACCGCGCCTGCGATGAGCCGGGCATCCGTGTCCCAATGCGACATCATTTCCAGATAACAGCCACTGGCATCGGAAAGCCTGAGCATATTGGCGATCTTGTACAGGCGCCATCCGTTGGCCGATGCATAGGCGGTACGCGAAAGCAGTGGCTTGGCCAGTGTGAAGAAATCGTCCCAGCGTCCCATCGGCAGCCATTTCAGACAGTCTGAAATCGTACGCCGCAGTGCCACGGGAATTTTGCCCATTACCCGCCAGTAATCGGCCAGAAGCGGATACCGGCTGTAGCCAAGGAACAGCTCATCGCCGCCATCGCCACTCAGGCTCACGGTGACCTTCGTACGTGCCAGTTGTGAAATCAGGTAGGTCGGTATCTGCGAGCTGTCGGAGAACGGCTCGTCATAGATGCCGGCCAGTTTGGGAACAACCGCCAGGGCATCCTGCGAGGTGACATACAATTCGGTGTGTTCGGTTCCGAGGTGCGCGGCTACGGCTTTGGCGTATCCGGCTTCATTGAACTGGGCGCTCTCGAAACCCACGGTAAAGGTTTTGATTGGATGGCTGCTGTGTTTCTGCATCAAGGCCGCGATGGCGGACGAATCCACTCCGCCGGATAAAAAAGCCCCCAGAGGCACCTCCGACAGCATCTGCCCGGCCACCGCCCGGTCCAACAGCGATTCAAGCCGTGAAACGGCTTCATCCGCCCGGACCGGGGCCGCGTCAGCATCGGGCAGGTAATCTTCCGGGTTCCAGTAGATGTAAGGAGCCGGCGATCGCCGCTGGCTGACATGGCCGGCATCCATCCGCAGCAGCGCTCCGGCCGGAAGCTTTGCAATGCCGTTGTATGCGGAATACGGTTGCGGAATGTAGCCATAGCGGAGGAACAACGCGAACGCGTCCCTGTTGAAATCCGGTTTACGCCCGGAAAATGCAGTTAATGCCCGCAACTCCGAGCCAAACAGGAAAGCTCCATCGATGTAGCCGTAATACAGCGGCTTTTCGCCCATCCGGTCGCGAACAAGAATGAGTTCGTTGCGCTCGCCGTCCCAGACCGCCATGGCGAACATGCCGACGCAGCGCCTTATGGTGTCCTCGATGCCGAATTGTTCGAAACAGGCCAGCAGGGTTTCGGTATCCGACTGCCCACGCCAGGCGCTTTTACCGGATGTGGCCAATTCCCTGCGCAATTCAAGATGGTTGTAAATCTCACCGTTGTAGGTCAGGCAATAGCGCCCGCCCTCCGATTGCATCGGCTGCGCGCCTTCCGCGCCGAGACCAAGAATTGCCAGACGGCGGTGACCGAACGCGATTCCGGACGGCCCGTCCAGCCAGCAGCCCTCGGCATCCGGACCGCGATGCGTTAAGGCAGCGGTCATGACCGGCAGACGCTCCGACAGCTGCTGGAAATGCTGCAATGTCCATCCGCCGACGATTCCGCACATGGTCTAGGACCCCATCATGTTCTGCAGGGCCCGCATTGTCCGCTCGCCGAGCTCATGCAGTCCGTAATTACGTACGATATGCTGGCGCCTGGCTTCCGATTCGGTTTCCGGGCTCCGCACTGCAGCATGTAAAATCGCATCCCGGAGCTGCCCCGCGTCATATGCATCGATCACACGCCCCAATCCGGCCATTATCAGGGCCGAGTCGCCGACATCCGTGGCGATGCAAGGC
>JBMSNF010000221.1:0-2571 GCA_049421545.1 Arenimonas sp.
GCCATCGTGCGCGCGCCGCGTTCGCTGCCACGGATCATCCAGCTTCCGGAATCGGTATCCGGCGGCCGTGACGATTTCGTATTCCTGTCGGCCATGCTGAGCGAATTCGTCGGGGATCTGTTTCCGGGCATGAAGGTCAAAGGCGCCTACCAATTCCGGGTGACCCGCAACTCCGAACTGTTCGTCGACGAAGAAGAGGTCGAAAACCTCGCCAGTGCGCTGAAGGACGAATTGCATTCGCGCGGGTACAACCCCGCAGTCCGCCTGGAAATCGCCAAGGACTGCCCGAACCGGATCGTCCAGATCCTTCTGGAAAACTTCAACCTCTCGGAAAATGCGGTATCGCGGATCAACGGGCCGGTCAATCTGAACCGCGTGGTGCAGGTGTACGATATGGCGAAACGCGCCGACCTGAAGTTCCCGAACTTCAAGCAGGGGCGATCCACGCTCGACGAAGAGGACCCGTTCGGCAGCATCCGTGCCGGAGACATCCTGCTGCACCACCCCTATCAGAGCTTCAACGACGTGCTCGATGTCCTGCAGCATGCCGCCAGCGATCCGCATGTGCTTGCCATCAAACAGACCCTGTACCGGACCGGCAAGGATTCCAAGATCATCGAACATCTGATCACCGCCGCGCGCAACGGCAAGGATGTCTCGGTCGTGGTCGAACTGCGCGCACGCTTCGATGAGGAAGCCAACCTGAATCTGGCCAACCGGCTCCAGGAAGCCGGCGTACAGGTGATTTACGGCGTCGTCGGTTTCAAAACACATGCCAAGATGATGCTGATCGTCAGGCGCGAAGGAAAGACGCTGCGCCGCTACGCGCATCTGGGCACGGGCAACTACCATGCAGGCACCGCCAAGGTCTACACCGACATCGGTCTTTTGACCTGCCACCCCGGCCTGACCCAGGACGTTCACTCGATTTTCCAGCAGCTGTCCGGATTGAGCAAGCCGATCGCGCTCAAGCATCTGCTGACCTCTCCGTTCACGCTGCATGCGAGCCTTCTCAAGAAGATCAAACGCGAAGAGAAACTCGCACGCGACGGCAAGAAAGGCCACATCATCGCCAAGATGAATGCCATCAACGAACCGGAAGTCATCAAGGCGCTTTACGCGGCCTCGCAGGCCGGCGTGACCATCGAGTTGATCGTCCGGGGCGCCTGTTGCCTGCGTCCGGGCGTACCCGGATTATCCGACAACATCACCGTGCGTGCGCTGGTCGGCCGCTTTCTCGAACACAGCCGTGTTTACTGGTTCGCCAACAATGGCAAATCCGAGATCTACTGCTCCAGCGCGGACTGGCTCGAACGCAATCTGCTCCGGCGTGTCGAAACCTGTTTTCCGATCGTCGAGCCCGAGCTGGCCCAGAGGGTGTTTACCGAGGAACTCGAATACTACCTCCGCGATAACTGCCAGTCCTGGATGCTGAATGCGGATGGCAGCTACCGGAAAATCGACCGCGCCGAGTCCGAGCCCGTTTTCTGCGCGCAGGCCCGCCTGCTCTCCGAGCTCTGCCGGAAACGATGAAAAACAGCCGTTACAACCCCGCATTGAAAGACGGCGATCTGGTCGCCGCGGTCGATCTCGGCTCCAACAGTTTCCACATGGTGGTCGCCAGATATGTCCTCGGGCAACTGCGCATCATCGACCGCATCAAGGAACACGTCATGCTGGCGGAGGGACTCGACGCCGACAAGAATCTGCATCCGAAATCGGCAAAGCGTGCGCTCGATTGCCTCGCGCTGTTCGGGCAGCGCCTTGCCTATGTCAAACCGCTCAATGTACGGGTCGTCGCGACCAATACCATCCGCACCATGGTCAATCCGGATGCCTTTCTGGCCAAGGCAGAAGCCGCAATCGGACACCGCATCGAAGTCATCGCCGGCCGTGAGGAGGCCCGCCTGATCTATCTGGGCGTCGCGCATGACAAGCCGCCGGGCAAAGGCAAACGTCTGGTCATAGACATCGGCGGCGGATCCACGGAGTTCGTGCTCGGCCGGGGATTCGACATCATCGAACGTGAAAGCCTGCAGATCGGCTGCAGCGCCAATCTGCACCGCTTCTTTCCCGGAGGAAAATGGACCGCGCGGCAATGGCAGAAGGCCAAGAACCAGATCGCCGTCGACATGCAGCCGTTCGTGCGCAACTACCGGAATCAGGGCTGGAAGGAAGCCTACGGCGCCTCAGGCACCATCAAGGCGCTTTCCGATATCGCCAAAAGCCGTGCCATCAGCGACGGCACCCTGACATTGAAGACGTTGCAACTGCTGCGCCAGGAGCTGATCGAATTCGGCACGATGCAGAACATCCGCTGGCCGCAGATCTCGGTATCGCGGCGCCATTCGATCGCGGGTGGTCTGCTCACCCTCGAAACCGCCTTCGAAGAGCTGGGCATCGAACGAATGCAGACCAGCGATTACGCGTTGCGTGAAGGCGCGCTTTTTGACATCCTTGGCCGCAACAAAGACCATGATCCGCGTTTGGATTCAGTCAAAGCCCTGCAGGAACGTTATTCCATCGACACAGAACAGGCCGGCCGGGTCGAAGATTACGCGCTTTCACTTT
>JBMSNF010000222.1:0-2564 GCA_049421545.1 Arenimonas sp.
CGACCGAGCTGGTAGATCGACGCCCAGCGCAGCGCGAGCCCGGAGAAAAACAGAACCACACCCACATGGTCCACCACGGTGCCTTCCGCAAATCCGAAGGCAGGCGCATTTTTGGATGCAGTGATGCCGGCCACCAGGCTGATCACAATCACCAGCCAGAGCAGGCGCAGGGAGCCCTTGTCGGCGGTCTGCGTCCCTTTGCCCGCACGTTTGTAAAGCGAGATGGCGAGTTCGGAGAGTCCGAAGATCGGACCCAGATAATCGGGCGTGGCCATCAGTAGCTGACGAGTTCCTTGAACCCGCCCCAGATCATCCGCTTGCCGTCGAAGGGCAGGGTTTTCGGGTCCATGAATTTGGCCAGACGTTTGTCCGCCATCACGGCCGCCATGATGCGGTCACGTTCCTTGCGGTTGATATAGAGCACATAGGCGAACACGGCCACTTCATCATCCTGCAGCTTGACCGCGCGCGGGAACGAGGTGCGTTTGCCGTAGGGAACGTCATCGGCAATCGCTTCCATGTACTGCAGGGCGCCGTATTCTTTCCAGACTTTGCCGCAGGCGCGGGCCATTTTCTTGTAATCGGCCAGTTTGTCTTTCTTGACCGGCGTGATGAATCCATCGACGTACATGGCGCATTCTCCCCCTTGTGGTTTCCGGTATTCTGCACCGAAAAGCGGGGATATGCATTACCCCGTCTTTTTCCGACCCAGCAGCAAGGGTTGCACGAATACCGCCGACAGGATGATGGCGACCCCCAGATAGAATTGCGGGGTCAGTTCCTGGTATTCCTTGAGCCACAAGGCGGCGATGACGATGGCATAGACCGGTTCCAGATTCAGGGCCAGCTGGGTGCTGAAGGCGCTGATGTGGCGCAGGGCATGCAAGGACAGGATGAACGGAAGCAGGGTGCACAGCACCGCCAGCACCAGCAGCAGGCTGAAGTCATACAGACCGGGCCGGATGAAGGTGGCGTCCACACCGAAATAGAGGGTGCTGGCGACGGCCAAGGCCACCGCCCCGACGCTCATCTCAATGAAGGTCACCGATTCGGGGTCGGCTTCATGCACATAGCGCTTGTTGAGGGTGGCGAATAGGGCGGTCAGCAAGGAGGACAGGATGCCGACCGCGATGCCCAGATGCATCGACAGGGGTACGCCGCCGATCAGCAGATAGACCCCGGGAATCACCATCAGGCCGAGCAGGATTTCGCTGCGGGCATGCCGCTTTCCCGTGATCATCGGCTCGATGATGGCGGCGAAAATGGAGCCGAGAGCGAGGCAGCTGACGGCCACCGAGGCATTCGAGAGTTTGATGGCGCCGTAGAAAGTCAGCCAATGCAGGGCGACGATGGTGCCGATGCCGGCATAGATGGCAATCAGGCGCGGTGACAGCGTGCGCAGACCGCGCCAGACCCGCGGCAGAACGGCCAGCAGCAGGCTGACCAACAGCATGCGCCAGACCACCAGCGCCTGCGCCGGCAGGGTGATCAGCTTGCCCAGGATGGCGGTGAAGCCCCACAGCAGCACACAGAAATGGATTTGCCAGAACGCCTTGCGTTCCAGGGCCGAGTGGGGCATCGCTTATTTCTTCTTCACGGTTTTTTGGCCGGTGCTTTCTTTGCCGCCGTTTTTTTCACGGGGGCTTTTCTGGCCGGCGCCTTTTTGGCCGGTGCTTTGGCGGTCGCGGGTTTTTGGGCCGCTACGGCCGTCGGAGTGCCGCCTTGAATGTAGGCCAGCACATCCGCGGCGTGGGTTTTGGTATTCACCTTCTCCCAGACCTGCTCGATTTTGCCATTGGCGCCCACCAGAAAGCTGCTGCGCGAAATGCCCATGTACTGTTTGCCGTACATCGATTTTTCGACCCAGACGCCAAAGGCTTCGATCAGGCTGCGTTCGGTATCGGCCAGCAAGGGGAATGTCAGTTTGAATTTGTCGGCGAATTTGCGGTGGCTGGCGACCGAGTCCATGCTAACCCCGAACACCGGAATGCCCAGTTTGTTGAAACGGCTCAAGTCCGATTGGATGCCGCAGGCCTGAACCGTGCAGCCGGGCGTGGAATCTTTCGGGTAGAAGTAGACCAGGTAGCGCTTGCCTTTCAAGGATTTGGCGTTTTGAACGGTACCGGTTTGATCGGGCAGGGCGAATTGCGGTGCGGGTGCGCCGGGAGCCAGCATGGGAGTTCCTTTGCAGAATGAATGGGAAGTTTAGTCTATGTGGCGGTTCGCTTGCATTGCGTGAAGCGGGTGTTTAATATATTAAACACCTGTTGAGGAAATGACTATGAGCAACAATGCCGATTTGCAGCAACGCCGTGTCGATGCCGTCGCCCGGGGCGTCGGAAACGCGACCCAGCTGTTCGCCGTGCGTGCCGAAAACGCCGAAATCTGGGATGCCGATGGCAAGCGTTACATCGATTTCGCCGGCGGCATCGGGGTCATGAACACCGGCCACCGTCATCCGAAGGTGATGGCCCGAATCCAAAAGCAGTTGGAAGGCGTTGTGCACAGTTGTTTCCAGGTCATGCCCTACGAGCCCTACATCGAGCTGGCCGCACACCTCAACC
>JBMSNF010000223.1:0-2527 GCA_049421545.1 Arenimonas sp.
GGTCGCGTGGGCTGCGGCCGTGAGGACACGATGCTGATCTTGCTGCCGACCAGTGCATTGACCAGGGTCGATTTCCCGACATTCGGACGGCCGATGACGGCGACGAAACCGGCACGGTAAGCAGGTGTTTGCGGAAGGGTCATTTGTTCAAGCCTAGGAGTGTGAGCGCTTTACGGGCGGCATCGGCTTCGGCGGACTTCACTGAAGTTCCGCTACCGGCAGTGATGATGGCAAGGTTCTCGAGGACGCACTCGACATCGAAATTGCGTGCATGGTCGCTGCCGCCGGCCTGGAGCAGCCGGTACACCGGCAAGGCATGCTGTTTGGACTGCAGCCACTCCTGCAGCTTGGTCTTCGGGTCTTTCCCCGGGGATTTTTCAAGGGATAACTGCAGACGGTCGCCGAACCAATGCTCCACCAACGACTGCGCGGAAGCGAAACCGGTATCCAGGTAAACCGCGGCGATAACCGCCTCGACGGCATCGGCAAGGATGGAATCACGGCGATGTCCGCCCGATTTCAGCTCACCCGGGCCGAGCTCGAGTTGCGAACCCAGATCCTGTTCACGGGCGATTTCGGCCAGGGTCGACTCCCTGACCAGATGTGAACGGGCCTGGGTCAACTCGCCTTCGCTGGCCTTGGGGAATTTCCGGTAGAGGGCATCGGACACCAGCAGCCCAAGGATGGCATCGCCGAGAAATTCGAGACGCTCGTTGTTCGGCTTGCCGGCACTGCGGTGACGCAGCGCCTGACGCAACAGTTCCGGATCGCGGAACCCTGTCAGCAAAGCATCACTCCGCGTCGGCCCGGCCGGTCACGGGAAAGCTGCGCTCGAACTTGGCGACGAAGTCGAGGTTGTACATGAGCGGCTCGCGGACCTCGTATTTCAGATCCAGCACCTTGCCATCCTTTTCGGTGCGCAGTTTGATGTGTTTATCCAGATTGACGCTGTCAACGTAACTGATTTGGAAGCGGCGATAAAGGCTGTCTTTGAGTTGCGGCAGAGCCTGCTTGTCGGCACCGGCAGCCTGGGTCACCGCCTTGATGTCGTTGACGGCGCTGAAATATTCGGAGTAGACCGGGAACAGACGCATGAACAGGAATCCGAAGAATCCGACCAGCGCCAGAACGAACAGGAAGCTGAGCAGGGTAATGCCTTTCTGATTGCGTTTCATGATGATCCCCTTAGTCGATTTTGGTGCCGATGCGTGACGGTTCGAAACTGTCGGTACAGAACCAGCCAGAGCAGTTTAACCATATTACCATTGCCTTTCCAACTACGTTTCCTTCCGGCACGAAACCCCATTCGCGGCTGTCGGCACTGCGGTCGCGGTTGTCACCCATCGCGAAATAGTGCCCCTGCGGGACGACCCAGGTGCCGTTGTTGCGGTAGCCCAACGGCACACCGTCCATTTCCAGCATGGCATGGGACTTTTCCGGCAGGGTCTCGTTATAAATGCGGGATCCGGTCATCTCGCTGGAGACGCCTTTTCCGATATACACGCCTGACTCGGCATAGGTGAAGGGGACGCCGTTCACCGAAACCCGGTTTTCCTCGACGCTGATGGTATCGCCCGGGAGGCCGATGACGCGTTTGATGTAATCGGTGCCGGCGGCCGGATCGTCCTTGCCGAGTTCTTTCGAGCCCGGATAGCGGAACACGAACACGTCACCGCGTTCGGGTGCACCGACTTCGACGATTTTCGTGTTGATGACCGGCAGTCGGATCCCGTAGGTGAACTTATTGACCAGGATGAAATCGCCGATCAGTAGATTGGGCATCATCGAACCGGAAGGAATGCGGAACGGTTCGGCAACGAAGGACCGCAGCGCCAACACCAGAAAAATGACCGGGAACAGGGATTTAGCGTATTCGACCAGTACCGGATCGACGGCTTCGGCATCGGCGGCCAAACGGCGCTTTTCGAATACGAATTTGTCAGCAAGCCAGACCAGGCCGGTGAACAGGGCCAGAAGGCTGAGTATCAGTGCGAAATCGATTTTCACGGGCAATCCTTATTTGTTGTCGACCGACAGTACGGCCATGAACGCTTCTTGCGGAATCTCGACCTTGCCGAATTGCTTCATCCGCTTTTTGCCTTCCTTCTGTTTCTCGAGCAGCTTCTTCTTGCGGGTGGCGTCGCCGCCATAGCATTTGGCCAGAACGTTCTTGCGCATGGCCTTGACCGTCGAGCGCGAAATGATCTGGGATCCGACCGCGGCCTGGATGGCGACGTCGAACATCTGCCGTGGAATCAGTTCACGCATCTTCTCGCACAGATCGCGGCCGCGGCGGTCGGCATGGGCCCGGTGCAGGATCATCGACATGGCATCGACGCGGTCGCCGTTGATCAGCACGTCGACGCGCACGAACGGGCCGGCATCGAAGCGCAGGAAATGGTAGTCGAGCGAGGCGTAGCCGCGCGAAACCGATTTCAGGCGGTCGAAGAAGTCGGTGACCACCTCGGCCATCGGCAGCTCGTAGCTGATCTGCACCTGGCTGCCATGTAATTGATGCCCTGCTGCG
>JBMSNF010000224.1:0-2510 GCA_049421545.1 Arenimonas sp.
TGCAGAGTTGCGGAAACTGCTCATGGGGCGCCAGCGGCTGGCGCCGACGGCACACGTGGTCGAATTGCTCAACATCAATCCGGATCCGTCACAGAAGCGGTTCATCATCAGCGAAGGTGCGCGCCAGAAAGTCCGCGAAGGCCAGGTGCTGATCGATGCCAACGGACTGGTCGGTCAGGTCGCCGAAGTCTATCCTGCCAGCGCGGTCGTCATCGGCATCACCGACGCCGACCACGCCGTGCCGGTCATGGTCGCACGCTCCGGTTTCCGCGGCGTGCTGTTCGGCCAGGGCAGCGACAACCGCCTGTCGCTCGCCAATCTCACGCCAAGCGATGATGTCAAAGCCGGCGATATCCTGCTGACATCCGGTGTCGGTGGGCGTTTCCCGCCCGGAATTCCGGTCGGCCAGGTCAAGGCCTTCCGGCAGGATCCGGCGCTGACCTTCATCAGCGCACAGGTGCAGCCGTTCGCCCGGCCGCGCTATGGAAGGCATCTGCTGCTGCTTGATGTCCTGCCTGCGCCGGCACCCGGCCCGGCGGCCGCTGCCATGGCCCCTGCACCGGATCCGGTCACGGGGAGCAAGCCATGATCCGGCGTGACACTCCCGTGCTGCGCTGGCTGAGCCTGGCGACAGCCTTCCTGTTCATGGTGCTTCCGTTCCCGGATTGGCTGTCCGCGCTCCGCCCGTTCCTGCTGGCATTGGTCGTTGCCTATTGGGTCCTTGAAACGCCGCAGAAAATGGGACTCGGCCGGGTCTTCCTGATCGGCCTGCTGATGGATCTGGCCAGTTTTTCCCTGCTCGGCGAACATGCCCTGCGGCTGCTGCTGATCGCCGGAATCCTGCATCTGATGCGCAGCCGGTTCCGTTTTTACCCGGTCTGGCAGCAATCCGGCTTCCTGATGTTGATGCTGTATGCGGATCTGGCGGTGCTCTGGTTGATGCGCCTCTCGCAGGGCGTTCCGATGGTGCAGGCGGAAATCTGGGGCTCGCCGGTTCTGGCCTTCCTGATCTGGCCCTGGCTGTACATGCTGCTGGATAATCTGCGTCTGCAGAATCGCGGCCGCTGAGCATGCCGACGACGATCAAGAACACCTATTTCGAAGCCGAGCTGTTCCGGCAACGGGCATTCGCGGCCATGCTGCTGGTGACGGCGGTGATGACCGCGCTGCTGTTCGGTTATTTCAATCTGCAGGTCCTGCGTTTCGATGAATACCGCGAGCAGGCCGACAGCAACCGCGTCCGCCTCAAGCCGACCATGCCGGCACGGGGTTTGATTTACGACAGCCAAGGACGCCTGCTGACCGACAACGTGTCCGCCTACCGGCTGGAGCTAACGCCGGAGCAGGTCGAAGACATCGACGCTACGCTGCAGCAGCTGAGCAAGCTGGTGGTACTGTCGAAAGACGATCTGCGCCGGTTCCGCCGCGCCATGGACAGTTCCCGCAAATTCCTGCCGATCACGGTCAAGCTGCGCCTCAGCGAAGAAGAGGTCGCCCGTTTTTCGGTGAACCGGTTCCGGTTTCCGGGCGTCGAGGTGGTGCCCTATCTGACGCGCCGCTATCTCTACGATGATCTGTTCGCGCATGTCATCGGCTATGTCGCCCGGCTGGATGAGGCGGACCTGAAAGCGATGGGCGATGAACGCTATTCGGTGCTGACGCATACCGGCAAGACCGGTCTCGAACGCGCCTATGAAGAACAGCTGCGCGGAACCATCGGTTACGAAGAGGTCGAAACCAATGCGCGTGGCCGCTCCCTCGGCGTGCTCAAGCGGCATACCTCGCAGGCCGGCACTGATCTCAAGCTCAGTATCGATGCCGAACTGCAGAAGGCCACCGTGGCCGCATTCGGCGAACTGACCGGGTCGGCCGTAGCGGTTGATCCCAACACCGGCGGGGTTCTGGCGATGGTCAGTCTGCCCTCGTTCAACACCAATCTTTTCGTGAACGGCATTTCAAGCGCGGACTACACCGCGCTGTCGACCGACCCGTCGCGGCCGCTGTTCAACCGCAATGTCCGTGGCGGTACGCCGCCGGGATCGACCATCAAACCCTTCGTGGCCCTGGCGGGCCTCGAATCCGGAATGCGCAAACCGGAAGACACCGTCTACTCCAGCGGCGAGTTCTTCATTCCGGGCCAGCGCCGCGGTTACCGGGATTCGCATGCCGGCGGACACGGCACCGTCGATCTGTATGCCTCGATCGCCGAGTCGGTGAATACCTACTACTACAGACTGGCGATGGACATGGGCATCGCGAAATTCGATGCCTACATGCGCCGTTACGGATTCGGACAGCCGACCGGAATCGATTTGATCGGTGAAATTCCGGGGACCTTGCCGTCACCCGAATGGAAGCGCAAGCGCTTCAACCAACCCTGGTATCTCGGTGAAACCGTGATTGCCGGCATCGGTCAGGGCTATTGGGTCGTTACTCCGCTGCAACTGGCGCAAGGCACGGCCAGTCTTGCCAATGGCGGGCGCCGGATACCGCTGCGCTTGGTTCAGGCG
>JBMSNF010000225.1:0-2501 GCA_049421545.1 Arenimonas sp.
CGACGGCGAAGTGGAGGTGGAGGAAGCCTACATCGACACCACGACCCTGCCCCACGGCCTGAGCCTGCGTGCCGGACGCTTCTTCTCCAACATCGGCTACCTCAACAGCCACCACGCCCACACCGACAGCTTCTTCGACCGGCCACTGGCCTACCAATCGCTCCTGGCCAACCAGTACGGCGATGACGGCGTCCAGCTGCGTTGGGTCGCCCCGACCGATCTGTACCTCGAAGTCGGTGCCGAGCTGTTCGCCGGCAACGGCTTTCCGGCCGGCGGCGGCAACGGCAACGGCGTCGGTACCAAAACCGCGTTCGTGCACATCGGCGGCGATGTCGGCAGCGACAACGCTTGGCTGGCCGGGCTTTCGATGCTCGATGCGCGCACCAGCGGCAATGACGAAGGTTTCAGCGGCAAAAGCCGTCTGTACATCGCGGATGCAACCTGGAAATGGGCGCCGCAGGGCAACTTCAAGGACGGCGGTTTCACCCTGCGCGGCGAGTACCTGCTCGACCGGCGCGACGGCCTGTACACCGATCCGTCGGATCCGAACATCAGCTCGCTCTGGGACGGCCAGCGCCGCGGCGCCTATGTCGAAGGCGTCTACCGGTTCAGCCGCTTCTGGGAAACCGGCTACCGTTACGACCGCCTGTGGGCGGACCGTGACGGTCCTTACGCCAGCGATTACGATCCGTTCCGGCACAGCGTGATGGTGACCTGGCGCAACAGCGAATTCAGCCTGTTCCGACTGCAATTCAGCCAGGACAAGCCCAATGATACCGATACCGACAACGCCATTTACCTGCAATACCAGACCAGTCTGGGTGCGCATGGCGCGCATAAGTTCTAGGAAGACACGCATGAAACGATTGCTGAATACGCTGGTCCTCGCGTGTGCCGGGCTTGCCGCCACCGGCGTACAGGCGAAGCTGAATGTTTTCGCCTGTGAACCGGAGTGGGGCGCATTGGTCAAGGAGCTGGCGGGCGACAAGGTTGCCGTTGATGTCGCGACCACGGCCCTGCAGAACGTGCACCAGATCGAGGCGAAGCCCAGTCTGATCGCCAAGGTCCGCAGCGCCGATCTGCTGGTATGCACCGGTGCCGAACTGGAAACCGCCTGGCTGCCGCAGCTGATCCGGCAGTCCGGCAACAGCAAAATCGCCAACGGTCCCGGCAATTTCATGGCCGCCGCCCAGGTCACCACGCTGGACAAACCCAGCCAACTGGACCGCGCCGCCGGCGACATCCACCCGCAGGGCAATCCGCACGTGCAGACCGACCCGTACCGCATGCTGGCCATCGCCAAGGCGCTGTCGGCACGGCTGGCCCAGCTGGATGCCGCCAACGCACCGTTCTATCAACAGCGTCTGGCGGATTTCAGCGCGCGTTGGAGCGCGGCCACCAAACAATGGGAAACCCGCGCCGCGCCGCTGAAAGGCCGCAAGATCATCGTCCACCACAAGAGCTGGACCTATCTCAACAAATGGCTGGGGCTGGTGCAGGTCGCCACCATGGAGCCGAAACCGGGCGTACCGCCGACCAGCTCGTATCTGGTCAGTCTGGTCGGCATCGCGAAAACCGAACAGCCGATGGCCATCGTGCTGGCGGCCTACCAGAATCCGAAAGCCGCCAGCTGGCTTTCCGAACGCACCGGCCTGCCGGTGGTGGTGCTGCCGTTCACCGTCGGCGGCGATGCCCAATCCAAGGACCTGTTTAGCATGTATGATTCAACCATCACCAAACTTCTGGGCGCAGCCAAATGAGCATGGGTTTCAATCTTGACGGTCTGGATGCCAGCATTCTCGGCCCGGCCTGCGCGGCAGGCCTCATCGTGCTGAGCACGCACGTGCTGCTCGGCCGGCGCGTGTTGGCGCGCAACATCATCTTCATCGATCTGGCCATCGCGCAGATCGCGGCCCTTGGCGTGATCATGGCGCAGTATTTCGGCATCGGCGAACACGGCATCGGCGTGCAGATCTCCGCCACCGGTGCGGCACTGGCCGGTGCCGTCCTGCTGTCCTTCACCGACAAGCGCTGGCCGCGCATCCAGGAACCGATCATCGGGATCCTGTTCGTCATGGCCGCCACCGGCGGCATCATGCTGCTGGCCAACAACCCGGAAGGCAGCGAACATCTCAAGGAGCTGCTGGTCGGCCAGATCCTCTGGGTCAGCTATGCGCAGCTGCTGCCGACGTTGTTGCTGTCGATCGCGCTGCTGGTCGCAATCATCTGGCGCCTGAACAATCTCACCGGCATCTGGTTCTATGCCCTGTTCGCCGTGGCCATCACCGCATCGGTGCAACTGGTCGGCGTGTATCTGGTGTTCGCCAGCCTGATAGTGCCCGGGCTCGCCACCATCGGCATGGAAGGCCGCGGCCAGCTGATCTGGGCCTACGGCATCGGCATCGCCGGTTATGTCATCGGCCTGATGCTGTCGGCGGTGTTCGATCTGCCCAGCGGTCCAATGGTGGTCTGGTCCTTGGTGGCCTGCGGACTATTGGCGA
>JBMSNF010000226.1:0-2412 GCA_049421545.1 Arenimonas sp.
ACAAGTTTGGTGGTGTATTGGATAAAGTCCAGCAGCAAATCGGTACGGTCAGTAACACCCTCAATCTTGCAGGCACTCGCACGCGTGCAATTGAAAAACGTCTCAAAAGTGTTGAAAGTATGAGTGAGGTCGATAGTCTAAAAATTCTCGGCCTTGATTCCGAGTCTAATCCAAACGACGACGAAGAAATTCCGCAGGAATAAAAAACGGCGCCCGAGGGCGCCGTTTTCACAGAGGCAATATCAGGCTTAATCGTGTTGCTGCAGGCCTTTCTGGAGTTGCGAATTGCGCATGCCGTAAACGAAATACAGAATCACCGCAGCAAGCACGTACCAGCCGAAGAACACCAGAACGCGGTTTTCCACGGTGAAGATCAAAGCGAAGCAGGAGATGATGCCCAATGCCGGCAGTACCGGATACAGCGGAACCTTGAAGCCGCGTGGAATTTCCGGATGCGTGGTGCGCAGCCAGATGACCGACAGGCAGACGATGCCGAATGCCGCCAAGGTACCGACCGAGGTCATGTCGCCGAGGGTATTGATATCGAAGAAGGCGGCCGAGGAGGCGGTCAGCAGACCAACCAGGATGGTGTTGACCCAAGGGGTCTGGAACTTCGGGTGGACTTTGGCGAAAACGCGCGGCAACAGGCCATCACGGGCCATCGTGTAGAAAATACGGGTTTGGCCGTACATCAGCACCAGAATCACCGAAGTCAGGCCGATGATGGCGCCGATTTTGATGGTCTTGGCAAACCAGCCCCAGGCCGGACCCATGGCATCCACGGCAACGGCAACCGGATCGGGCACGTTCAGCATTTTGTAGTTGACCATCAGGGTCATCACGATCGAGACCAGGATGTAAAGTACGGTACAGATCAGCAGGGAGCCGATGATGCCGAATGGCATGTCGCGTTTCGGGTCCTTGGCTTCCTGTCCTGCCGTAGAGACGGCTTCGAAGCCGATGTATGCAAAGAATACAATCGATGCGGCGCGGAAAATGCCGCCCCAGCCGTATTCACCTTCTTTGCCGGTCGCTTCGGGAATAAACGGATCCCAGTTGCCTTTCAGGGTATCGAAATGCTGGATGACGAACCAGCCGACGATGAGGATGAAGGCGATGATCACCGAGGCCTTGATGGCGACGATGACGTTGTTGACTTTGGCGCTTTCCGACACGCCGATGATCAACAAGCTGGCCAAGGTTATGCAGATCAGGAATGCCGGCAGATTGAACAGAGTCGTTATGGCTTGACCGTCTGCACCGATCACGGCGGCACCATCACGCATCAGGGTATGGCCGTAAGGACCGGTCAATTCCGGAGGGATGACCAGACCGTAATCCCCGAGAAGGCTGACCACATAGCCCGACCAACCGACAGCGACCACCGATGCCGCAAGTCCGTATTCCAAGAGCAACAGGCCACCCATGATCCAGGCGGCGAACTCGCCGACGGTGGTGTAGCTGTAAGTATAGGCCGAGCCGGAAACCGGTAGGGTCGAGGACAGTTCGGCGTAGCACAGGCCGGCCAGCGCGCAAACCACGCCGGCGACCAGGAACGACAATAAAACCGCCGGACCGGCATGCAGGGCCGCCGCGTTGCCGGTTCTGACGAAAATGCCGGCACCGATGATGCAACCGACGCCAAGGAAAACGAGATTCCACTTGCCCAATGTGCGTTTCAGCGCACTGGTTTCGCTTTCCCTTTGGACCTGTTCAACGCTTTTGCGCATGAGCATGCGCGAAAGAAGTCCGCTTGATGGAGTATTGGCCATTAATCTGCCCTCTAAGTAGGTTTTTATTTTGAAAAATGAACGACCCGGGCAATCCGGGCGAACCCGTTTACCTTAAGCTAGATGAACGCAGGGGTAAAGCCCTTTCCGGCCGATTCGGGGAAATATTCGCCACCATGACAGATATTCGAGACAAGCTGTTGGATTTGCTGGCGGATTATCCGGTTTCCGGGCCGGCCGAAAGCCTGTTGCGGCGGGAATTTGCCGGGTTGGTCGCCTCGGGCGGGGACGCCTGCCTGCGCAGCCGGCTTGCCGGGCATCTGACCGGTTCGGCCTGGGTGGTTTCCGCCGACGGCCGGCAGGCCCTGCTGATGCATCACCGGAAACTGGACCGCTGGCTGCAGCCGGGCGGGCATGCCGACGGCGACTGGGATCTGGCCGCCGTTGCGCTGCGCGAAGCCCGGGAGGAAACCGGGCTGCCGGATCTTCAGGTGGAGCCGGTGATTTTTGATCTGGACAAGCATCGTATTCCCGCCCGTGGCCCCGAGCCGGAGCATTGGCATTACGATGTCCGTTTCGTGGTCCGGGCCAGCGGTTCCCGTGAATTTTCCGGAAATAGTGAATCCCTGCAGCTGCGTTGGTTCGATGTGGGAGTCTTGGCGCAGGATGCCGGTCTGGATGA
>JBMSNF010000227.1:0-2349 GCA_049421545.1 Arenimonas sp.
TTCGAGAAAGGCCATGACGGCCACTTCATTGGCGGCATTGAGGACGGCCGGAGCGTTGCCGCCGCGGCCGATGGCGGTGTAGGCCAGAGCCAGGCAGGGAAATGTAAGGGTGTCGGGGGCAAGGAACTCCAAGGATCCGAGCTGACGGAAATCGAGGGCCTTGACCCCGGAATCGATGCGGTCGGGATGGGACAGGCCATAGGCGATGGCGGTACGCATGTCGGGCTCGCCCATCTGTGCGAGCACCGAGCCGTCGCAATAATCCACCATCGAGTGTACGATGCTCTGCGGATGCACGACGACTTCGATGGCATCGGCCGGCATTCCGAACAGATGATGCGCTTCGATGACCTCGAGTCCTTTGTTCATGAGGGTGGCGGAATCGACCGAAATCTTGCGCCCCATCGACCATTTCGGATGGCGGCAGGCCTGTTCCGGGGTAATCGCCGCCAGATCCGCACGGGATTTTCCCAAAAACGGGCCGCCCGATGCGGTCAGAATCAGACGCCGGACGCCGGCACGGCCACCTTGGGCGGGCAGGCATTGGAAGATCGCATTGTGCTCGCTGTCGACCGGGAACAGTTGCGCGCCGTGTTCCGCCACGGTCTGCATCAGCAGCTGCCCGGCCAGTACGATCGATTCCTTGTTGGCCAACAGAATGCGCTTCCCGGCGCGTGCGGCACTGAAAGTCGAGGCGACACCGGCGGCACCGACGATGGCCGCGATGACGGTATCGGTTTGCGGGTCGGCTGCCATGTCCTGCAGACCCTCGGGCCCGGCCAGCGGGGTGGTCGCAAGGCCGGCCGTGCGCAGGCCGTCCCGCAAAGCGGTAAACAAGCCCGGATCGGCGATGCAGGCCTGCTTGGGGAGATAACGTCGGCATAAGTCGATCAAGGCGTCGACCTGCGTATGGGCCGACAGGGCACCCATCCGGAAACGATCGGGGTGTTGATCGACCAGTTTCAGGGTGGATTGGCCGATGGAGCCGGTCGCACCGAGGAGGCAGAGCGTTTTCATAGCGCCAAGCCGTATTTCACCAATGCGAACACGACCAAACCGGAAACGATGCTGTCAAGGCGATCCAGCAGGCCGCCATGCCCCGGAATCAGCGCACTCGAATCCTTGATGCAGGCATGCCGTTTCATGAGGCTTTCGAAAAGATCGCCGAACACCGAGAACAGACCCGTGATCAGACCGAGCAGGGCGTAGCGCCAAAGATCGGACCAGGGCGCGTCGAACAAAGGCATGCAGGCCAAGGCCAGCGCAAGCGTCACCGCCAGTCCGCCCCAGAAACCCTCCCAGCTTTTGCCGGGGCTGATGTTCGGTGCGAGTTTATGTTTTCCGAAATTGACACCGAAGACATACGCCCCGCTGTCGGCGGCGGCGACCAGACCGATGGCGAACAGCGTCCAGGCCGGTCCGCCATCGCTGCCATGGATCCAGACCAGTGCCGCCCAGGCCGGGACACAGGCCAGCATGCCGGCCAGCAGTTTCAGGCGACGGTGGCGATCACTGCTTTCGCGGGCGAAATCGAATTTCCATAACCAGAGCGGAACCAGCAGCCAGAAAAGGCCGCCAATGGCAATCGCCGCCATCAAGTTGCGGTGTGCTGGGCCGTCGGTCCAGGCAATCGCGGCAACCAGTGCGGCATTGGCGGTCAGATAGCCCCATTTGGCCTGAGGCCGCTCGAGGCCGGCAAGTGCACACCATTCATGCAGCCCGGCCAGCAACAAAACCGCCATGAAAGCGCCCATCCAGGGTGTTGGCAGAAACAGGATGGCGCCGATGGCCAACGGAATCATCCAGAGCGCTGACCGTATGCGTTTACTGTGACTCATGCCTGTTCTCCGTGGATTTGCTCACTGGTCAGACCGAAGCGGCGTTCGCGCCCGGCGAAATCCGCGATGGCCTGCGACAACTCCTGGCGGGTGATATCCGGCCAAAGCGTCGGGGTGAACCAGAATTCAGTGTAGGCCATCTGCCAGAGCAGGAAGTTGCTGATGCGGCAGTCGCCGCCGGTGCGTATCAGCAGGTCCGGATCGGGCTGCTCTGCCAGTGCCATGTGCCGGACGAGGCTTTCCTCAGTGATGTCTTCCGGGCGCGGAGACGCCGCCAGCAGGCTCCGGCAGGCATTGACGATATCCCAGCGTCCGCCGTAGCTGCCGGCAATAGTGAGGTTGAGCGTGGCATTGGCGGCCGTCAGCGATTCCGCCCAGTCCATTTTCTCGCGGATTTCCGCTGCGAAGTCGCTGCGTTGGCCGATGAAACGGATGCGCACGCCCCGACGGTGCAGCTCCTCGATTTCGGTATCGAGCATGCGCAGGAACAGCTTCATCAGGGTGCTGACCT
>JBMSNF010000228.1:0-2335 GCA_049421545.1 Arenimonas sp.
CTACTCGGATGCCATCACCCTCAACGGTAAGCTCTATGCCCGCGTCAAGGCGCTGCATGACCAACGCGACAGCCTGGGTCTGGATGCCGAGTCCAAGCGCCTGCTCGAGCGCTATCACACCGATTTCGTCCGCGAAGGCGCGCAATTGAATGATGCCGACAAGGCCACACTGAAGGACATCAATGCCAAGCTGGCCGGATTGCAGACCACCTTCAGCCAGAACGTGCAGAAGGAAGTGAACGCCGCCGCCATCGTGGTCGACCGCAAGGAAGATCTGGCCGGCATGTCCGATTCCGATATCGCGGCGGCCGCCGCCGTGGCCAAAGCCCGCGGCATGGAAGGCAAGTACGTCATCGCACTGCTCAACACCTCCGGACAGCCGGCGCTGGATTCACTCAACAACCGTGCATTGCGCGAACGCATCCAGAAAGCATCGATCGCCCGCGGCAGCCAGGGCGGCGAATTCGACAACCGCGCCGTGTTCGCCGAAATCGTGAAGCTGCGCGCCCAGCGCGCCAAACTGCTCGGCTACGGCAACCATGCCGAGTACGTGCTGGAAGATGCCACCGCGAAAACCACCGGTGCGGTCAACAAAATGCTGTTCGGCCTGGCGCCGGCGGCCGTGGCCAACGCCAAGAAAGAAGCGGCCGACATGCAGAAAGTGGTGGATGCCGAAAAGGGCAAGTTCCAGCTGGCGGCCTGGGACTGGTCGTACTATGCCGAGAAGGTCCGCAAGGACCGCTATGCGTTCGATGAATCGCAGCTGCGTCCGTATTTCGAAATGACCAACGTTCTTGAAAACGGCGTGTTCTACGCCGCCGAAAAACTCTACGGTCTGACCTTCAAGCGCCGTGACGACCTTCCGAAGTACCACGAAGACACCACGGTCTACGAAGTGTTCGATGCCGACGGCAAGCATCTGGCCCTGTTCATCGCCGACATGTACGCCCGCGACAACAAACGCGGCGGCGCCTGGATGAACGCCTATGTGTCGCAGAACCGGCTGACCGGCAATACGCCGGTGGTAGCCAACCACCTGAATGTTCCGAAGCCGCCGAAAGGCGAGCCGACCCTGCTGACCTTCGATGAAGTCACCACCATGATCCACGAGTTCGGCCACGCACTGCACGGCATGTTCTCGGACGTGAAATATCCGCGCTTCTCCGGTACCTCGGTGCCGCGCGATTTCGTCGAATACCCCTCGCAGGTCAACGAAATGTGGGCGACCGATCCGGCCATCCTGAGCAATTACGCCAAGCACTACCAGACCGGCGCGCAGATTCCGCAGGCTCTGCTGGACAAGGTGCAGGCGGCGGCACAGTTCAACGAAGGCTTCCGCACCACCGAATACCTGGCCGCGTCCATCATCGACCAGGCCTGGCATCAGAAAACCGCCGATCAGCTTCCCGGCGCCGATGGCGTGCTGGCGTTCGAAAGCAAGGCGCTCGACGAGGCCGGCATCAATATGGCTCTGGTTCCGCCGCGCTACCGCACCACCTATTTCAGCCACATCATCGGCGGCTATTCGGCCGGCTATTATTCCTACCTGTGGAGTGAAGTGCTGGATGCCGACTCGGTCGAATGGTTCAAGGAAAACGGCGGTCTGAAGCGCGAGAACGGCGACCACTTCCGCAAGACCCTGCTGTCGCGTGGCGGCAGCGAGGATGCGATGAAGCTGTTCGAGGATTTTCGTGGCCGTGCCCCGGACATCCAGCCGCTGCTCAAACGCCGCGGCCTGACCGCCGCGCCGGCAAGCAAGTAATCAACAGGCGACGCACAAAAAAGCCGGCGCAAGCCGGCTTTTTTGTCACGGAATGCTCGGCCGTTACAGGTTGTCCCACCACATCAGGAAACCGTCCCAGAGACGTCCGAAGAAACCGGCTTCGGCCACGGCGGTCTTGGCGACCAGCGGGGCTTCCGCCACCACTTTGCCATCGAGGCTGATTTTCAGCGTACCGACTTTCTGGCCGGCGGCCAGCGGCGCGATGACATGCTTGGGCAGATCGATGTTGGCTTTCAGCGCATCGAACTTGCCGCGCGGCAGCGATACGCTGAACGGCGTAGCCACGGTGATCGCGACGGCATTGTCTTTGCCTTTCCAGACGCGCGGCGAGGCGATGACCTTGTCCGGCGTATACAGGGTACGGGTTTCATAGAAACGGAAGCCCCAGTTCAGCAGCGCCAGATTGCCGTTCTCGCGCAGATCGAAACCCTGCTTCTGCGAATCGGTCTGGATGCCCAGCACCACCGAGACCAGACGCTGTTCTCCACGCTTGGCCGAGGCCAGCAGGCAGTAGCCGGCAGCCGAGGTATGGCCGGTTTTGATGCCGTCGAC
>JBMSNF010000229.1:0-2289 GCA_049421545.1 Arenimonas sp.
GCGTCGAATCCGGCCATGGCGCCAAGCCCTAGCGCCGGGTAGTCGGTGCCGACACCTACACCCCGCTGGCGGGTGCCGCGTTCGCGGTGATTCCGGCCGAAGCCGACATCGTCAACGCCGCCATCGATCTGGTGTGAGGCTTATTTCCTGACGGGGACCGCGGCTGCCGGTTTGGCGGTGCTTGACGGAGTCGGCGTTGCGGCCTTCGGTGCCGGCTTCGGGTAGCCGAACACGCGGCGCAGCATGCGCTCGTTGCCGGCAATCTCCGCCGCATTGGTTTTGACGAACTGGGCCGTGCCCAGCTCGGTCAGCACATCGATCAGGGCCGGATTTTCATGCAATTTGAGCATGGCGTTGGTCACCGCCGTGCGCACATCGGCCGGTACTTTCCGGGCCGCATTCAGGCTGCGGCCGGGCAGACTGCGCGAGAGATGCACGGACTCAAGATTCGGGTATTGTTGGGCGATGTAGACCGGAACCATGGCGCCTTTGGCTTCCTGCGCGAATACCGCGTCTACGCCGTCTTTCCAAGTCTGTGCAGTGGATGAAATTTCCGGCTGGGCGATCGGATTGGGAAACAGCTCACCGAGGAACAGATAGCCTAGGCTGGGCGAGGGCATGCTGACGATAGTGCCGGACATGAGACCCTGCGGACCTTCAGCAGTGTCTTCCGGACTGACCAGCAGAGAGAATTGGGTCGGTTCGGCAACTCGGACCAAGGGCACGAAGCCGTAACGCTTGGCACGGAAATCGGCGAACGGCGCTTCTTCGAAGGAAAAATCAACCGGGGCATTGGACAGGATGTCGCGCCAGTAGGCGTGGTAGTTGTTGCTGGTTTTCAGTGTGAAGGTGTGGCCGGTGCTGCGGCTCAGATAGGCCATCAAGGGCTTGTAGATGTCCTGTGCCTGGGCGGCAGGATAGCTCGGGTCGACCGTGACGGTGTAATTGGCGGCAGATACGGCGGATGCCGTAATCGACAAGGCAATGGCGAACAACGAGCGGCGCAGCATATCAATCCCCTGAAAATGACCTAATTTCATGGAAATCCTAGCATATTTCCATGGGTCCGGAAAATTGCATGGCACTGTTCATGATAAAGTCCCAAGAATGGAAAATGTCCCCCCTAACGAGTCGGCCATATCATCCGACGATGACATTGAAGAAAGGCATCTGTGGGCTTTAGAAGCCTATGTTTCAGCCTCAAGGGCTTTGATACGCTCTAAAACTCCACAGGCATTGATTGAACAGGTATGTAAGGCAATCACGGAGAAGCCCCCTTATCTGATTGCTTGGATGGGATTGGTTCAAAATGACCCGGAAAAGACCATCAAGATTCTTGGTGTGTCAGGTAGCGTTGTCGCCAGAGATTATGCAAAAGAAATCACGCTCAGTTGGGATTCGACGCGTGAGGATGGACAGGGGCCGGCTGGACAATCGGTTCGATCGGGCGAAACCACAGTCCTCGTGGATACCTTGACCGATAAAAACTTCCTTCGTTGGCGAGACAGGGCCCATAAGTACGGTATACGCTCCGTTGTATCCATACCCGTCCACTATAGAAAAAATGTTACCTGCGTTTTATTGGTTTATGCCAGCACTCCGGGGTTATTCGATGCGTACGAGGTACGATTGTTCGAAAGTCTGGCAGATGAGACAACAGCAGGGCTTGCCAAATTCGGCTTGTTCGAGAATATGGCCGGCAAATCCCCATCGGCCTAACCAAATTCGAAGGTCTCGGTCTTAGCGTTTTGGCTCCAGAAGCCTAAAAATCGAGCTTCTACATTGAATCCATATATATCATAACATTCTAATATGTTTGGAATTTATTCAGATGCCATTCACAAGCATGCTGTTATGAATTATAAAAAATAAGAGGTTCAGTGAGCTGGTTGTTTAGTTTTCATGCTTTTGAAAGGAATCTTAAGCGATGGAGAATGAAAAATTCAATTTTGCCATGGTGGATGACGAGGACGTCGTTCAACCAAAACAGTTGTGGGCGCTTGAGGCCTTCACCATCGTATCGCGGGCGCTGGGCAAGGCCAAAACACCACAGGCACTTGTCGAACAGTTATGCAAGGCGGTTACCAACATGCCGCCCTACATGAAGGCCTGGATCGGTTCGGTGAATGACGATTCGGATAAAACCATTGAAGTAGTCGGTTCTTTCGGCGCCCTGACCGCAAGCGGTTACCTCAGGGATATTAATATCAGTTGGGATGCTTCCCGTCCTGAAGGACAGGGGCCGGTCGGACAATCGGTTCGATCGGGCGAAACCACGATAATCAATGA
>JBMSNF010000230.1:0-2258 GCA_049421545.1 Arenimonas sp.
GCGGCCGGTGCAGCCAACGCCGCAGCAGGCGGCCGGCCATCGGACTGCAGGTGGTGTCGAGCACGCCCAACAGGGTGTGCTGCGATTGGCCGTCGAAGCGTTCGTCCAGCTCCAGATGCCGGCGTGTGGCGGCGTTCATGGCGATGGCGTCATCGGCGGCCTCCCATTGCAGCGAATTCAGATGCGGCAGGCGCTGCTTCTGGGTTTCTTCAAGGTAACCGAGTAGCGCGCCGGCGGCGGCGATGGCCGCGGCATTGGCCGGAGTCCCGTCGTTCAATCCGAAACCGCTGAGGTCCGCGACACTGAAAAACTGCAGCAGCTGCCGGGTGCTGGTTTCGGTGTCGAAATACCACACCGGCCTCCGGCGCAGGCCTTTGCTTCCAGCCAGAGCATTGGCCAGTTCGTCACTGTCCGGAATCAGGATTTCGGCGGGATCCAGGCGCGCCAGTTCGGCACCCAACTGTTCGGCATCGGCGGCAAAACTCAACAGGAAACGTCCGGCCGCGACATCCGCCCAGGCCAGTCCGTAGCCCTGCCGGGCCTGTGACACCGACAGCAAGAGTTGTTCGCGGCGGTCATCGAGCAGGGCTTCGTCGGTCAGGGTGCCGGGCGTGATGACGCGGACGACTTTGCGCTCGACCAGACCTTTGGCCAGGGCCGGGTCGCCGATCTGCTCGCAGATGGCCACCGATTCGCCGAGTGCCACCAGACGCGCCAGATAGGCGTCGGCGGCGTGGTAGGGCACGCCCGCCATCGGAATGGCATTACCACCGCTCTGGCCGCGCTGGGTCAGGGTGATGTCGAGAAGTCGGGCGGCTTTGCGGGCGTCGTCATAGAACAGTTCGTAGAAATCGCCCATGCGGAAAAACAGCAGCACATCGGGGTATTCGGCTTTGGCGCTGAAGAACTGCCGCATCAGCGGCGTGTGCTGGGAGAAATCGTTCGAAGACATGGGGTTTTCGCTTATGCTATGGCCATAGTCTAACCCGAGGCAGGCCCTGCTTGAACGCTTTCGTTGATGGATCCGATACCGCCCTACAGCAGGCCGCCAGGCAGCTCGGTGACCGCCTGTTGGCGGAACATCTGACCCTGTGCACCGCCGAGAGCTGCACCGGCGGTTGGATCGCCAAAATCCTGACCGACATCCCCGGCAGTTCGGCCTGGTTCGACTGCGGCATGGCCGCTTACAGCTACGAGGCCAAACAGGCCCTGTTGCGCGTGCGTCCGGAAACCCTGATGGAACACGGTGCGGTCAGCAAGGAAACGGCGCTGGAAATGGTGTCCGGCGCGTTGATCACTTCCGGCGCCAATCTGGCCGTCGCGGTCACCGGCATCGCGGGTCCGGGCGGCGGATTGCCGGGCAAGCCGGTCGGCACGGTCTGGATCGCCTGGAAGCGGCGGGGACAGTACCCGCACGCCGAAGTGTTCCATTTCGAGGGCGACCGCGAGGCCGTACGCCGGCAGACGGTGGCGGTGGCCCTGCAAGGGCTGATGCCGTTGATCAGTTAGTCCTCCGTCAGGCGCCGCCATCGCCGCGGCCTTCAGAATTCAAACAAGGATTACGGAAATGCGCGCAATCAAACGGCTTTTGATCATTGTTCTCGCCACCGCGGCCTGCGATTTATCGGCACAGCCCGCCGCTGAATTCGTCCCGCAATGGGCCAAATCAGCCGTGTGGTACCAGATTTTTCCTGAGCGCTTCCGCAACGGCGACCCGGGCAACGATCCGACCGTCGCCGACATCGCCGGTGCCGACCCGATGGATCCGCCGAAGCAATGGCGCGTGCACCCGTGGGGCAGTGATTGGTACCAGCTGCAGGATTACGAGAAGGCCAACGGCGAGCCGGAGCTCTGGAAGCACATGCAGCGCCGGCGTTACGGCGGCGATCTGCAGGGCATCATCGACAAACTCGATTATCTGCAGGACCTGGGCATCAATGCCATTTATCTGAATCCGGTTTTCGATTCGCCATCGCACCACAAATACGACGGCGCCAGTTACCATCACATCGATCCGAATTTCGGCCCCGACCCGGAAGGCGATCGGGCCTTGATGGCCAAGGAAAATCCCGACGACCCGAAAACCTGGGTCTGGACCAAGGCCGATGAGTTGGCGCTTAAGCTGATCGCGGAAGCGCATAAACGCGGCATCCGCATCATCTTCGACGGCGTGTTCAACCACATGGGTTTCAACAGCTTCGCGTTGCAGGACGTCCGCCGCAATAAGATGAAATCGCCGTATCTGAGCTGGTTCACCA
>JBMSNF010000231.1:0-2213 GCA_049421545.1 Arenimonas sp.
CCACCACGCGCTACCAGCGCTTCCTGTATAAATTCGCGCGCAGCACCGGCCTTATCTGGCTGTTCTGACGCCACGACCCGAGGATCCCACATGCATCCCACGCTCCGTCTGGCTCTGGCCCTGATCGCCGGCATCGCCGCCGCGCTGATCACCATCATGGTGATCGAAACTGTCGGTCACAGCATGTATCCGCCGCCGGCGCTGGACTACAACGACACCGAAGCCCTGCGGGCTTATGTCGATGGACTGCCGCTGGGTGCGAAACTGATCGTACTGGCCGCCTGGCTGGCCGGCACCATCGACGGCGTATTCGTGGCCGGGCTGGTCAACCGCGGGCGCTACGGCCTGTGCGCAGCCGTCATCGGCGGTCTGGTGCTGGCAGCCACCCTGTTCAATCTTTGGATGATTCCGCACCCGCTGTGGCTGGCACTGGCCGGCATCGTGGGCATTCCGTTATGCGCAGCAATGACCGCCCGGTTTCTGCCGATCCTTTTGAATAAAGCCTGAACATGCTGCAGGCTCTGGATGCGCGGCTGTTGGCGGACATACCGCCGCAGGCGCTGAGCGGTTGGCGTCGGTTCGCGGTCGAGCTCGGTTATTTCACCGTGAAAGAGGCCCGCGCCTGCCTGTTCGCCGGACTGTTTTTCGCCACCCTGTTCCTGATGCCGCGCACCGGTCTGTTCGGCATCCCGCGTTACGATCTGTTGCTGCTGTTCGCGCTGGGCGTGCAGGCTTGGATGGTCTGGGGAAAACTGGAAACGGTGGATGAGCTCAAGGCCATCTGCCTGTTCCATGCCGTGGGTTTCGCGCTGGAAGCATTCAAAGTTTCGGGCAGCATCCAGAGCTGGAGTTATCCGGATTTCGCCTATACCAAGGTGCTGGGCGTGCCGCTGTTTTCCGGATTCATGTACGCCGCCGTCGGCAGTTACATGATCCAGGCCTGGCGCCTGTTCGATTTGCGCATCCAGCACCATCCACCTTACTGGATGGCGGTAACGGGCGCCGTACTCATCTACGCCAACTTCTTCACCCATCACTTAATCGGGGATTACCGCTGGTATCTGGCGGCCTGCGCGCTCGGGCTGTATGCGCGCACGGTGGTGGTGTTCCGGCCGTACGACCGCGACCGGCGCATGCCCTTGTTGCTGGCGTTCGTGCTGATCGGCTTCTTCATCTGGCTGGCCGAGAACATCAGCACCTTCTACGGCATCTGGCAATACCCGAACCAGCTCGGGGCCTGGTCGGTGGTGCATGTCGGCAAATGGAGCTCCTGGTCGCTGCTGGTGATCATGACCTTCACCATCATCGCCGGCCTGAAACACATCAAGTCCCGCATCCACGTGCCTGAATGAGGGACTGCAACCTTTTTCCGCAAGGCCGTCTCTAATCTTCCAAGCCGCCAATTCCGGCGGCGCAACAAGGAGAACCCCATGGCTGGTGAAGTCTTCATCACCCTCTTCATTTTTACCGCCATCGTGCTCGTCATCCGCACGATCACCGACGGCATCATCCGCTACCGCGCCCTGTCTTCGTCGTCCGATGCGGGCGATGTCCTGAACGCCCTGAAAACCCAGGCCGCACCGTTCCATGTCACCGCCCTGAAATGGGGCCTGGGTCTGGGCTGTCTGGGCATCGGCTTCCTGATCATCGATGCCCTCAATCTGCAGCCGGACCAACCCAGCACCTGGGGCGTTCTGACCCTGTCGATTGCCACCGGACTGCTGTCGTTTTACGGGTTGGCCCGCAAAAACCTGATGTAAGCGTCACGATGCACCACAGAAAAGGGGCCCGAAGGCCCCTTTTCTTTTTGCGGAAATTCCGCGCTTACTTGACCGGCTTGCCGGTGTTGTCCAGCACGGTGAGCGGGCCGATGTTCAGCGCCGCCACTTTGTCGCGGATCTTGGACAGATCACCGACCACCACCACCGTCAGCGCATCCGGCTGGATGGTTTTGGCGGCGGCATTGACCTGGTCCAGATTCAGACCGGTGATCAAGGCGGCGCGCTGGGCCTGATAATCGTCCGGGCGATCGTAACGCACGATGCCGCCCATGGCGCCGAGCACGGCGTTGGCGGTTTCAAATGAGCCCGGCAGACCGCGCACTTCGCTGGCCTGGATCTTGGCCAGCTCTTCCGGTTTGGCCGGAGCCTTGCCGGTCGCGTATTCGGTCACTTCACGCATCATCTCCTGCAGCGATTCGGCGGTCTTGTCGA
>JBMSNF010000232.1:0-2179 GCA_049421545.1 Arenimonas sp.
TTGGCTTCGATAGGATTTTCCCTTGCGCACTCAATTACGGTAGTTGACTATAACTGCAACCAGTGCGGGCTATGCTCAAAACATGCGATGATGACATTACCAATTGGAGCACACGATGAACCCACCTCTATTTGACGCCACCGTTCCCGCCTTCACCCGCGCCCTGCGCGCCCTCGACGCCTGCCTCGACAAAGCCCAGGCCCACGCCGAAGCCGTCGGCTTCGACATCACCACCCTGTTCGGCGCCCGCCTAGCCCCCGATATGTTCCCGCTCGGCCGGCAGATCCAGATCGCCTGCGATTTCGCCAAAGGCGTCAGCGCCCGTCTGGCCCAAGCCGACATGCCGGCTTTCGAAGACACCGAAACCACGCTGGCCGAATACAAAGCCCGCATCGCGGGCACCATCGCCTTCATCCAGACGCTGTCACCGGACGCCTTTGCCGGTGCCGAAACCCGCCAGATCGTCATCATGCGCAAAGACACCAAGCGTGAATACATCGGCCTGGACTATGCCCACCACGCCGGCCTGCCGAACTTCTACTTCCACGTCACCACCGCCTACAACATCCTGCGCCACAACGGCGTGCTGATCGGCAAGAAGGATTTCATCGGCAGCGTGTAATATCCTTCCCCCTTTCTTGAAAGGGGGATGCGCGAAGCGCAGGGGGATTCACTCCTGAACCAAGGACTACCTCATGAAAATCGATGAATCGCTGAATGTGTTCGGAGAGCCGCTGGAGCTTTGCGGCGCCGATCCGGTCACCGGCTTCTTCCGGGACGGCAAATGCAACACCTGTGACGAAGACCGCGGCTCGCATACCGTCTGCGTTGAAGTGACGCGGGCTTTTCTGGAGTTTTCCCGATTCCGCGGCAACGATTTATCCACGCCGATGCCGGAATACAACTTTCCCGGTCTGCAGCCCGGCGACAGCTGGTGTTTATGTGCCGCCCGTTGGCTGGAAGCGGCGGAAAACAACATGGCACCCAAGGTTCACCTGAAGCGCACGCATATCCGCGCGCTGGAAATCGTTCCGATGGAACTGCTGAAGAAATATGCGGTGGATCTGAACTAGATTCCGCCTCACATCCCTCCCGGCCTCCCTTCTCAAGAAGGAAGGAGAAAACCCTTCCCCCTTTCTTGAAAGGGGGATGCGCGGAGCGCAGGGGGGGGATTCGCTTCTGTTTGCGCAAAGCGCAGGGGGATTAGTTCACCCAATTGCGGGCATTCACGAACAACTGCATCCAGGGCGAGAGTTCGCCCCACTCTTTCGGATGCCAGCTCATCTGCTTGCTGAAGGCCACGCGCTCGGGGTGCGGCATCATCAGGGTGGCGCGGCCATCGGTGGAGGTCAGGCCAGTAATGCCCATCGGCGAGCCGTTTGGATTGGCCGGATAGCTGCTGGCCAGATCGCCGGCGTTGTCGATGTAACGCAGTGCCGTCGGCGCGGCGGCGATGTCCTGATCCGCGGCGAACACCGCGCGGCCTTCGCCGTGCGAGACCACCACCGGAATGCGCGAACCGGCCATGCCGGCCAGCAGGATGGACGGCGATTCGACCACTTCCACCAGACTGAAGCGCGCTTCGAACTGCTCGCTGTGGTTGCGCAGGAAGCGCGGCCAGGCTTCGGCGCCGGGAATCATGTCTTTCAGCTGGCTCAGCATCTGGCAGCCGTTGCACACGCCGAGGGAGAAGCTGTCTTGGCGCGCGAAGAAGGCGCTGAACATGTCGCGCAGGGCGGCGCGTTCGCGGATGGAGGTGGCCCAGCCACGGCCGGCACCGAGCACGTCGCCGTAGCTGAATCCGCCGCAGGCGGCCAGACCTTTGAAACCGGACAGATCGGCGCGGCCGGCGATGAGGTCGGACATGTGCACATCGACCGCCTCGAAACCGGCGCGGGTGAACGCCGCCGCCATTTCGATCTGGCCGTTGACGCCCTGCTCGCGCAGAATGGCCACGCGCGGCGCGGCGCCGGTGTTGATCATCGGGGCCTGCGGCGTGAAGCTGAGCTGCGGCTGCATGCCCGGCGCCTCGAAGCGCTTGGCGGCCTCGAACTCGGCATCGGCGCATTCGGGGTTGTCGCGCAGCTTTTGCATGGCATGCGTCACCGACCACCAGGCTTCGAACAGGGTCTGCCAGGACCAGGCGGCCACGGTGTCGTTGTCGCGCAGCACGCGGATG
>JBMSNF010000233.1:0-2156 GCA_049421545.1 Arenimonas sp.
CAGCAACGAATCGATACTCGCGGCCTACAAACCCGAAATCGATCAATTGGTGGCGGAAAACGGCTTCCGTGCCGTCGATGTGGTCAGCATCAACCCGGACCATCCCGACCGCGAGGCCATGCGCGCGAAATTCCTGAGCGAACACAGCCACAAGGAAGACGAAGTCCGCTTCTTCGTGCGCGGCTCCGGCCTGTTCACGCTCCATATCGGTGACCGGGTCTACGAAGTGCTTTGCCAGACCCAGGATCTGATCCGGGTGCCGGACGGCACCAAGCACTGGTTCGACATGGGGCCTGCACCCCGCTTCACCGCCATCCGCTTTTTCACCGAGGCCGATGGCTGGGTCGGCTATTTCACCGAGTCCGGGCTTGCCGAACGCTTCCCGCGCTATGAAGGCCATGCATGAGTGCGGTCAAGGCCATCGTCACAGACATCGAAGGCACCACCAGTTCCATCGCCTTCGTGCGGGATGTGCTGTTTCCCTATGCCCGCGCCGCCCTGCCGCGGTTCCTGCAGGAACAGCACGGCCGGGCCGATGTGACGCATTGGATCAAAGCGGTGGCGGAAGAAAACGGGCTGCCCGCCGACGATCTGGACGGCGTCACTGAAATCCTGCTGCAATGGATCGACCAGGATCGCAAGCACACCGCATTGAAAGCGCTGCAAGGCATGATCTGGGTCGACGGCTACGCCCAGGCCACCTACCAGGCACCGGTCTATGCCGATGCCGCTGCCGCCCTGCGGAACTGGCATGCCGCCGGCCTGCCGATTTACGTGTACAGCTCGGGTTCGGTGCCTGCCCAGAAATTGTTCTTCGCGCATACCGACCATGGCGATCTGCGACCGCTGTTCACGGATCATTTCGATACCGAAATCGGCGGCAAGCGTGACATCGGCAGCTATGTGCGCATCGCCGGAGCGATCGGCATTGCGCCCGAAAACCTGCTGTTTCTTTCCGACATTGTCGAGGAACTCGATGCCGCACGGGATGCCGGCTGGCAGACGGTTCTGGTGGACCGTCGCGAGGATTATCCGCAGGCCCGCAGCGGCGATGCCGGGCACGGCCATTCGCGGGTCGAACGCTTCAGCGACATCAACGTGGTTTAAGGGTTGACCGTTTCCAGCCGGTAAACGGCATCCTGGCTCACTTCACCCAGCCATTCATCGATGGCCCGCACGCGGATGCGATGCTCGCCGGCAGCCAGATCCGTGGGCAGTGCGAAACGCCAGAGATGGCTGGAAGCCGTGGCTTCCGGGGCACGGTCGTATGCACTCAACGCCGGTGCCGCATCGTCGCGCAGATTCTGTGCCACGACCCGGGGGTCGGCCCGATTGACCCGTTGCATCGGCTGCCAGAGACCATCATCGATGCGTACTTCCACACGGGCATCCGGACGCGCCATGAACACGTTGGCGTACAGTCCGACACCGGGGTAGGCGCCGCGCCTCAGCACCTGCGGAGCATGCAGGGCCATGGCGGCATTCGGGCGATTGCGGGCATTGAACCACTGCAAACGGTAATCCCGCGGAGAAATGTGCAGACGGGCATAGCCATTGGGCGTTCCGTCGCTCATCGTGGCATCGGGAATGCCGTCCTCATCCTTCACGCCGGCCCAGTAACCGCCGCACGTGGCGCCGGCATTGTATTCAAAAAGCCGGCCTGGGCCATGCCAATCGCTATCCGGACCATGCCGGACGAGATTCTGCGCATGCGAATGCGCCGTCAGCAACAACACATCCCGGAACGGTTCGAGCAGTTTGAACAGGCGCCGACGGTCGGTACTGCGGAAGGTTTCGGCATCGGCCTTGGCCTGGAAAAAGGGAATATGCGCCGAAATCACCAGCAGCTTGTCTTTGTCGGCACCGGCCAGATAACGCGCCAGGAAGTGGAACTGCGATTCGCGCAGACCGCCGATGTAGACCGGTTTTTTGCCGGGCTGGTAGATCACATCATCGAGCACGATGAAGTTGGCATGCCGTTCTTCCCAGGCGAAGGTATCGGGACCGAACTGGGCGCGGAAGCTTTCCAGCGAGCCGGCATCATCGCCGGCATCGAAGTCGATATCGTGATTGCCGGCGGCATACAGCCGCGGAATCCCGAGTTGCCGGTCGGCTTGCTTGACTCCGGCCAACAGGGTCAGATCATCATGCACGAC
>JBMSNF010000234.1:0-2129 GCA_049421545.1 Arenimonas sp.
CGAGATGGGATCCTCGCCCTCGTCCTCGCCTTCGTCCTCGTCCTGGTCGGGGTTGTCGCTGCCGCCGGCCACCAGGCCGCCGACCACCAACGCACTGCCACCGACCAGCATCCACGTACCGGTACCGTAAGCGGCAGGCGCTTCCGGATTGATCCACGGCGGGGCTTCATTGGCCAAACGGGTGCTGTTCAATTGGCCACCGGCGCAGGTGGACACTTCCGGAACCAGGGTGATCGAACCGCCGCTGAGCGTGACATCGCAGCCGTCGTTGAAACGCAGCACGGCTCTGCCGCCCTGCATCACCATCACGCGGTCGCCGGCGGCGAACACCTGACCGTTCTGCACGGGAACGAACTGCTTGCCTTGGTTGACCAGAACGCTGCCTTGGGCCGAAGCCAAGGTGGCCGAACTCGTGGCGGCCGAAACGGCGCCGGAGAAGGCCAAGCTCAATGCGAGTGTTGCGACTGCTTTCATGCGATAGATATCCCTGAATCGTTCCCTGATGAAACTCACGCACCGCCAGTACTCCGTGACGATGCTCCTATTATTCTTCAACATTCTATATCGATGACAGGATTAGTCAAGCAAGAATTTTTCTTAACTCACTCAGTATTAAGGAAATTCTTTACCCCCGGCGTGATTGCCACGGCATCCAGCCAAAGTGTGCCGTTCATCACAGTTTCGGCCGGAATCCGGGCCGGAATGCGCAAAATCAGCTGCTGGCCCTCGCACCCGGGCGGCACGCTGAACGCCAGCGCGTGTTCACGCCACTCGAAATGGCCGAGCATCGGCGCCGATTCCGCCAGTGGCGCGCCGCTCGGATCGCAGCGGATTTGCCAGACCAGACCGCGTGGCGAATCCAGACGCACGCCTTTGGCGCGCCAGCTCAGCTGCCAATCGCCCGGCGGCAGCACCAAGGCCTGGCTGAGATGCGCGAACGGCGTACGCCGGCCCTCGAATTCGACCACATAGGAATTTTCCCCGACCGTGCCGCGGTTGGCGCTCCAGTAGGCGGTGGCGCCGGCCACACCCGGCGTGTTCCAGGCGAACGCACCGGGCTGTTCTTCCTGCGCGATTTCAAAACCGCCGTCGAAGACATTGCCGAGCGCCTGCCGCTGGTTTTCCGGTAGGCGGTTGACCCAGGTTACATAGGCCTGCAGCGCGCGCCCTTCCGAACGCAGACGCGCGATCCAGGGATCCACTTCGCTGATCGGCGTGTCGGCGTTGTGCGGCAATGCCGCGAAAAACGGCGCGAGGGCGTCCACCGGATAGGCGGCCTTGGCCAGTCCGGCCAGATAGGCGCCGCGCCAGGGCGGTGAAGCGGCCAGGGTTTTCAGCAAGGCCGCGCGCGCCGGCGGCGTCACCGCCAGCAGATCGATCTGCGCCTGCAGATCTTTCAGCAGATTCGGCCGCAACCGCAGCAAAGCATCCAGTTGCGCCGCCGCTTCCGCCGCGTCGCGGCCTTGCAACGCATGCTGCAGCAGCCACAGACGCGTGGGCAGATCGCGCGGCGCCAGCTTTGCGGCTTGACGGTACAGCGTCAAGGCACGCGCCGGATCGCCGGATTGTTCGGCCACCTGCGCCAGCACCCGCAAGGGGCGGCCATCGATCGGACGCGCTTTCAGCGCGCGTTCGGCATCGATCTTGGCGGCCGGCCAGTCTTTCGCCGCCACATGCCGCAGCGCCGCCTGCAGGCGGGCTTCGGGATGATCGCTGCGCCAGGACAGCGCGCGCTCGGGTTCGCTGCGTGCGTAATGATCGGCCATGCCCAGACTGAGCACGCGCCAGGCCAGCACGGCCAGCACGGCAAAAACAAGGGCAATCAGGACTTTTTTCATAGGGACTTATTCGGTGATCAGCAGTTCAAGAATACGGGGATTTCCGTTTTCACGCACCAACAGCATTTCCAGTTGGCCGCTGCGGCGCTGCGGCGCACGCGCGTCCATATAGGCCAGCTCGGTCTGGAAGCCGGCACGCAGACGGCGGGCCTCGTCCATCGCTTGCCAACGCGGGTTGCTGAGTGCGATCCGGCGTTGCCGGGTGCTGCCGAACAGCCGTGAATAATCGGCGGCAATGGCCTCGCGTCCGCCTTTCAGGCTGATCGCTTTCGGGCTGAACAGCGCCATCAA
>JBMSNF010000235.1:0-2082 GCA_049421545.1 Arenimonas sp.
ACCTTCAGCGCAACACCGACAGCCATGCCGATCCAGGTAGCGAATCCGATCTTGCCGGCTTCACCCATGCTTTTGCCCTGAGCGGTTTCGACCACCATCACGCCCACGAGCGGCCCGAGAATCAGCCCGGGAAGATTGAAAAAGATCATGCCGATTAGGCTGCCGATTGCGGCACCAACAACAGCCAATTTGCTGGCCCCCGCGCGCTTCGCACCGAGGGCGCTGGCCAAGAAATCAATGGCAACTGAAGCCAAAGTCAGCAGACCGAGCAGAATCAGCACCAGCACCGAGATTTCCTTGAACCCGCCGGCCCAGGCGGCCAGCACCATGCCGGCATAAGCCAAGGGGATGCCGGGCAGAATCGGCAGGAAAACCCCCAGCAGGCCGATGATGATCAGGGCGGCTGAAATGATGTAGAGAATCTGCTGGAGTTCCGCCGTCATTACTTGTAATCCCGGTGGCAATTGTCACAGCTTTGCTTGATCGAGCTGATGCCGGTCGCGAGGTCGGCGCAGTTGTCGATGCCTTTGGCCAACTGCAGGTCGAGCACCCGGCGCAGATCGGCGGCATAACGGACGAACTGCTGGTCCTGTTCGGCCAGGGATTTGAATGCCGGTTCGATATCGGCCGCGATGATCCGCATCGGCAGCAATTCCTTCTGGATTTCCGGGGCGCTGCAGCGGTTGTCTTTCGCCAGCTTGTTGAGGGCCATCGCGTGCGCGGCCTGGACGGCCATGACGCCGCGGGAGAATTCGCTGCCCTTGCTGAGTGCATTGATGGCGATGCTGGTGCAGACCGCGCCCATGATCAGCCCGATCAGCATCACGATCAGGAATTGCAGGGGTTTGTTCATATTCGTTCTCCGGGCGGGGCTTTCGCCATACTAAAGGATAGCCCGCAGGCATTACAATAGCGGTATGAATGCTCACAATGAACGTTTCGCCGGTGTAGAACGGCTGTATGGCAAAGGCGCTTTGGCGCGGCTTGGGCAGGCCCATGTGGCGGTCATCGGCATCGGCGGCGTCGGATCCTGGCTGGTCGAGGCGCTGGCCCGTTCCGGCATCGGCCGGCTGAGCCTGTTTGATGCCGATGACATCTGCGTGTCCAACAGCAACCGGCAGCTGCATGCGCTGGATGGCAATTTCGGACGCAACAAGGTCGATGCGATGGCTGAACGCTGTCTGGCCATCAATCCGGCACTGCAGGTCGAAACCGTGGCCTCGTTCGTCACGCCGGCCAACATGACCGAACTTCTGGCGGGGCCGTTCGATCTGGTCATCGACGCCTGTGATGCTTTCCGCGTCAAGGTCGAGCTGATTGCCTGGTGCCGGCGGTGTAAACAGAAACTGATCGTGGGCGGCGCCGCAGGCGGTCGTACCGATCCCACCCAGATCCGCGTCCGCGATCTGGCCAGAACCGAGCAGGATGCGCTGCTGGCCCTGATCCGCCGCAAGCTGCGCACCGAGTTCAATTTCCCGAAGAATAAAGACCGTTATTTCAGCATTCCAGCCGTGTATTCGCTGCAGAACGTGCAATATCCGCAGGCCGATGGTTCGGTCTGCGGCATCCGTCCGGCCACCGATCCCGAAGGTGGTTTCAAGCTTGACTGCGGCGACGGCCTTGGGGCCGCCACGCATGTGACCGGCGCGTTTGCCTTTGTCGCCGCTGCCAAGGCCATCGAATTGCTCTTAGGCCGCAAGTCCAAATAAGCGCTGGGCATTCAGACGGGTCTCTGCCGCCACTTCGGTCAACGACAGCCCACGGATTTCCGCCATGGCTTCGGCGACCCGCACCAGTTTCGCCGGTTCATTGCGGCGTCCCTGTTCGCCTGCCATCGGCTGGTCCGGGGCATCGGTTTCCAGGAGCAGATGGGACAGCGGGACATCTTTGACGATCTCACGGATACGGCTGCTGCGCGGGTAGGTGATGGGCCCGCCGATGCCCAGCATGAAATCCATGCCGATCAGTCGCCGCGCCTGTTCCAGACTGCCGGAATAACTGTGTATCACACCCTTGGCGGGGCCATGCCGACGCAACAGCTGGATGACGCGTTCCGTGGCACGGCGGGCATGGATGATGAGC
>JBMSNF010000236.1:0-2067 GCA_049421545.1 Arenimonas sp.
AGCGCGCACCATCGCGTCCAGCATCAGGGTGCCGGATTCATCGAGATCGTAGATGAACACCTGCAGTTCGATGCTGTGGCGCGCGCTTTCGATCATGTGCAGGCGGGTGAGCAAGGCATCGTTGCCCTGATCGAGCAGAATGACCTGATGTTTGCCATCGCCGGCGGCGCTTGCGGTGGCATCGGCCAGATCGCGCAGGGGCGAGTCCAGCCCGCAGCCGGTTTCGGCGTGGCAGGCATTGCCGGTGTCCTGCAGGCTTCCGGCAAAGGCGCCGGCTTGCCGGTTCTTGCTTTCGGGCAGGCTGGCGCAGGCGCCCAGCGCCAGCATCAGCAGGGCCGCGGACAGTCTAATGATCATTGGCGAATTTTAGCTGAAATCCGACCACCACCTCGTCGCGCAGACTCCAGCGGTAGGCGTGCATGCCGAAGTCGTGCCGGTCGAGCGTGCCGCTGGCCGAAATCGGACAGGTCCAGCCCGGCTGCCGGCATTGCGTGGGCAACACGGTGAAGGTGACCGGCTTGCTGACATCGCGCAGGGTCAGCATGCCGGTGATGCTGCCGCCGGACACCAGCACCTGGCTGGAGAACGGCACGGACTGGAAACGGATCTCGGGATGTTTGGCGGTGTCGAGGAAGGCCGGCGAGTGCGTGGCTTTCTGGATCCAGGCCGGGCCGCCCATCGCCAATTCGCGTGCATCCAGCTGCACGCGCACGCTCAGCTTCTGATCGGGTAGCGGATGGATGTCGCCTTGGATGCTTTTGAAACGGCCCTCGGCCGGAATGCCCATGCGCAGATGCACACGGAACTGCGCCTGCGAGGCCAGCGGATCGAGGCGCCAGAGCGGCGGTGCGTCAGCGGCCGCGGCCGGCAGGGCCAGCAATGCACACAGGCATGCCCAGCCCGCGCGCATCTAGGGCCACCAGAAGTGTTCCAGCGTGGCGATGCCGGGTTCGAATTCGGCCTCGGCCGGAATGTGCAGCACCGCCAGGCCGGCGGCCGGCATGCCGCGGAAATCACCGGATTGGCCGGAGCTGAGCAGGGCCACCAGATGTTCCAGGCCCGGATTGTGGCCGATCAGCATCAGGCTGCTGCACTCGCGGTGCTCGTCGGCGATCTGCATCAGGGTGCCGGGCGTGGCGTCGTAGATGCGCGCGTCCTGGCGTTGGTCCACGAAGCCGGTCACCCGCAGCACCTGCTCGAGGGTTTCGCGGGTGCGCCGCGCCGGCGAACACAGGATGCGGTCGGGGTGCAGGTCGTGCTTTTTCAGCCAGGCACCGGCGGCTTCGGCTTCCGCCAAGCCCTGACGCGACAGTGCGCGGTCGATGTCGTCCTGGCCGAGGCCGGCCGGTTCGGCATGGGCGTGCCGCAGCAGAATGATTTCACGCATCAGCTCACCTTCCTGATCCATTTGAAAATCGGGGCCCAGTCGGCCTGATGGCTACGCACCTGCTCGGAGTGGTAATCGAACACCGATTTGCCGAGCGCCACCATCAGCACATAGGCCTGGGTGTCGCGCAGCTCGCCGGCGACCGGATACGGCCAGGCCTTGATCTGCGCCACCGCCTGTTGCGACGCGCCGGTCCAGGGCTTCAGGCGATTGGCCACCAGCGCCACCGGCAATTTGCCTTTCTTGATGCGGGCATTGCCGGCCAGAGAGTTCAGGAACGGTACGGTCGCTTCCAGATCGATGGTGGACGGCAGCACCGGCACCAGTACCACGCTGGCGATGTCCAGGAATTCCTCGAGGTCGTCGGCCATGGCGCCGGCCGGGGCATCCACGATCACCACTTCGGTCTGGCTGGGCAGGTTCTTGGCCCAATTGCGCTTGCTGCCATCCACCGGCAGCACCGCGCTTTCCAGCGCCGCGCGCTTTTCGCACCAGTGCGTGGCCGATTTCTGCCGGTCGGCATCGATCAGGGCCGTGCGCTTGCCCTGCAGGGCGTAATGCGCGGCCAGGTTGGTGGACAGGGTGCTCTTGCCGGCACCGCCTTTGGAACTTGCCACAACGATCACGTGCATATGTCCTCCTGTCTATGCGCCTACTCTACAACGACTTGGGGGGAAGGG
>JBMSNF010000237.1:0-2050 GCA_049421545.1 Arenimonas sp.
GCGAAACACGTTTGGCCAACTCTTCGTCGTTCGGGAAGCGTGCGCGCACATCGGCCAGGAAACGGTAGTTGATGTCGTAGATGATTTCCAGATGACGCGGCAGCAGCGACTCCATCAAGGCCACCGGCCAGGTTTCCAGCGCTTCCGGCATCAGGGTGTGATTGGTGTACGACACCGCTTCGCGGGTGATCCGCCAGGCGTCGTCCCATTTCATGCCGTGCTCGTCCACCAGCAGGCGCATCAGCTCCGCCGGTGCCAGTGCCGGATGGGTGTCGTTCAGATGGATGGCGTTGTGCCGCCCCAGTGATTCGAGCGTGCCGTACTCGGCCAGATGGCGCTGCAGCAGATCCTGCAGGGAGGCGCTGACCAGGAAAGCTTCCTGACGCAGGCGAAGTTCGCGGCCGGCGGCATGGCTGTCATCGGGGTACAGCACCCAGTTCAGGGCATCGGCCTGCCATTCCGGTTTCGCCGCCGCGGCGTAATCCCCGCGCACGACCGCCTGGAAATCCACGGCCTGCTCGGGCAGGGCCTGCCATTGCCGGAGCGTGGATACCCGTGCGCCATGATGCGCCGGCACGATGAAATCGAAGGCACGCGCTCGCACGTGTTCGGCTGGAACCCACTGGCGGCCACTGCTGCGGTCGGTTTCCAGACGGCCACCGGCGCGTGTGGATTCCACCCGTCCGCCGAAGCCGACGCGGTATTCGATGCCGCTGCGTTCGATATCCCAGAGCGCGCCATCGCGCAGCCAGTCATCCGCGGCCTCCACCTGCACGCCGTCCGGCGTGGTCTGTTTGAACATGCCGAAACGGTAGCGCAGCCCGTAGCCGAAGGACGGCAGTTCCAGTTCGGCGAAGGCGTCCAGAAAGCAGGCGGCAAGGCGGCCGAGACCGCCGTTGCCCAATGCGGCATCGGGTTCACCTTCCAGAACATCGCTCCAGTCGATGCCGCGCTCGGCCATGAGGGCGCGGAGCGTGGGTTCGATGCCGAGTGCCGCCAGGGCATTGCCCAGCGCGCGTCCCATCAGAAACTCCATGGAAAGATAATGCACACGCCGGCATGCGGCCTGTTGGCCACGCGCGGCATCGGCTTTCTGGGTGGCGGCCCAGCGCAACGCCAACTCATCGCGGCAGGCTGCCGCGGCCATGCGGAGTGCGGCACGGGCATCCAGCGGTCCGGTATGCTGGGCGGCGAGGGTGTTGAAACGGTTCAGCACCGCGTTTTGCAGGGCGTCACGGGTGTCGGTATCCAGCGGGGATGCGGTGTCATTCATAAGTTGGCAGGCGGGCTGTTCATTATTGTGGGAATAACGCCACGCCGGCGTCATTGAAACCACAGCCAGTGTAGAAGCCATGCCTCTGCGGGGCAAGGAAAATGCAAACGTATTCATGCCATCGGGGTTAAGATAAGTCCATGAAACGACGCACATTACTGCAATTCAGCGCCGGGCTTCCGCTGGCTTTTGCGGCAGCCCGAATCCGGGCCGGGGATCCGTTCTGGGCCCGGGTGTTCGCCGCCATGCCGGAACCCTTCGCCGGCATGCCCGGCAATCCCGAGTACCGAATCCAGATTCTGTGCCAGTACCGCAAGCGCGGCGGCCGGTGGCACAAGCGCAGCTGGCAGCTTCAGCCCGAGCGCTGGTTCAGCACCGGCAGCGTCGCCAAGTTGCCGATGGCCCTGTTGGCCTGCGAGCGGATCGCGGCCATGGGCTTCGATCTACGCGCGCAGATCGGATTCACCCAGCCGCCGATCGGCGGCGAGTGGCCGGATCAGGAACCTGCGTTCGAAGCCTTGGCGCGCAGCCTGACCCGCATCTTCACCATCAGTGAGAATCCGCCATTCAACCGCCTCTATGATTTCCTGGGTGTCGATGCCATCCATGATCGTCTGACCGCGCTCGGGTATCCGGCGGCACGCCTGATCAGCCGCATGAGTGCGCCGGTGCGCGAAAATGTCCGCACGCGGGCCGGGCAGATCCGCGATGAGGCCGGACGCGTGCTGGCGGAGTTTCCGGAGCGCGTCGGAAGCGCGCGCCGGTTTCCGTTCGGCA
>JBMSNF010000238.1:0-2034 GCA_049421545.1 Arenimonas sp.
CGTTATCCGGATCCTTCCGGTATGGCCCTGAAACGGGAAATCGCGCGTCTGCATGGCATAGTTCCGGAGCGCATCGCGCTGGGCAACGGTTCTCACGAATTGTTGATGCAGCTGGCGCAGGTGTTCGCCGGTGCGGACGACGAAGTGTTGCTGAGCCGTTATTGTTTTGCGGTGTATCCCATTGCCGCCAAAGCCGTCGGCGCGAATCTGGTGTTCGTCGATGCGTATCCGGCAGGACACCCGATGGCGCTTGGCCATGATCTCGATGCATTGATTGCCGCCATTACGCCACGGACCAAATTGATCTGCTTCGCCAATCCCAACAATCCGACCGGCACCTGGTGCGACAGCGCTCAATTGTCGGACTTCCTTGCCCGGGTACCGTCTGATGTTCTGGTGCTGGTCGATGAGGCCTATATCGAATATGTCACCGATCCGGCTTTGACCAGTGTGCTTGCGCATGGCGCACGCTTCCCGAACCTGATCGTGACCCGGACCTTCTCGAAGGCCTATGGTTTGGCCGGGCTGCGGGTCGGTTATGCCGTCGCCGATCCCGGTCTGCTGGCCTTGATGGAGCCCATCCGGGAATCCTTCAATCTGAACAGTCTGGCTTTGGCGGGCGCCCGGGCGGCGCTTGCCGATGATGCGCACCTTTGCAGCGTCGTGGCGCAAAATGCAGCGGAACGCGAATGGCTGACCGGTGAGCTTCGCTCCATCGGATTGACGGTCCTGCCATCGCAGACCAATTTCCTGCTGGTGCATTTCGGGCCGGAAACCGCCGCCATCGAACAGGCCTTGTTCGAACGCGGGGTCATCGTCCGCCCCATGGCCGGATACGGGCTGGGAGACTATCTGCGTATAACGCTGGCTACCCGTCCCGAGAATGAACGATTGCTCGCCAACCTCAAGGCCGTGCTGTCGTGAGCCTGACTTGGAAAGCCGCACGTTCATCCGGCCTGCATGGCCGCTTCAGCGTGCCGGGCGATAAATCCATCTCGCACCGCGCCATCATTTTCGGGGCATTGGCCGAGGGACGGACGCAGGTCAGCGGCTTTCTGGAGGGTGAGGACACCCGTGCCACGGCACGAATTTTCGGCCAGCTCGGTGTACGCATCGACACCCCGGATGCGCAATCCCGGATCATTCACGGGGTCGGTCTGCACGGACTTCAGGCCAATAGCGCGCCTTTGGACTGCGGCAATGCCGGCACCGGCATGCGCCTGTTGACCGGCTTGCTGTGTGCGCAGACCTTCGACAGCGTGCTGATCGGAGACGCTTCGCTTTCACAACGTCCAATGGCACGGGTCATCGGCAAACTTGAGGCCATGGGAGCCCGAATTTCCGCCCGTGAGGGCAATTACGCACCCCTGCACGTCCATGGCGGTCAGCGTTTGAAGCCGGTTGAAATCGACACCGGTGTCGCCAGTGCCCAGGTCAAATCCGCACTTCTGCTTGCCGCCATGTATGCCGAGGGGGAGTCGCTCATCACTGAACCCCGTCCGACCCGCGATTACACCGAAGCGATGCTGCAATCACTGGGTTGGCCGATCAGCTACAGCCCGGGGCGCATTCGGATCCATGGCGGCGGACGTCTACAGGCCGGTGAAATCCGGATTCCCGGCGACATTTCCTCCGCGGCTTTCCTGATCACGGCCGCGCTTCTGATTCCGGATTCCGACATCACGCTTGTCAATATCGGCGTGAATCCGCGCCGTACCGGCCTCCTGCAGGCATTGCGAATGATGGGCGGACGCATCGAATTGTTCAACGAACGCGAGCAGGGCGGGGAACCGGTGGCGGATGTGCGGGTCCGGCATTCCGCATTGAAAGCGATTGATCTGCCCGAGGAATTGGTTCCCGACATGATCGATGAATGTCCGATTTTCTTCGTCGCGGCCGCTTTGTCCGACGGCATCACACACGCCCGCGGTTTGGCCGAACTGCGCGTCAAGGAATCCGACCGGATCGCCAGCATGGTCGCCGGCCTGCGCGCCATGGGTGCTGTGGTCGAAGCAACGCCGGATAGTGTCACCA